>DAOOQH010000068.1:0-14708 GCA_035388625.1 Chitinophagaceae bacterium | reverse complement strand
ATTCTCCCCATTTCATAACCATCTATAGCACATTTTAATAATTCAATTATATGTCGTGTATGCGCACCAATACTTGATTGCCCAAGATGCACACTTTTAAAAAGATACTGCTCATCACTTAATGAGGTAAGCAAATCATTCAAAGACTTTAATTGTTGTTTTAATTGAAGAAAGACCATATTCAAAATACTCTTATTTTCTATTTTTAGAATTACTTTCTGAATGCAAGTATTTTACGATAGATTGCTAAACCTTGATTTCCATGTAAAAGAAGAATAAGGCTACAGCAAATCAGAACAATAAAGGCAAGTAAAAATAACTGCCCCCCATCACCCTTTGATTCAATGCCAATCACTGTAAGATGAGATAATATAGCACCAAACATTAAACCCACACCAAGTAACCCACCAACGAAAGCAGTTGCCGGAATTAATAATAATATACCAGCAATCAACTCAATGATACCTGTCCCAATTCTACCCCATGGTTCAACACCAAGTTTAGTAAAAAGTTCGACTGATTCAGGATGGCCTGAAAACTTAAAAAAAAGTGTTTGAAGTAATATAACTGCTGCTATTATTCTAAGTATCCAAGAAAAGATAAGTTTAATATTCATGATTAATTTTTTTATTGATTAGCGATAAAGTGAAAGCCAATTTTTATCCGCGGTTTCATTTAAAGTTTTTTCGTTTGCATTCCATTTGGTCAATGTATTATTAGTCCAAGTATGATAAAACAAATACAGTTTGCCATTTAAAATTTTAAAAGTCTCCGGATCAATTTCTACTTTTTCGTTGTTCGCTCCCATGGCATAAGCACACCAGCCGCCATATTGAGGCTCATACTTTTTGTAATCTTTTAAAAAAAGATCTTTGTTATTTGAGGACGAAAAATAATAGGTCACCCCTTCAGCACTTGCAGCAAATTGTTTATTTCCCTTAATTGCATTTTTACTAACAAAATACGCAACCGGATCATAGCCTTGAATTGCAAGCCCTTTTTCTAGATTAAAATGTTTTACACGTAAGGTAGTTTGAGAATTTGCAGTTATTGCAAAGAATAAGGTTACGAAGAGAATGGACACTAATTTCATTGTATATAAATTTGAATGCAAAGATGTGCTTGCTCAAACTCGAATGCAATAGACATTCTTCCCGATGACTTATAAATATTTCCCTAATCTTGCTTTTTAAGAGCGTTTTTCAACTGTGTAGGACTTTGAAAGGTTACTTTTTTAAAAAATGTACTAAAGTGCGAAACTTCATCAAAACCCAATTCACTTGCTATTTCTTTAACCGATTTATTGGTATAATAAAATAATCGCTTCGCCTCTGTTATGATTCTATCATGTATAATTTGCAAAGGTGTTTTTTTACTCAAAATCGAAAAATAATTTGAGATTGTTTTTGGTGATTTATGAAGTTGCTTGGCATAAAAATTAACTTGATGTTCAACACGAAAATGAATTTCGACCAATAAATTATATTGTCTAACTAAATCAAATTTTCCATCCTCATATTGATCCAAATCAACATATTGCTTTTTAGCTATTCGGGTAATTTTGATAATTAATCTTACCAACAATATCCTTAACATCTCGCCTTTTATATCTTCATCTGAAACAAACTCTTCTTCGAATTGATCTAATATTCTACTCATTTTCTCCCGATCAGTGGTATCCAACTCAATAAACATAGTTGGCGAAGGACCAAAAAAAATAAACCCGACACAACCTACCTCTTTATCATGGTTAGCAATACAGTAAAACTCTCTATTAAATTGCCATAAAACAATATTCTCAGGAAGTTCAAAACTAAAGCTTTGATTTAATGTGAGTGGAAGAATAGAATTTGACTCAAATTGATATTCAATTTCATCAATTAGAATTTTTTGAGATTTACCAATATTCCATGCAATTGAATGAAATGTATCGCCAACCTGTTGTTTATAATAATTCCGAGAAAGTTGAGATTCGCCCTTTATGAGTCGGATAGTTCCTTCTTGATCTGAATTGGTGTAAGAATAAATCATCTAAGTTTAAAATTTTATTTTAATACAACCCTACTTATCATCATCTTAGCCAAATCTTTATTTTGAAAATTTAAATAATTCATTTGCATTCGTTGTAGTTATTCTATCTAATTCATCAATCGAAACATCTTTTAATTCTGATAATTTTTGTGCAACATAATGAACATAATGACTTTCATTTCTTTTGCCACGAAATGGCGCAGGCGTTAAATACGGCGCATCAGTTTCAAGTACCAAATGCTTCAAATCTAATCTTTGAACGACCTCTTGCAATCCTGCATTTTTATATGTCAATACACCGCCGATTCCTAAATAAAAGCCCATATCAATAATTTGCATGGCTGTTTCATAACTGCCACTAAAGCAATGAAATACGCCTTTAATGCCTTTAGCACAATATTCTTTCACAATATCAATTGTATCTTTAGTTGCTTCGCGTGTATGAATCACGATGGGTATATCAAACTCGAGAGCCCATTCTATCTGCGTTCTAAAGGCTCGCTTTTGGGGCTCTACAAACGATTTATCCCAATAATAGTCTAACCCGATTTCACCAACTGCACAAAATTTACGTTCATCTAACCATTTGCGCACTATGTTTAATTCTTCATCTACATTTTCTTTTACATAGCAAGGATGCAAACCCATCATAGCAAAGCAATGATTTGGGAATTTACGTTCCACTTCAAACATAGGCTCTATGGTTGTTGCGTCACAGTTTGGCAAATACATACGTTCAACACCACTTTCGATGGCTCGCTTTATCATTTCAATTCTATCTTGTTCAAACTGTTCATCGTAGAGATGAGTATGTGTATCTATCATTCTTTTGAATCTTAAAACTGTTCTAACTATTTTATAAATGGGGCTTTACTCATTCAGGAATTTTACAGTTTTTTCATTTTCCAACCTTGTTGTTTACAATGTTCTAAAAATAAAGGCAACGTAAATTTCAATCTTGCCCAAGCTTTTTCACTATCATGAAACACAATGATCGATCCGGCTTGAGTTGCCAATACCACATTCTGCAAACAATTTTCACCCGTTAATGCTGTATCAAAATCACCGCTCAATACATCCCACATAATAATTTTTGATTTTGGAAACAACCGGCTTAAGCCCATTGATTGTGCATAGGTAATTCTTCCATAAGGCGGTCGAAATAAACGAGTATCAATTAATTTCGAAGCCATTTTGATATTCTTGTAGTATTCAATATTTTCGGTCTTCCAACCATTTAAATGATTTTGTGTATGATTGCCCACCGAATGACCTTCATCAAGAATTTGTTGGTAAATTTCAGGGTAGAGTTCAACATTTTTACCAATACAAAAAAAGGTTGCTTTTGCTTGGTATTTTTTTAATTCATTTAAAACAAAAGGTGTAATAGTTGGATGTGGTCCATCATCAAAAGTTAGGTAAACACTATTTGCATGTTCTTTTACATGCCATATGCAATTTGCATAAGCCACTTTTAATAACCGAGGTGTTTTAACTAAATATGTCCTCATGCCTGATAATGAATAAGTGATTTATACACCATATCAACAACTTTTGCCATCCGAAAATAATCTAAAGTTTCAAAGGTATCTAAATCATAGTGATAATTTTTGTTGCGATAGAATTTAGTATCAGTCACTAGAATAGCTGGATAACCTAAATCCCAATAATTTTTTTGATCTCCATCCCCAAACCCATCAAATGGAACAGCTGGTTTAAAATTAATCACGCGAAGATCATACATATATTGCTTAAATAAATAGCGCATCTGTCGAGCCCATAATCCATTTCCTGGTTGCTGTATCACTGCAATAAAATTGCCAATTCGTCCGTACATGAATGGATACAAAAAAAATGGATAAACTTGACTTCTAGGCCTATCTGTAAAAAAACCAATACAATCTAAATTAATCATACCAAGTACTTCTACGTTGTTTTGTTTCAGTGAGTTTGCATGTAAAAAACTACCACTATTCTTACGCGCAATTGAATTTGCGTCCCCTAAGGTATAAGCAACTAAGTCAATTCGATACAATAATAGCTTCTCATTCTTTTTTAAAAGACGAGCAATCTCAAGCAAACCTGCCACGCCACTTGCATTTTTATCTGCACCAGGCGCTTCGCCAAATACATCATAATGCGCTCCTAAAATAAAACGAGCACCTTGTGATGGACCAAAACTTGCAATTACATTTTTATAATTTACATGATTCATTTCAAAATTTTGAAATACTACCTCTTCACAACTTTTTGAAAAATATTGATGAATATAATTGGCTGCCTTATTAAGCGTTTCAATATTTTTTTGAGTTCTTGCGTAGGGGGAAGTTGACAAGCGAACGACATGCTTACGCAAAGTATCAGCGTTTGATTGTGCATCAATCAAATAGGGAAACAACGATAAAACAATTAGAAAAATACGTGTCATGCAAAAATTAGATCACAAATATAAGCGGGATTATTTCTAATTTTATAACGAAACTCAAGCTCAAACTGTTAGCAAACTGATAATTTTTATGAACTAAATAAGCCAATTATCTCCATTTCAATGAAGGGGGCAATAAAGAATTATAGAATAACGAAAGAGAGTATCATGAAATGAAACTAAATTTGCCCACTAATAAAATATTACATGAGTCAATCGGTTAGAACAAGATTTGCACCAAGCCCAACTGGCGGTTTACATTTAGGAGGTGTTCGCACTGCATTATACAGTTACCTTTTCGCCAAAAAACACAATGGTAGTTTTGTATTGCGTGTTGAAGATACTGATCAAACTCGATTTGTTGAAGGTGCAGAACAATATATTGTTGATTGTTTAACTTGGTGTGGCATTATTCCAGATGAAGGTCCTCATCACCCTGGTGATTATGCTCCTTATCGTCAAAGCGAACGCAAAGAAATTTATAAACAATATGCTTTACAATTGGTTGAAAGTGGACATGCCTATTATGCCTTTGACACACCTGAGGAATTAGAAAAAATGCGTGAGGATTTAAAATCGCCTTCAAATCCTTCGCCACAATATGATGCATCAACAAGAATGCATATGAAAAATTCAATTCGACTTCTCAAAGAAGAAACCGAATCCTTACTGCAACAAAATATTCCTTATGTGATTCGAATTAAAATGCCCGAGAATGAAACCATTACATTCACAGATATGATTCGTGGCGAAATAAAAAATGAATCAAATTTAGTAGATGATAAGGTTTTACTGAAAGCAGATTGCATGCCAACCTATCATTTAGCTGTGGTTGTTGATGACTATTTAATGAAAATTACGCATGCCTTTAGAGGTGAAGAATGGCTTCCAAGTGCACCAGTTCATATTTTACTTTGGCATTATTTAGGATGGGATCAACATATGCCTCAATGGGCGCACTTACCACTTATATTAAAGCCCGATGGACATGGCAAACTAAGTAAAAGAGATGGCGACAGACTAGGGTTTCCAGTATTTGCAATGGATTGGTATGATCCTAAAACAAATGAAACAACTCATGGTTTTAAAGAGCTTGGGTTTTTACCAGAAGCGTTTATTAATTTACTAGCCTTGCTTGGATGGAATAGTGGTGAAGAAAAAGAAATTTTTACTTTAGATGAATTAGTTGCTTCGTTTTCAATGGAACGAGTACACAAAGGTGGTGCTAAATTTGATTATGAAAAAGCAAAATGGTTCAATCACGAATGGATCAAACATATGCCTATCACTCATTTTGAAATATTGGCAAAACCGATTTTAGTGAATAGAGGTGTTGATATTATGAGTGATGAATATCTTGAGAAAGTTGTAGCACTGATTAAAGATAGATGCACTTTAATTAATGATGTTTATGAACAATCGATTTACTTTTTTCAAACACCAGCGAAGGTAGATTTAGAAAGCATTCAAACTAAATGGAGTGATGAAAAAAATATTTTTTTCAATGAACTTCTAAATTCTTTTGATAGCCTTTCGGAATGGAATTTGGCTTCTATAGAAACTTGTTTTAAAACTTTGGCTACAGAAAAAAACATCAAGCTAGGCGAATTACAAGCACCATTTAGAATTATGTTAGTTGGAGGAAAATTTGGCCCCGGTGTGTTTAATATTGCTGAACTAATAGGTAAAGAAAATACTGTTGAGCGAATTAAAACCGTACTCAATTTATTGTAAATTTCTTATAAAATTAAAATACTTTGTAAACCTTACACACTTCAAATATCATTGCCACTAAAAACGCAAATGGCGATGCAAGCAATAATGAATCAAATCGATCTAGTGCGCCTCCATGTCCAGGCATCATGGCACCTGAATCTTTCACACCTGCCATTCGCTTTAATTTAGATTCTACTAAATCCCCGGCAGTACCAACAACGCCTGCTATCAAACCAAACATTATCCACACCGAAATAGGAAACCAATTAGTCAATGAACCCCAAATAAAAGCAAATACCATACAAAAAACAATTCCTCCAATTGTACCTTCGATTGTTTTTTTAGGTGAAATACTCGGAAAGAAGGGCGTTTTACCAATAAAGGAACCCGTGAGATAGGCCATGGTATCATTCATCCAAATGAACAAAATTAATATCAAAGGAAGCAATAAAGATTGAAATCGCATTTGAACTAAAAAACCAAAGGCTACAGATATATATCCTAAACCAGTAAGTAAATAAATTGACTTTTTGTTCTTTCTAAAAAACAAGAAAATGAGCATTGCGCCAATTACAAAGCCTAAAAAATGAAATACATATTTTGACAATACCAAAGAAATAAAATTATCACAGACAGAAATCGGCAACGCAATCACAGTTAAAAACAGCGCAACGCCAATTGCCACAAAATTAACCTTTTCATTTTGCGTAAATTTTGTTTGCAAAATGAATTCAACCAGATTCGCATACTCACGCAGACAAAGAATATTGATCACAAAAAAAAGAGCAATAAACGCCCATTCATTCATTAGTAAACCAGCTAACATGATGGCACTAAAAACAGCGGCACTTCCAAGTCTGGTAAAAAAGGTTTTGATATTTAGCGCCATCTATTAATTTAAATTTACGTTTGGATCTTCACTTAGTAATTGCTCAACCTCTTGTTTTCTTTCTTCAGGAATATGAACTTCAACATAACCAAAACTTAAATATGAACTATCTTGTTTATTCAAAATCACACAAGGTATTCCAGCGCTCTCAATATTGCCCTTGATAGCCTCAGCTTCAAACTTATTACTTGTTTTATGGATACAAATCCATTTTATTTTATCATGCATTCTCATTGTATTTTGGGTAATTCTTCTTTCTCAACTTCTATAATTTCGTATTCTTTTCGATCCTTGTAAAAAAGGTAAACCATTGCAATAACGGCAATAAAGCTAAGTAGCCCTAGCCATATATTCATTGCAGGTAATTTGGTAAGATCAATATCAGTGATTTGATTATTGAACATATAAACAAAAACAACTGTCACCAAATTATTTACAACATGCATAAACATTGAAACCCATAAACTACCAGAGTAATAATAAGATAGACCTAATAATAAACCCAAAAATATTCTAGGAAAAAAACCACTTAATTGTCCATGAAATACTGAAAATAATACAGCCACTAAAAGTATAGCGGCGATGGGTGTTTTTCTCATCCAATGAAGTAAAATATTTTGCAAACAGCCTCTAAAAAATATTTCTTCAATTAATGCGGGCATAATGCAAATAAAAAAAATATTCGAAAACAAATCTGTTAAGCTACTCCCTTTCAACATTGAAGTGGCTAACTGATTATATTTTTCATCTAATTCATTTGAATTACCAATGGCTGGAATCAATTGACTCCATTCTTCAAGTAAAGATGTAAAAGGAATAGCGATTAAAATCAAGGTAATTCCCCATAATAAATGATGCTTCTTACGCAAAGCATCCAATCCTAAATATTTAGTAGGTTTTGGATAGGCTAAATACGAAAAAATAATGGCTGGTAATAATAATGTAATGGCGAGAAGTGTGGCATTTACAAATTTAAGTTTGTTCGATAATTCACTAGATATATCTTTCATTCCCAAGATCTCTTCATTCGAAAAGCCAATAATTTGGGTATTCAGAAATTCAATTAAGCTACCTCCCACCAAAAAACTCATTGATAAGATCGCACAAAAAACAACAAATTGAATGGGAGAATTGTAAAAAGTGAGATATCGATTAAGCATACTAAAACGGTAAAAAGCAAATATAGACCTCCCATTGTAATATTTCATTACTTTCGTTGCATGAACTATATAAAACTCATTTTTGATTTAAAAGAAACTGATGAAGGGGATATAATTACTGCATTTTTAAGTGAGTTAAATCCTCAAGGATTTGAACAAAACGAACTTAAACTCTTTGCATTTTTTAATGAGGATGAATATGATGATATTCTTATCAAAACGGCATTACAGCCATTGCATATTCAATTTGAGAAATTAATTATCCCACATGAAAATTGGAATGCTCAATGGGAATCAAATTTTGAACCGATTCGAATCAATAATGAATTGGGTATTCGTGCAAATTTTCATCCGCCATTTACTGATTGTAAATATGATATTGAAATTACACCCAAAATGAGTTTTGGAACTGGTCATCACGAAACCACACAAATGATGCTTGAATATGCGTGTGCAACTGATTTCAATGGAAAAGATGTATTTGATTTTGGATGCGGCACCGGTGTATTAGCTATATTGGCTTCACTAAAAGGAGCAAAAACTGTGATAGGAATTGATAATGACCCATGGTCTGTTGAAAACGCCAATGAAAATTGTATGAAAAATAATTGTTCGTCTATCGAAATTTCAATTCAAGATCTCACTCAAATAAATAAACAATTTGACATCATTTTGGCTAATATCAATTTGAATATTTTACTTGAAACCTTACCTATTTTAAAAAATTTACTTCGTTCTCAAGGTCAAATTTATTTAAGTGGTATTCTTTATTCCGATATCCCAACAATGTCAAAATGCTTTACTGAACTAGGTTTTCAGCTTGTTTCTAGTAAACAGAAAAAAGACTGGGTCGCTCTACATATAAATTAACATAATATGTGTTTGCATAATTGTTCGGCATCTACTATCTTCGCGAATCAACTTTTGGTAATATTAAATTAATATATGTACGAATTCATTCTTTTATTACTTGCTTATTTGTTGGGTTCAATACCAACTTCAGTTTGGGTAAGCAAATACTTCTTCGATATCGATATACGTAATTATGGAAGCGGCAATGCGGGAGCCACAAATACCTTTCGAGTATTGGGTTCAAAGGCAGGCAGTTTTGTTTTTGTGATCGATATGCTGAAGGGTTTTATGGCAGTTGATCTTGCCTACTTTATTTCTAAATATCAATTAGATAATGTTGCCCTCACTAATTTTCAAGTTTTACTTGGCATAGCTGCTGTTGTTGGACATGTATTTCCTATATGGGCCGAGTTTAAAGGGGGAAAGGGAATTGCTACTTTATTCGGTATGATACTTGCCATTCAGCCATTAGTTGCGGCAAGTTTAGTGGCCGTATTTTTCTTAATGTTGTTTTTAACTCGTTACGTTTCCTTGAGCTCTATTGTTGCAAGTATAGCATTTCCAGTGCTGATCTTTTTTATTTTCAGAGAGCCTGAACTCATGTATCGTGTATTTGCAGTTGCTACAGCATGTCTTGTGGTACTCACACATCACAAAAATATCAATCGTTTGCTTACAGGTAGTGAAAGCAAAGTGCCATTATTTAAAAAGAGAGGATAGTTTTATATATATCACTAACGCAATCGTTCTTCAGCACCTAAAGCAAATAAAGCAAAATCATATTTGCAAGGATCGTCTGCATCCATCGCACTCAATGCATTAGTCAGTTCAGTTGCTGTTTTCCAATTCGCTTTATTTTCTTTAATCAATCCTAATCGATAAGCAACATGACTCACATGAATATCCATCGGAATCATGAGTTCATTCATTTTCATTCGACTCCAAATACCAAAATCAACACCTCGATCATCTTTTCTTACCATCCATCGTAAGTACATATTGATTCGTTTACAGGCTGAATTTTTTTCAGGGTTTGAAATATGCTTTCGCGTTCGTTCAGGATGTTCAAAAGAAAAAATGTACTCATGAAAATCAATCAAACGCTGTTTCTGATTTACTCCTTGCTTTATAAAAAAGGCATCTTCAAGTGAATCATATTCCTTAAAATGAATCTTCAAAAAATGAATCAGATAAAGCAAATCTGTTGCATTAAAGGTTCGATGCTTAATATTTAGAAATCGTTTTAAATCTTTCTCCTTATGATTTAAAATAAACTCATAAGGCGAATGCTCCATCGCCTCCATAATACGATTTGCATTTTGTATAATGGTTGTTCTATTTCCCCATGCTAAAATAGCGGCAAAAAAACCTGCAATTTCAATATCTTGCTTTTTGATAAATTGGTGAGGTATTGAAATAGGATCACGGTCAATAAATGTCAACTGATTGTATTCGTCTACCTTAAGATTTAGAAAATCAACCAATGATAAATTTGAATCTTGCATTTATAACATGATAATCAGTAATGCACTATCCAATGGCTTGCTTTAAATCTTCAATTAAATCATCTACATCTTCAATACCAACACTTAATCTTATTAATGTATCTGCCAATCCATTCTTAATTCGTTCTTCACGCGGAATAGAGCCATGTGTCATACTTGCAGGATGACCGATTAAACTTTCAACGCCGCCAAGTGACTCTGCCAATGAAAATAATTTTGTACCACTTAATACTTTCATGGCATCATCTAAATTATCACCTTTTAACACAAATGAAATCATACCACCAAAACCTCTCATTTGCTTCTTAGCAATTTCATGATTTGGATGATCTTCAAAACCTATCCAATAAACACGTTCAACTTTGGGATGCGATCGTAAATAATGCGCAATTTTTTCACCATTCTCACAATGACGTTGCATACGAACATGTAGCGTTTTAATACCTCTTAAAACTAACCAACAATCATGAGGACCTGGCACAGCGCCACTCGCATTTTGTATAAAACGCAATCTTTCTTCTAAACCATCATCATTCACAATCACCACGCCATGAACCACATCTGAATGTCCTCCTAAATATTTGGTGGCTGAATGAATTACAATATCTGCACCAAGCGTTAAAGGATTTTGTAAATAAGGCGAAGCAAATGTGTTATCAACAACTAGTAAAATATTGTGCTTTTTGCAAATTTGAGCACATGCTTCAATATCAATAATATTTAATAATGGATTGGTTGGCGTTTCAACCCATAGCATTTTTGTATTTTTTGTTATATGAGCTTCAATTAAACTCGGATCTGACATTCCTATGAAATGAAATTTCATTCCATAAGGTTCAAACATTTTTGTAAAAATGCGATAAGTGCCTCCATATAAATCATTGGTTGAAATAACTTCATCGCCCGGACTTAACAATTTCATAATAGCATCAGTTGCAGCCAGTCCAGACGCGAAACTCAAACCATGCTTTCCCTTCTCAATAGCGGCCATGGCATTTTGCAAAACAGTTCGAGTTGGATTTTGGGTACGGGCGTATTCATATCCTTTATGCTTGCCAGGCGCTTCTTGAACATAGGTTGATGTCTGATAAATTGGTGTCATAATTGCACCAGTTGTAGGATCGGGTTCAACACCTGCATGTATAAGAAGGGTGTCAAGTTTATAATTATTATTTTCCATGATTTATTTAAAGTGCGCAAATATAGAATTTTAAACCCAAATCTGATAAAGCTTATGAAGTCTTATCTTACATCTAAATTATTATTTAAAATATATTACTTTTGGAAAAAATTAGAAATGCCATGGCTGATGTAATACGTATGCCCCTATTGAGTGATACAATGACTGAAGGAAAAATTGCTGTTTGGAATAAGAAAGTAGGTGACAAAGTAAAGAGTGATGATTCGATCGCTGATGTTGAAACAGACAAAGCAACCATGGAAGTAATTCCTTATGTAGATGGAACTTTGCTTTATATTGGTGTTGAGGCTGGACAAGCTGCAAAAGTCAATGAAATTATAGCCATCATCGGTAAAGAAGGTGAAGACATTTCAAATTTAATTAAGCCATCAACCTCTACTCCACCTCCTGCTGTTGACAATGCCGCTGCAATCAAAACTGAAACAGCCTCTCCTGTTGCAACTGCATCTATTCAGATACCTAAAGAATTGACTGTGATTCGTATGCCGCTTTTAAGCGATACAATGACTGAAGGAAAAATTGTGGTTTGGAATAAAAATATTGGCGATTCTGTCAAAGCTGATGACTCTCTAGCAGATGTTGAGACCGATAAAGCAACTATGGAAGTAGTTGGATATACTGATGGCACTTTACTATATAAAGGCGTTGAAGCTGGCGAAGCTGCTAAAATTAATGCAGTGATTGCTGTGATTGGAAAAGCGGGTACAGATATCACACCCTATCTTGATGCACTAAAATCAGAAGGCTCAGAAAGTCCTACAAAAACAAATGCAGTAAGTGTTGATAATAGTGCTAGTATAGAAACTCAACCATCTAAACAATCTGAGGTTCTTAATACGCAAACACCTTCAAATGATGATCGTATTAAGGCATCACCGCTAGCTAAATCAATTGCCAAAGAAAAAGGAATTGATTTACATAAGGTTGCTGGCACTGGCGATAATGGTAGAATTATTAAAAGAGATTTAGATAACGTCAATATCAACCAAGCGCAAACTGCTTCTGATAAAACTTCAACTTCGCAAGTAATAGCTTTTAACGACGGCATCGAAGGTCATACAGATACGCCTGTTACACAAATGCGAAAAATAATTGCTCAACGATTATCAGAAAGTAAATTTTCAGCACCGCATTTCTATTTGAAGACTTCAGTTTCAATGGACAAACTCATGGCTATCAGAAAAGAAATTAATTTGGCTAGTCCAATTAAAATTTCAATCAATGATATGATGATAAAAGCAGTTGCATTATCACTTACTAAACATCCTGACGTAAATAGTAGTTGGATGGGCGATTTTGTTCGACAGAATCACCATATTCATATTGGCAGTGCCATTGCTTTACCTGAAGGATTGATTGTGCCAGTTGTTAAATTCGCTAATCAAAAAACCTTGTCTCAAATAGCTATAAATGCAAATGAGCTTTATGACAAGGCAAGAAATAAAAAAATTCAACCTTCCGAATTCACAGGCAATACATTCACCATCTCTAATTTAGGGATGATGGATATCGATGAATTTACTGCAATCATTAATCCACCTGATGCTTGTATTTTAGCTGTGGGCAAAAGCACGCCAACCCCTGTGGTAGAAAATAATACCATTGTAATTAAAAATATTTTAAAACTAACCCTTAGCTGCGATCATCGTGTTGTTGATGGTGCTGTAGGCGCAAATTTTTTAACCACTTTGAAAGGGTATTTAGAAAATCCAATTTCAATGTTGGTTTAACATCATGAGTGAAAAATATTAAACATGACAAGTCACTATCTTCTCGATTTTGTTTTGGTGATTGACTGATAGCTTGGCCACTGCATTCGTTTTTAATCCATTCATTTTAAAAAATACAATCACATCTTCACCATGTAATTGAACTTGGCTCAATTCGTAATGATTGTCTGGAAATATAGCCCGAAGCAATTGCCAATAACAGTACAAAATATTTTTTCCTTTGATATGACCATTTGATATCCTTATTAAACGATTTGCCATAGAAGACAATTCTTCGGCACTCTCTTCATAAAGTTCGCAAAAGTTTGACAAATTGGGTTCATTCCATCTATCTATCCAATTCTGACCAATTTTATTCGCAGCTTCAAGGGTTATCATATCATTCACTAGACAAAGAGTATGCCAAAATATTTATAAAACATTAATTATCAACATTTTATAGTTTACAATTATATAAATTAAAAATTTGGAACGCAAAATTTTACATACTTGATTATTTGGATTGCATATAACCTAAATCAAATTAGTATCCAATCTCTACCATTAAAAACTAGTAACTAGTTTAATATTAATCAGCCTTCTGGTAAGGCGATTGGGCACGGCATAAGTGCGCCCACTTGTTTGATCTTGAATCCACAAATAGGATAACGTATTTTGAATACCTAATAAATTAAATACTTCTAAACTAAACCACATCGACTTAATATTTTTAAACATACTATATCGGGGCCTGTCTTTGCGTGCACCATCCAAAATCAAGGCCGAAAAACCAACATCAACCCGCTTATAACTTGGTATTCTTAATGTGTCACCATATCTATTTTGGTCTGGTGGTCCAAAAGGCAAACCTGTCGAATACAATCCATTCAAAAACAATTTAAAGTTTTTATTGCCCGGTAAATAATCTGAAAAAAACAAACCAAAACTCATTCGTGAATCCGTTGGACGAGGAATATAACCAGGACTAACGGTTGTGCTATCCTCACCAGTTAATCTGCTCTTTATAATTGCCACATCTCCATTAATATCCTCCGCAGTTTTCATAATACCCAAACTCACCCACGACTCTGCATCCTTTACAATATCTCCATATAATCTACCTTCAACACCATAGGCATAACCCTTGGCTTGGTTTTTACCAAAATATCGAATCCTAACATTATCATATTCGTAAGGTACCAAATCCCACATATACTTGT
>DAOOQH010000067.1:0-14778 GCA_035388625.1 Chitinophagaceae bacterium | reverse complement strand
CTGATTTCAAAATCCTTCTCCACTCTGATAACTTTGTATAACTGAGTTTCTGTTTTGCCTGTTGACATGGATATATAGATTTGAAATACTATAAATAAAATAGCAATTATTCCGACTATTATTAGGACTATTTTCATTGTTAATTATGATTTTTATTTATTAAAATGGATCACTAAGTTCGCTAATTCTAATTAGTTTTTTATTTACAAATTCATCTAAGCCTAACTCTGCCATTTCTCTTCCATAACCCGATCCTTTTGTTCCTCCAAAGGGAAGGTCAGCTTGAGTCCATGTCGGGTGGTTAATAAAAACCATTCCAGTATCTATTTGATTTGCAACTCGTTTGCCCCGTTCAATATCTTGCGTAAACACCGAACCACCCAATCCATAGGGTGAATTGTTGGCCAATGCGATAGCTTCTTCTTCATTTTTTACTTTAAAGAATAGCGCAACGGGACCAAAAAACTCTTCATAAAAAACAGGATTGTCAGGCTTTATATCTGTTAAAATTGTGGCTTGCATATAAGCACCATCTCTATCAACTCTATTACCACCTAACAAAATTTTCGCCCCACCATCAACTGCCCTTTTCACTTGGTCAGCAATTTTTGCGGCTGCATCTTCAGAGCAAAGCGGCCCTAGTTGGGTTGTCTCTTCCATCGGGTCACCTACAACAATGTCAGCCATTTTATGTTTAAACTTTTCAAGAAATGCATCTGCGATACTTTCTACGGCTATAAACCTTTTGGATGCCACACAACATTGACCGTTATTGTTAATTCTTCCTACAACAGCCCATTCAACTGCTTTGTCAATATCAGCATCTTCCAGAATAATGAATGCATCGCTTCCACCTAATTCTAAAACTGATTTTTTAAGATGTTTGCCTGCCTGTGCTGCAACAGTTGCTCCTGCTGCTTCACTACCTGTAAGCGATAGCCCTCTAATTCGTTTATCTCCAATGATTTTTTCAATTTGTTCATGAGATACTAATAAATTAGTATAAAGTCCTGATGGCGCCCCGGCTTCTTTAAATATTTCTTCAATGGCCATGGCACATTGAGGTACATTCATTGCATGCTTTATTAAAATTGTATTGCCAATCATAATATTAGGTGCAGCAAAACGGGCTACTTGATAAAAAGGAAAATTCCATGGTTGAATTCCCAATAAAACACCAATCGGGCTAGATCGAATGAATGCTTTTCCATGAATAGGATTTAAAATTTTGTCGTTCAACAATCCCTCAGCATTTTTGGCATAGTAGTCGAAAATTTCAGCACTTAGTTTTATTTCGCCTTCAGCATGTGAATAAAGTTTACCCATTTCTAAAGTAATGATTTTAGCAAACTCCTTTCTTTTTGCACGAAGCAAACCAGCAACAGCAAATAGTAACTGTGCTCGTGTTTGATAGTCAGTTTGTTTCCATTCTTCATAAGCAATAGCTGCTTGTGAAATCGCTTTGTCAACAACAGCATCAGTCATTTCATCAAATGATTTTACTACTTTATTGTTTGTTGGATTGATCGTTTGAAATGTCATGATTTATTTTTTTTAATTATGAATGTTTTGTCTCTTCTCCTTTGAGCATTTTTAATAGCAATTTGGCAACGCCTTCTGAAGAAGCAGGGTTTTGACCTGTTAATAGTAACCCATCTTGTTGCACATAAGATTCCCAATTGCTGCTATTTGTATAATGCGCACCTAGCTCTTTCAGTTTATCTTCTAATAAAAATGGCACTACTTGTGTTAACTTAACTTCTTCTTCTTCTGAATTTGAAAAACTTGTCAAGTGTTTACCTTTTACAAGTGGCTCTCCATTTTCTGCTTTAACATTAATTAAAGCAGCAGGTGAGTGACATACGAAAGCAATTGGTTTTTGATGATTATAAAAATTTTCAATTAATTTAATTGAACTTTCATCGAATGCCAAATCCCATAAAGGACCGTGTCCACCAGGATAAAAAACGGCATCATAATCTTCATATTTTATTTCACCAAGTTTAAAAGAATTTGCTACTTTATCTATAGCAATTTCATCTTTATAAAACCTTATTGTTGCAGGCGTTTGCGCATCTACCAGCTCACTTTTGGGGTCAACTGGTGGTTGTCCGCCTTTGGGTGATGCAATGGTTATTTCTGCTCCAGCATCAACTAAAACAAAATAAGGAGATGCAAATTCTTCTATCCAGAATCCAGTTTTTTCTCCAGAATTTCCTAATTCACTATGAGAGGTTAAGACTATTAGTATTTTCATGTTTTTATTTTTAATGATTATTTTTCGAAATTTAAGTGTTTTGAAATCTGTTATTTGTAGCTCGTAATTATTGGTATCAATGAATGTGTTAAACGTTTCAAAGGCTCTTCATTTGTAGTTGATCGGATTCATTTTTATCGAATAAATTCTATATTCTCCAGTTTTGAATTTTCGTATCATTTTATTTTTTTTTGCTTAATTCTTACTGTTGTTTAGTGCGCTTAATTTTTGAAATGTCAAATCCTTTTTCTTTTATTCGGGAAATAATTTCTTTATACGTGTTATCATTCATAATTGCTGTTCTTGAAAGTATCCACAAGTATTTTCTGTTAGGATGACCAACCACAGCATAGCTATAATCGTTAGCCAAATCTATTATCCAATACTTGCCTTTGAAAGGCCAAAAAAATTGCACTTTTAGTTTTGCGTTCTCGCTGTTTTCATCCACAAAAGCTTTGCCTTTGATATAAGATAGTTTTCCGTTGATGCTGTCCTTATTACATCTATTTTCAACTATCACATAATCCTTATCTGTTAGCGTGTATTCAGCCGTTGTGCAATTACATCCTTTTTGAAATCGTTGAGGTATTGATGCAATCTCATACCACTTACCTGCATATTTTTTTAAATCCACATAAGGAACAACTTCAAGCGTTTGAGACATTGCATTTGGTGTGAACATAGAGAAGATAACAGTTAAGATGTAAAAAGATATTTTCATGATTCAATAAAACGGATATAGGAATTACTTCCACGGTTCTTTAATTTATTAGTCCATTAATGCGTGGTCGTATTCTGCTGTGAATTTATTTTTCAAATGCCAGATACCTAGCGTATTCATAGGATTTCACATTTGATGTCATTTTGAACGTCTGACTGAACTTCTGAATTGCATTTCATTTCGACTTTTAAATATTGTTGTAACGGTATTGTTTCAACAACACAAAGGTTAAACATTTAGTGTCTGAAGTCTTACACAAAAAAATACAAGAGTTACCTTATTCACACCTTTATAATTTCAATGGGTAGTCGGCTTGTTCATAAACTCGAGAAAGATTTAGTTTTTAATGCTACCCTAATTACTCATCACATTGAAAAATTGAAAATTAAGTTTTTACTCAACACGAATAATTTTACCAACAATGATCAATCATATTTTCGTTTTGCGTTTATAAATAAATCCATCTATGTTGCTAAAAGAAAATTACGAAATTGCATTCGACGACGATTAAAATAAATCAATGACTCCAATTGATATCTAAGCTTTTGCAATGGTCAAACCTTTTTTCCATCTTCCTGTATAGAAATAAAGAAAGCCAAGTGTAAACAATGAGAACCAGTAAACGAATTCAGATAACCATGCAAATGGAAGCGGTAACCGCATAATTTCAATTACAACGGTAATATATCCGACATAAAAAATAATGGCAACAAATTCAAATACCATACTCATTTTCGTATTGCCAGTACCAACAACAGCATTGTAAATAATTGTGGCAACTGATAACATCCAAGTGGCAACAACGACAATACGCAGTGAGGTAATTCCTGTTTCAACTAAATGCTGATCGTTTGTTAGCAAACCAAGAACATATCTAGGAAACATAATCACTGGCAGTCCGATAACCAAAGCCACTAAAAAGCTGATCAAAATAATTTTTTTAATCAGTGGAATGACATCATCCAAAGCATGCTGACCAATTAAATTACTCACCATCGAATTACATGTTGAACCCAATGCCCATGCAGCTACGCCAACTAATCCGAATACACTTCTAAATATTTGTGATAAAGCAGATTCTGTTTTACCTAAATGTTCAACATAAATAAAAAACACTTCCCAGGCACCGATGCTTAAAAAGTACTGAATAATTAATGGCGATGATTTGATAAACATTTGCTTCATCAAAACCCAATCTATATTTTTAAAATAACGCAACGAAAAATCATAAAATGATTTACTCAAATGAATCATACTCATAGCAACAACCATGTATGAAAATTCTGAAATCACAGAAGCCAAGGCAGTTCCTTCAATACCCATTTCAGGAAAAATACCGATGCCGAATATCAATAAATAATCAAATAAAATATTAACAACGGTTTGCACAATAGTACCAACCATGATTAATTTAGATTTTGACAATGAGAGAAAAAAACTATTGGTCATTTGACAAACCACCATAAAAGGTAATCCCCAAAGTCGAATTTTAATAAAAGAAATTGCTGCTTCTTGAACATTTTGTTCGTGTATAGTTGCTTTAAATAACCAAGGCGCAAAATAGAATGAAATAAACATTAAAAGCAAACTCAAACCTATACACAATAATAATCCATTTGAAAATAATAGCCCCACTCCTTTCCGATCATCTTCGCCAGCTTTTCTGCTCATCATCATCAATATTCCTGAAACTAAACCGTAATCAACCATTACAATAGTAAGATAGTAAATTCCAGCCAATCCTGAAGCTGCCAATAAATCTTGTGTTGTAAAATGCGAATAACTTGGTTGGTAATATCCAAGAAACAAGGTATTGGTTAAAATATTAAGTTGCGGAATTAAAATAGCAATACTAATAGGCAACGCAATTTTCAAAATATTTTGATATGTATTTTTAACCTGTAAACTGCTCTCTGATTGCATAAGATGGCAAAAGTAGGGTATTCATCATGAACTTAAAGAGAAAAAAAACGCATCATTTAAATATAATATCCAAGTTCAGGTTGTAAGCAATTTTTAAATTCGACTAAATATTTCTAATATTGTGATTCAATATCAAGAGAATTTGAAACCAACAATACAGATAGACAATAATCTTTCAAACATAAAAGACTATTCAAATTATACATGTAGTATTTTAATTGGACGAAATTATTTATCCTATGCACTAAGCAATAAGGAGAATTCGATTATCTACTTATTGAAACATTATTACTTTGAAGATAAGGTTATTGGCAAAAACGATTTTAATGAGATACTCTCTGATCCAGTTTTTAAAAATGTAAATAATGTAAAGATTGCGATTGATACATTGAAATCGACCTTAGTGCCAAAAATTTTATACGCAAAAGAACATATTCAAGATTATTATCAATTCGTTCATGAACTGAATGATGAAGAATCGCTTTTCACGCAAGAGATAAGTCAAGACAAAATTTCAATTTATAGTCTAAAAAAATCAACGGTTGGTTTTCTAGGATCTATTTATAAGAATGTCACTTTTTACGATGCAAGTTCATGTATACTAAATAATTATCCTTCTTTAACAGCTGGCGATAATTCGTATACAGCCTTTATCATTATTAAAGATGATTGTGCCTCCCTTAGTTTTTATTTAAAAAAGGATTTGATATTACATAAAATATTAGCTGATGTGAGTATAACAGATATTACCTATCATATTGCTAATTTTATTGAAGTTCAAAAAATTAGTAAGGATAAAATGTCGATTCAATTATTTGGCGAATCAATTCGGGTACCGATCGTTTACAATGAATTAATTCAATATTTCCCATCAGTAAAATATGGCAATCGAATAGGCAATTTACAATACCCTGAAACCTTATTTGATCAACCCACACATTATTTTTTCAATTTATTTTCATTAGTCACATGCGCATAATTAGTGGAATACATGGAGGACGAAAATTTCATCCGCCAACCAATATGCCCGCTCGGCCTACTACCGATATAGCAAAAGAAGGTTTGTTTAATATTATTCAAAATAATTTAGATATTGAGGATTTGGTAACGCTAGATATATTTGGAGGAACAGGCAGTATTAGTTATGAACTCGCCTCGCGAGGATGTACGAATTTAACACTGGTTGAACAAGATCATGGCACCATTGAATTTATAAAAAAAACTGTTGCAGAATTAAAATTTGAGAACTTCAAAATTTTAAAAATGGATGTGTTTACATTTATAAAAAACTGTACCACCTCTTTTGATTTCATTTTTGCTGGACCTCCTTATGCACTTAAAAATATTGATGATATTCCAAAACTAATTTTCGAAAAAAATATGTTGAATCAAGATGGCTGGTTTATATTAGAACATACGCCTCGAAATAATTATGAAAATCATCCTATGTTCAATAGATCAAAAAGCTATGGTACAACCATCTTTAGTATTTTTATCAATGAGCCTAAAGAAGAAGTAAACGCCCCTGCATCAACTTTAGATCATTAGTATTTGAGCGAAAACGACAATTTATTCGCTAACTTTAGGGCTTGCGTTTTTTATTATGCAACAAAACTGAACAATTAAAATAAATGTAAGATATGCGAATTGCACTTTTTCCTGGAACATTTGACCCAATGACATTAGGACATACCGATGTCATCAATAGAGCATTGCCTCTATTTGATAAAATTGTAATTGGTGTAGGAAGCAATTCAAACAAACAACCCATGTTTAGTCTTGAACAACGAATTGCTTGGATGAATGATATCTTTAAAAATGAACCCAAAGTTGAAGTTCATTCATATAGTGGTTTAACGGTAGATTATTGTAAAGCGATTGAGGCAAATTTTATTTTACGCGGTATTCGAAACACCCTTGATTATGAATACGAAAAGTCAATCGCCGACATGAATAAAACTTTAGCCTCATCTATTGAAACTGTTTTTTTAACTTGTAGTCCAATTTACAGTTCATTTTCATCCACCATCGTGCGTGATATTATTAAACACCAAGGCAATTATTCAATTTTTATTCCATCAGAAATTAAGATCAATTAATTAAACGACACTCGCAATAAAATATTAATCTAATTACTTTCAAATTAGTATTTTCGCAACTTCAACGAATTAAAAAATGGCATTAGATAAAAATCATATTGCACAAAGAATTGCACAAGAATTAAAGGATGGGTATTATGTCAACCTTGGAATAGGCATCCCAACTTTAGTTGCTAACTATATTCCTCATGGTATTGAGGTAGTTTTACAAAGCGAAAATGGCTTATTGGGAATGGGCCCCTTTCCTTTAGAAGGCGAAGAAGATGCCGATTTAATTAATGCCGGCAAACAAACGATTACAACTTTACCAGGCTCAGCATTTTTTGATAGTGCTATGAGTTTTGGCATGATAAGAGCCGGCAAGGTTGATTTAACTGTATTAGGCGCAATGGAAGTTGCTGATAATGGTGATATCGCTAATTGGAAAGTTCCAAATAAATTAGTGAAAGGAATGGGCGGTGCAATGGATTTGGTGGCTAGTGCAAAACATATTATTGTAGCTATGCAACATACTGATAAAGCAGGTCGATCAAAATTACTTCCAACATGTTCACTCCCTATTACAGGTTTAAAATGCGTTAAAAAAGTTGTGACAGATTTGGGTGTTTTTAATATAACACCAGAGGGATTTGAATGTATTGAATATGCACCTGGCGTTAGTCTGGATGAAATTAAACAGAAAACAGCAGGGCGTCTTACCATATCCGAAAACGTGAAAGAAATTGATTTAAACTTTAATTAAAACTTAGTTTGCGTTTATAAAAATAAAAAAAACATTCTTTTAAAACATATCGTTTATAAAATGAAGCGTTTGAGTTATGCATGTTTTATCTATCAAACAGTGAATCTCAGAAATTAATCAAACAAAAAATCTTCTTAAATTAATAAGTAAGAATCAAATAAAAAATCTACATTTGTCACACATTAAAACTTTGAATGCAGCCAAGAAACAATTTTAGACGTCCTTTTAAAAGAGAACGAGAACACAGAATTAACCGTGAAATTACCTTACCACAAGTTCGTCTTGTAGGAGAAAACCTTGAACCAGGTGTTTATAGTATTGAAGAAGCGCTTAGAATTTGCGCAGATTTAGAGGTAGATTTAGTTGAAATATCGCCTCAAGCCGATCCACCGGTTTGTAGAGCCGTCGATTACAACAAGTTTCTTTATGAGAAAAAACGTAAAGAAAAAGAACTCAAGGCGAAATCATCAAAAAGTGAAGTGAAAGAAATACGCTTTACACCAAATACTGATGATCATGATTTTGACTTTAAGGCCAAGCATGCAGAAAACTTTTTAAAAGATGGCAATAAAGTAAAAGCTTATGTTCAATTTAAGGGCCGTGCTATCATGTTTAAAGATCGTGGCGAATTAATACTTTTGAAATTTGCTGAGCGTTTAGCAGAATATGGCACACTTGAAGGAATGCCAAAACTTGAAGGAAAAAGAATGCATGCAATATTTGCTTCTAAGGCGAAGAAAAAAGTCTAAATATTTGGAATTATCGGAAAACAAAGTTTATCTTCGTCATCTTATATTTTTATACAATGAACATTTATGTAGCAAACATCCCATTCAAAATGAAGGATGAAGAATTATTGAGCCTTTTCTCTGAATTCGGAGAAGTGATCTCCTCAAAAATTATTATGGACAAATTTACCCAACGTAGCCGTGGTTTCGGTTTTGTTGAGATGCCTGACGATGTTGCGCAAAGCGCAATTGACGGGTTAAATGGTAGAGAAGTTATGGGTCTTGAACTTCGTGTGAACGAAGCTCGTCCTAAAACTGAAGGCACTGGCGGCGGCGGCGGTGGCTACAGAGATAATAACAGAGGCGGCGGTGGCGGCTATAAGAAAAGAGAGTACTAGTATACTTTTTTAAAATAGTTATTATTAAGGCTTTCTTCGGAAAGCCTTTTTTTATTAAGATATTCAATTCTGCCGATTTCTTGTATCATCTTGAATATACCTACTATCAATATAATTTAACCCAGATTTTGCGGTAATACTGAAGATGACGACACGAATTCACTTATTTACCGAAGTAAGTTTCTGAAACACTAATTATGTCAAGATTAAGACCAATTGGTACTATGACAAACAAGCATATTGAGTTTCAAATTATTTTTAATTTCATCTATATCATAATGCAAACCTGAGAATTTTAGTGGCGATAATATCAAAAAAAGGGAGGAGGCAAGCTAAAAAATGTAGCCAGTCAAATCTCAGATATGAAGTCTTGAATTCAACAAATTAATTTTCAGATCTATACTATAAAAATCATTGTATAAGTTTTGTAAAGAATGCTTTGTTACTGACTTTTATTGAATATTTTTGTAGGATATGGCTTTTGAACATTTAAAAAACGCTGACTGCGCTCATTGTGCTAAAAGATTTACAAATGTATTTTGTAATGCCCAATATGATATGATGGCAGAAATAAATACTGAAAAAGTTTGCAGTGCTTATAAAAAAGGAGAAACCATTTTTAAAGAAGGCACCCGACCTCATGGTGTGTACTGCGTAAATTATGGAAAAATAAAACTATCGCAAATGGGCGATGATGGCAAGGAACAAATTCATCGTTTAGTAAAAGCTGGAGACCCTCTCGGTTATAGGGCTTTATTAAGTGGCGATTTTTATAGTTCTTCGGCAATTGCTATTGAAGATTGTGGTGTTTGTTTCATTCCTAAAGAACTCTTTTTAGGTATCTTGCAAAAAGATGTTTCACTTTCAATGGAAATGATGAAACTTTTATCAGATGATTTGAAAAAGGCTGAATTACAAATTACACATCTTGCCCAAAAACCTGTGCGTGAACGAGTAGCTGAAGCCCTTTTATTTATTAAAGAAACCTATGGTTTTGAAGAAGATGGCAAAACTATCAATGCAATGTTTAGTCGAGAAGATATCGCGAATATTGTGGGTACCGCTACAGAAACTGCTATCCGATTACTTTCTGAAATGAATAAAGATCATATCATTCAATTGAGCGGCAAAAAAATCATCATTACCGACCTCGCTAAACTTGTAAAGACAGCTAATATTTTAGATTAACTGATTTAGATAATTTGATTATTTTAAAACATGACAAAAATCATGTTTTAACTCATGAAATATCATGAAAATTAATCCTCGCTAATTGGAATTTTACATTTAAACAATTCGTGATGGTCAATTATTCAGATATTCATATTTCAGATTTAAAAAATATGTCTTTGCAGTCTTTTACACAAGTACTGATTCATGATTATTATCCCTTTATTTATTCAGAGATCAATAAACTTGAAGAGTATATTCAAAATCTAAGAGTAGATTATGATGTTGAAGTTCTTGATATGTTGCAGAAGAAAATTTACGAAGAATTCGATGAACTTTATCGTAAAGAAAAACTAGTTTTATTTCCATACATCATTAAACTTTCGGATGAACATATTCAATCTGAAAATACGAGTGCATTAAAAAATACGAAGGTTCATTATACTGCGATGCTAAATCATATATCAAAAGCGATTCAAATTGGTTCAGATTTTTTTATACAAAGCAATCAAAATCATAGCGTGATTGAACTACAAACTTTACTTTCAAATTTAAAGTTGAATATGATCGAAATACAAGACACTAAAGAAAAACACTTTTACAACCACTTCAAAGAAGGATTCGCTTTTTGATAACTAATCTTTTAGAAAATGATGATAAAGCTAAAAAATAAATGTTATCACTGCGGTGAGGAATGTGTAAATGATGAGATTCATATTGGCGACAAATTGTTTTGTTGTTCAGGATGTAAGAGTGTTTATTCTATTTTAAATCAACATGAACTTGAAGGCTACTATTGTTTAAACGAAACGCCAGGCAATACATTAGTAAAAGTTAATGAAGTTAAGTTTCAATTTTTAGACGATGAATCAATCGCTGCCAAAATATATACATTTAAAAATGACAAACAAACGCAAGTTCAATTTTATTTGCCGCAAATTCATTGTAGTTCATGCTTATGGTTGCTCGAAAACTTGCACAAATTAAACGAGGGTATTATCTCATCACAAGTAAATTTTAATGAGAAAAAAGTAAGCATTTCATTTCATCAAAAAATTATCACATTACGTCAGTTAGCTGAATTATTAGCCTCTGTAGGGTACGAACCCTATATCACTTTACAAGATTATGAAGAGAAAGATAAATCGCCTGTAGATAGAAAATCGACAATTAAATTAGGTATTGCTGGATTTTGTTTTGCAAATATTATGTTGATCAGTTTTCCAGAATATTTGGGATTAGAATTTAGTGAGAATAAAACGATCTCCATATTTTTTAGATATGCGAATCTCTTATTATCATTACCCGTATTTTTTTATGCTGCACAAGAATTTTTCATAAACGCATGGTCAAGTATTAAACAACGATTTTTAAATATTGATGCGCCTATTGCCCTTGCTATAACCATCACGTTTGTTCGAAGTATCTATGAAATTGTAACTAATCAAGGTGCAGGTTATTTAGATAGTATGAGTGGTATTGTTTTTTTTATGTTGATAGGCAGATCTTTACAATACAAAACGTTTACCAATTTAAAATTCAATAGAGATTATAAATCATATTTCCCAATTTCAATTGCAATTCTTGAAAATGGTGTAGAAAAAATAAAGAAAATTCAAGATGTGAACGAAGGCGATATCTTAAGACTTCATCATCAAGAAATTATTCCAGTTGATTGTATTTTGAGTTCAAGATCTGCTGAAATTGACTACAGTTTTGTAACGGGTGAGAATGAATTAACTACAATCAAGACTGGCGAAATTATTTATGCTGGAGGCAAAATTCAAAATACAGCCATTGAAGTAGTTTCAATAAAACCATTTTCACAAAACAGTTTTACATCTCTTTGGAATAATCAAGCATTCAAAAAAACAAAAGACAAAACAGCTACCTTTATTGAAACAATTAGCAAATATTTCTCTGCTATTTTGCTGTTGATTGCAACCACATCCTACATTTTTTGGCAAATCACTGATGCTACGAATGCTTGGAATGCATTTACAGCAGTGCTTATTGTAGCTTGCCCTTGCACTCTTTTACTTGCTTCTTCATATACTTATGGATTCATCATAGAACTCTTTTCAAAAGAAGGCATGTTTGTAAAAAATGTTGAGACAATTAACACGCTATCACAAATTGATCACATTGTATTTGACAAAACGGGCACATTATCCGAAATCAATAAACAGGAGATTCAACTATTTACAGAATCATGTTCAAAAGATGATATGGCTATTATTTTATCAGTCATCAGCCATTCATCGCATCCTTTGAGTAAGGTCATCGTGAAGTACTATCATGAAATAGACAAGAAAGAAATTCATCATATAAAAGAACTTGCTGGAAAAGGTGTAGAGGCTTGGCATGATGATCAATATATAAAAATTGGAAGCGCGCAATTTGTAGGTTTACAAGAAATTGAAAATATAAAAGGATCCTTGGTTTACTTTTCAATTGATAAAGTTAAAAATGGATATTTTGTTGTTTCAAATATTATCAAATCAGGGGTTGAAGAGTTACTTGGCAATTTAACCAACTATAAATTAAGTTTATTAAGTGGCGATAATCAATCATCTTATGAGCAGATGAAGCATTTATTTCCAGATGGCGCTACCCTCCTCTTTCAGCAATCGCCGCAAGCCAAACTAGATTATATCAAAACACTTCAAGAAAAAAATGAAAAGGTTTTGATGATTGGAGATGGAATTAATGATGCTGGTGCATTGAAACAGAGTGATCTTGGAATATCTGTAGTAGATGCGAATTTTTCATTCTCGCCAGCTTCAGATGCTATTTTAAATACATCAAAAACTGCCGATCTATTTAAGTTTATTCAAAGCGCCAAAGCTGTTAAGAAATTAATTATTGGAACATTCATTTACTCCTTATTTTACAATATTATTGGGCTTTCAATTGCCGTGAGCGCTAATATGAAACCTGTGATTGCAGCTATTTTAATGCCAGCTTCTTCTATCAGTGTCATATTAATTGCCTATATTGGAACAAAAATTATTTATAATCGTTACTTAAAAAATAAATCAAATCAACATGGCAAAGTTTAGCGAGATGATACAATCAGATAAACCTGTACTAATTGACTTTTTTGCAGAATGGTGTGGTCCATGTAAAACAATGAAACCGATATTGCAAGAGGTTAAATCGAAAGTTGGAGATCAAGTAACGATATACAAAATTGATATTGATAAAAATCCTGGACTAGCCCAAACCTATCAAATACAAGGTGTGCCAACCTTAGTTGTTTTTAAGCAAGGTAAAGAAGTATGGCGTACTTCAGGAGTCATACCGAGTTTTAAATTAGTACCCGTTTTAGAGGGATTTTACTAAATACAGAATGATATCATTTAATTGATTAGTTCAAATGATATCTTACTAACCTTCGTTCTACATAATCTCTATTCGAAGCAAAAAAAGGTAGTGTTTCCATTATAATACCAATACTTTCGGCGTATCGAGTTTGTTTATATCTTGGATTGCCAGAACCAATCCAACGAGGAAACATATTGAAGGTTTCAACTGCATTTGAAGTAATAAAATTACCGGCAGGCGATGTATAATTGAGGGCTTTATCTTTCATTTGTAAATTCACCTGACAAACCGTGTCTGTTGCAGTTGCTTTAATAAAATATGAATTCAGAACACTAGTAAAATCTTGCGATGAAAAAAGAATTTTGCCTTCAAGATTTACTAAATAATGTAACGAGTCGCGTAAAAAAGAAATTGGATTTGTGCCTAAATAACCTGGTCG
Organism: Chitinophagaceae bacterium; assembly: GCA_035388625.1. Classification (GTDB taxonomy): domain Bacteria; phylum Bacteroidota; class Bacteroidia; order Chitinophagales; family Chitinophagaceae; genus OLB11. Next base: position 974 of record DAOOQH010000067.1, on the reverse strand, counting down.
AAACATTTTGAAATAGGTCTTTCCATTCACAATCGTATCTTTTTCAATATAACAGCTATCATAAAAACTAGTAGGCGTTACATTACCATAGGCATCAAAATTAAACTGTTGATAGATCAAATAATTGCCCACTTTTAACTGGGAATAATTTGGATAAGAGATGATATCTGGAATGATATCCTTCTTTTTTTACAAGAAATAAACACAATAGATAGTATAATAGCTGTGGTTACACAGAAGAATTTTGTTAACATAAGATATAGATTTTTGATAGATAATAACTCACTTCCTACCATTTTATTGTTGAATTTCTGAACAAATTATTGCATCAAGAAACAAGCAAGCAATGAAATTTGATTAATCAAAATATATGACCGGTTTAAATTCATGATAAAAATCATATTTCAGTTTGACGAATACCATTTTATGCGCTAAGTCATAAATATACTTTTGTGTATTCAAATTATTATTCTTTATGAATGTCATTATTTTCCTTCTTTCTGTTAGTCTGGTTGTAGCGCTCAGTTTTTTAGGTGCTTATATCTGGAGTGTTAAAACAGGACAATTTGATGATGATTATTCACCCGCTCATCGAATTTTTTTTGAAGACAATATTAAAAACGAAAACAAAAAATAGATATGCAAGTAGAAAAATTTTATTACGACAATAAGATTGTAAAACAATTTGGTTATGCCACTTTATTTTGGGGTATAGTAGGAATGCTAGTAGGAATAGTTATCGCTTTTCAGCTTGCTTATCCTGCGTTAAATTTGGGGATCCCTTATACCACTTTTGGACGTTTGAGACCTTTGCATACGAATGCAGTAATTTTTGCATTTGTAGGTAATGCGATTTTCGGAGGTTCATATTATATCATGCAACGTGTATTAAAAACCAGGTTGTTTAATGATACACTTAGCAAAATTCATCTTTGGGGTTGGCAACTCATAATTGTATTGGGTGCTGTATCACT
>DAOOQH010000066.1:0-14991 GCA_035388625.1 Chitinophagaceae bacterium | reverse complement strand
ATTAATGATGAAATTAGTGCAGCTTTTAACGAGAATCAAATTTATAGAATTGATCATTATCTTGGGAAAGAAACTGTTCAAAATTTAATGGTACTTCGATTTACAAATAACCTTTTTGAAAAAGCATGGAACTCCGAAAATATCGACAATATTCAAATTACAGTAGCTGAAAATTTAGGCGTTGAAAACAGAGCAGGTTATTACGACAATAGTGGTGCACTATTAGATATGATTCAAAATCATTTGCTACAACTACTTTGTTTAGTGGCCATGGAACCACCTAATATTTTAGAAGCCGACCAAGTTAGAAATGAGAAATTAAAAGTTTTGAATGCGCTTCGACCCTTTACAAAAAATTCGGTTTTAACTCATACTATAAAAGGCCAGTATACTCGAGGATCTATTGATGGAAAAGAAGTAGGATCTTATCTCGAAGGAATTGAAAAATATGAATCGAAGACTGAAACCTATGTTGCTATAAAAGCATTTGTAGACAATTGGCGTTGGAAAGATGTTCCCTTTTATTTACGCACTGGTAAAAGATTAAAAAAAAGATATTCTGAAATCATCATCAATTTCAAAACAGTCAAACACAATATTTTTCCATCACAAGAAAAAATGTCAAATAATAAGCTGATCATCAGCTTACAACCAGAAGAACGAATTGAATTGGTTCAAATGACAAAAATACCAGGACCAGGTGGATATCGATACATGCCTATTTCTCTAAAATTGGATTATAGTGATACATTTAAAGAACGATTCCCGGAGGCTTACGAAAGATTATTAATCGATGTGATTCGAGGAAATCAAACCCTTTTTATGCGTCAAGATGAATTAGTGGCTGCTTGGAAATGGACTGAATCAATTTCAAATAGTTGGAAATTAGCCAATCAATCCAATATCCTTTATGAAGCAGGTTCGTGGGGGCCAGTTGACAATATTATGCAGGGAGAAGACAGTTGGGAAATAAAACTTTAAAATGAAAATTATACCTTTTGAATCCTTTAAAGAATTAGAGCAAAAATTGGCTAATGAAATTGCGCAAAAACTAATACATGATATTGAATTAGTTGGCAAAGCTAGTTTATTAGTCTCGGGTGGCACAACCCCCATCGGCATGTTTCATTTACTTTCACTCAAACAATTAAATTGGTCAAAGGTTACCATAGGTTTGGTTGATGAAAGATTTGTACCTTCAACACATGAAGCCAGTAATGAAAAATTGGTTCGAGATAATTTATTAAAAAATGAGGCCGCCTTCGCTAATTTTATACCAATGGTGTACAATACAAATAATGAAGAAGAAAATCTAGTTGAAACAAATATTGCTTACTTTATATTTAAAAAACAAGTCAGTGTTTCTGTCTTAGGTATGGGAGAAGATGGGCATACTGCTTCACTTTTTCCAGGAGATAAAAACTCAGAGAATGATTTAAAAAGCTCAACGCCATGTATTATTTCAACTAAATCACCAACAGAACCAAGTCATAGAATTACTTGTTCAAAATCACTTCTTTTACAAAGTAAATCTATCTATTTAATGATTCAGGGGGCTTCTAAAAAACAAGTATTGAATGCCGCTATTGTACAAGATTTACCTATTTCGCATTTCTTATCTCCACTACATGAACCGTTGAAAATATTTTACGCTGATAAAAAATAAAAACCCTTAAGATCATGATACATCAAACGATAACAGAAGTTACCAATCGAATCATAGAACGAAGCAAGTTGTCAAGAGCAGCTTACTTAGCACAAATGAATCATGCCTTTCATGAAGGTGTGTCGCGTAATGTTTTAAGCTGTGGTAATTTAGCTCATGGTTTCGCTGGTTGTGTACATGATGAAAAAGAAAAATTAGCTGATTTGAAAGTGGCGAATTTTGGAATTGTTACTGCATATAACGATATGCTTTCTGCCCACAAAACATATGAAAACTATCCAGAAAAAATAAGAGCCTATGCACGTAAGTATAATGCAGTAGCGCAGGTAGCAGGTGGTGTGCCAGCCATGTGCGATGGTGTTACACAAGGTCAACCCGGCATGGAACTTTCGCTTTTTAGCAGAGATGTGATTGCATTAGCAACTGCGGTATCGCTTTCACATAATATGTTTGATGGTACAATTTGTCTGGGCATTTGCGATAAAATTATTCCGGGTCTAGTGATTGGAAGTTTGAAATTTGGTCATCTGCCAACCATCTTTATACCAGGTGGACCTATGAAATCAGGCATCACCAATGATGAGAAAGCTAAAATCAGACAAGATTTTGCTGAAGGTAAAATTGGTAGAGAGGAATTACTAAAAGGCGAATCTGATTCATATCACTCTGCAGGCACTTGCACCTTTTATGGCACTGCCAATAGCAATCAAATGCTGATGGAAATTATGGGACTGCAATTACCAGGTTCTAGCTTCGTGAACCCTGACACCGAATTAAGAGAATTACTGACTGAGTATGCTATTAAAGTATTGAGTGATAATTGCCAAGCTAATTCATTAGATCATTCATTCTGCAATATCTACGACGAAAAAGTGGTTGTGAATGGTTTAGTTGGCTTATTAGCAACAGGAGGATCAACCAATCATACCATTCATTTAATTGCGATGGCAAATTCAGCAGGCATAAAAATTAATTGGCAAGATTTTGCTGATCTATCAACAGCTGTTCCTTTATTAACGCGTATCTATCCAAATGGACCAGCCGATGTGAATCATTTTCATGCATCGGGCGGCATGTCATTTGTAATAAATACTTTGCTAAAAAATGGTTTGCTTCATGAAGATGTAAATACAATTTTAGGAAAAGGATTAACCCAATTTACTAAAGAACCTAAAATAAATCATGGTGAAATTTCTTGGGTAGATGGACCAACAGAAAGTTTAAATTTAGATATTATTCGTCCTGTTGAATCACCTTTTTTACCACAAGGTGGCATCGTGATGTTACATGGCAATATTGGTAGAGCCGTTATTAAAACAGCTGCAGTGAGTGCAGATCATATGCTTGTTGAGGCAGAAGCCATCGTATTTAACGAACAAGAAGATTTAATTTTAGCCTTTAAGCGGGGTGAATTAGATCGCGATTTTATTGCAGTTCTTCCATTCCAAGGGCCTAAACAAAATGGCATGCCTGAATTACATAAACTTACACCCACTTTAGGTATATTACAATTACGTGGCTATAAAGTAGCCTTATTAACGGATGGAAGAATGTCGGGTGCATCGGGTAAAGTACCTGCAGCTATTCATCTAACCCCAGAAGCAAAAGATGGTGGTATGATTTCAAAAATTAGAACAGGTGACTTGATTAGACTAGATGCTAACTCAGGAGAACTTAGTTGTTTAAATTTTGAAATTGTAAAGGAAAGAGAAGCTTCTATTAAAGACAATACAAATACCTTTGGTTTTGGACGAGAGCTTTTTTCAAATTTAAGAAACCTTGTCTCTTCAAGTGAAGATGGCGCAAGTTTTTTATAGGCAATTAAAATTCTACTATCCTTATTTAATAAAGAACTACTTATCATGACTCAAAATAATATCCGCGGCATTTTAAAAAAACATCCAATCATTCCAGTGGTTACATTTCATCAATTAAATGAAATTGAGCCCACAGTGAATCGTTTATTTAATTCACAAATTCATTGTATTGAAATTACTTTGCGCACGCCCATCGCTTATGATGCCATTCGAATGGTTAGAGAAAAATTTGGCAATAAAATAGATATTGGCATGGGTACCATTACCCATCCTGATCAAGTTGCAAAAGCTGTTGAATTAGAGATCGATTTTATGGTGAGTCCAGGTATCCATTCATCACTCTTTGAAGCTTTCGAAAATAGTAAAATTGCTTTTATACTAGGTGTTGCAACTCCAAGTGATATTATACAAGGCTTATCACAATCATGGGATACATTCAAATTTTTCCCAGCTCATTTATTTGGTGGATACGAAGCACTTAAAACCTATGGTCAAGTTTTTCCAAATATTAAATTTTGTCCAACAGGAGGCTTGTCATTAGACACTTATCAAAACTATTTAGAACTTGATAATGTAATCAGTGTTGGCGGTTCGTGGATGATGAAATAGAAAACGAATCACTTATACATTCATTGATAAAACACGATTTCTTATTCTGACATTGATTTTAAAAATGCAGTCGCATTGTTTAAATGTGCTTTCTGTTTTTCGTCTGTCATATTATCAAAACTTCGTACCAACATACCTAATCTCGGATTTCGCAAAAAGAAATCTCTATGATTATGCATAAATCGCCAAAATAATCCATCCCAAATAATTTGCCATTCTCCTTTCTTATAATCACTCATTTTCATCAAATAATTACTGCCACTGATATAGGGTTTTGTTGCCATCAAACCGCCATCTGCAAATTGACTCATACCATACACATTGGGAACCATTACCCAATCATAGGAGTCAATGAATAATTCCATGAACCATCGATACACCTCATTCGGATCAAACTCGCATAGCAACATAAAATTCCCTACTACCATTAAACGCTCAATATGATGACAATATCCAGTTTTCAAAATTTTTTGAATAGTAGTATCTATTGGCTCAATACCAGTGGTGCCATTCCAAAATGATGGCGGTATTTTTCGTGTGAACCCAAAATAATTTTTCATCCTTTCATCGCTCCCTTTTAATTCATAAACAGCTCTAATAAATTCTCGCCATCCTATAATTTGTCGAGTAAAACCCTCTAATGAATTCATTGGAACTTCATGAAGTGCTGCATACTTCAATGTTTCATCAATTACAAATTGTGGTGTAAGTAATCCAATATTAAGCATAGGTGTTAAAACGCTATGATGCAATATGCTTTGATTTAAAACGATTGCATCTTCATATGCACCGAATTCGTCAAATCGAGTTTCGAAAAAATCTTGCAACCATTTCTTGCTTTCATCAAATGTGGTTGGATAAATAAAATCAAGATTTACTTTACCATAATTGCTCGAGAAATATGTTTCGACATATTGTATCGCTTCTTCATAAAATTCGTTCACAATTAATACATTCATTTTAGGCGGCGTTTTTCCTTTAGGATATTTCAAACGATTCTCGTCATCATAAGTCCATTTACCGCCAGTGGGCTGGCCATCCTTTTCTAATAATAGATTATTTTTTTTTCTTTGATATTTGTAAAAATCTGTTTGAAACATGCGCTTTCTATCAGAAAAAAACTGGATATTCTCTTCAGTAGTATTCATGAATAATTGAGTGCTATGTTGAACAGTTTGTACGAGAGCTGTTCTGCAAGCGCTAGTCAATCTTTTCTCAAGCCAATGATCCGTTGTATCATAATATTCAATTTCTGTCATACCAATTGATTGTAAGTAAGGAATAAGTTTTCGTATATCTGACAACTCATTCAACGAATCAATATAAACGAGCTTTTTCTTCTTAGACAAAATGTATGAGGCATAAAACTTCATACTCGCTCTATGCATCACCAATTTTTGTTTATGAAAATGATATTGCTTAAAGAACAACCATTCTTCAACTAAATAAATTGTATCACAATTTTCAATGAGCATGTTTTGCTCAAATAACTGATGTGGAAAAATGATACCTAGTTTCATGTTGTTTTACCTTTTGATTTAATTTGACGCTTAGGCTGATTTGTAATACTATTTGCATTTACATGCTTTTTCAAAATTCTATTTCCTTCAATCTTCACTTCATCCTTTTTTCGAAAATGCCAAACAATATCGCTTGCTATTTTTCTAGTTGCTTCAATATCAACAATAGGTAGAGGATAATCTTTCCCTATCAATACTTGATACAAATTTTGTTCCATTGAAGTCATTTTCCAAGGCTCATGTAAAAAGTCGATTGGAATATTTCTTAATTCAGGCACCCATTCTTTAATAAACTTACCTTCTTCATCATGTTCTTGTGAGTTTTTAATTGGATTATAAATTCGAATTGTATTAATGCCCGTTACACCCGATTGCATTTGTAGTTGCGGGTAATGAATACCTGGTTCATAATCTAAAAATTGTCTTGCTAAAAAATGAAGCTCACGCCAATCTTGCCAAAGATTAAATACAAAAAACGAGACTACCATTGCGCGCATTCTAAAATTGATATAGCCAGTGGCAACCAAACAACGCATGCATGCATCAATAATCGGAATACCTGTTTGCCCCTCTTGCCATGCTAAAATATAGTCTTCATTTTTTGGTTTCACTAATTCATCATAGGCGGTATTTATATTCTCAAATTCCATTCGACATTCATCTTCAAACTTTTGTATAAAATGACAATGCCAATGCAAGCGAGAAATAAAATTCAAAAGTGCTTTCTTATTTTTTGCGTGTTCATAATGCTGCATGGTGCATTGATAAACCATTCGCATACTGATATTACCATAACTCAGATAGGGCGAAATGCGACTACATCCCTTTCGACTTAAAGCCGGTTTTGAAATATGCTTCGAATAGTTCATATACCGATCTTTTAAAAAGCTTTTCAAATATTGCCATGCAAATGTTTCACCACCAGGTTGAAAATTATTATTCGGACTTGTAATTTCATTAGCAAGCGGTTGCCCCTTGAACGATTGGTAAAATGACTCATTCAAATTTATATAATTTTGAAATCCTTCATCAATATATTTAGGAGGCTCAAGCATTTTCTCCTTCCATCTTTTCTCCCAATCCCTTCTCGATTTTAATTTTCGTATCACACCATTTTGTTGAAATTCCTTCCAAATTATATCATGTTCGATACAAAATTTGTTGATGCTTATATCTCTGTCGTAACTAAGTTTATTACCCGTTTCTTGATGTGAAAAGATATATTGAATACGATATACTTCATCCAATTTTAAAAATATATTTAAAACTTCGTCATGAAAAATAAAAATTTTTGAATTGATACAATCCAACTTCTTTTGCATGTCTTGTAACGATTGATACACAAATCGCCAATGACGAATATCACTATCTTCATACTGCATCATACTTGGCTCGAAACAATAAATGAGTAAGATAGGCATCCCTTGTTTTTGTGCCATATAGAGTGCTTCATGATCTGTCCAGCGTAGATCTCTTTTTAACCAAACAATCGAAATTTCTTGTTTCATTTAACACAACTATTTTTTTTTAAAAACTTGCTTTTCTACTTTTTTCCAATAGGAGAAAAAAGAGGGAAAGTAGCCAACTACTTTATCCGTTATCCAGTCTCTTGGCTCCTCTATTCCTTTATACTGTTGATTGAGTGGCTGCTCTTTAAAATAAATTGTTTTAAGTTGATATCGTTGACAAAGCAATTCAAAGGAACCAACAAATATCTTTATTGATTTAATATTTTGACTAATTGCCAACATAAATTGAATGCATTTTTCACTAATAGGATATGCTAAAAAAAACGCAGGATCTAATAATAAAATCCTGTTACCTATTTCATTTTTATGCCATTGAGGATCGAGGTTATAATAATTATAAATAAAGGTTGGCAGATTTGCATCAGGTACAAATGCATCACTTGGTGGTAATTTTGTTTCAAGTAATAATTTTTGAGTATGCCTCAAACGCATAGGCGTTTCTAGTTGCTCGAGTTCTTCATAAGTTAAATCTAAATATGTATTACTTTGACAAGTATTTGTAAACTTGTTTATATTCTCTTGATTGGCGAAATATTTTTTATTGCTATTGGCACCAGCAACCCACTGCCAACTGCAAGCATTGCTAGCCCAATCGCCATCTAATAAATGATAATACATCCATTTTGCTGGATGAAACCAATATGATTTGCCAATATTGCAAGCAAGAGAGGCAATATACATTCTGCAATGATTGTGCATATAACCCTTATTGTATAAATTTTTGATTGCAATATCAATACCTTCAATGCTTGTATTGCCATTAACAATTTCTGTTGAAAGCTCATCATTCGTAACAGGGTGTTGTTCTTGTCGTATGTCTTCACTTACATTTTTAACTTGACCTACTCGTTGAAAATAATCGCGCCAACATAGTTCCTTAATAAACTGTTCAATATGTTGTGGTTGATATCCCTTTTGTAAAACGCTTTCTAAAACTTGTTTGGTGCTGATCACGCCACGAGAAATATAAGGCGACAAATAGCTCACATCTCCATCCACAAAATTTCGAGTTTTGCCATATTTTATGGGATCAATTTGATTCATCTTATCGAGAATTGATTGATAGTCTGTTGAAAATATTGTTTCCATGAATTGCTTACTTTTTTACACCCACTTAAGTGCGTAGTGCAGATGTATTCAACCCAAAGTAGGCTGCTGAAATTCAACTGCGAAATTTGGGTTAGTTTGCTAAAGTATTCAAACCACCGTGATTAGATTGAATAAAATTTCTATATCATATAAGCAATAAAAAGTTAGCGCAATGGAAATCTAAAACATTTAAGCACTCCAAACCAAAGCAGCCGCACCCAAAATGGCCGCATCGCTTTCCTTTAATTCAGAAGGTAAAAGCTTCACTTTTCCTTTATAAATTTGAAGTAAATTATCTTCCATATGTCTTCGGGTTGGCTCAAAAATATACTTGCCTGCTTGGGCTAATCCTCCAAATAAAATAATAGCCTCAGGACTTGTAATTGCAATTGCATCGGCCAAACTTTGTCCCAAAATTTTACCTGTAAATTCAAAAATTTCAAGTGCTAATTCATCACCTTCAACTGCTGCATCATAAATATCTTTTGAAGTTATATGTTGAATTTTACTCAAGCTTGATTTTTTACCGTTCTCACTTAAAAATTCAACTGCGGTTCTAACAATACCTGTTGCTGAAGTATAGGTTTCTAAACAACCTAATCGACCACAACCACAAAGTCGGCCATTTCGCACAGCGATGGTATGACCAAGTTCGCCAGCAAATCCATCATGTCCATAGATCATTTTACCATTGGCAACAAAACCGCTACCAACACCCGTTCCGAGGGTTACTACAATAAAATCATTCATTCCCTTTGCAGCGCCATGCATCATTTCGCCAATGGCTGCGGCATTTGCATCATTGGTAACAGTAGACTCTAATTTAAATTTTTCGGCAAATAATTTGGCGAGTGGGACAACTCCTTTCCATTTTAAATTTGGAGCGAATTCAATTGTTCCGTGATAGAAATTTCCATTTGGTGCGCCTATACCAATTCCTTTAAAATTTTTGGCTTTTAACTTCTGAATTTCTGGAATGAGTTGTTGATAAGTTGCCTCAACAAAATCTTCAATTAAGGGATAATCTTTTGTAATCAATTCTGATTCAAAAAGTATAGTGCCCATTTTATCAACGATACCCATCACACAGTTTGTGCCACCAATATCAATTCCTATACTATACTGCATACTAAATTTTTCGATTGAATAATAAATGTTTAATGTGCTGCCACACTTTGTTCGTCGTAATCAATACCTTGTTTTATCAAAATACCCTTCACTGCATATGCAAACAAAGCAAGGTAGGCGAAACAAACAACAGCAATCCAATAAGATGTATGAATACCAAACCCAACGGCTTCTGGATGACTACTTTGTAATAAATCAGCCAATTTTCCTTGTATAGGCGGTATAATACCACCACCCAATATCATCATAATTAAAAACCCTGAACCTTGTGTAGTGTATTTTCCTAATCCAGCTGTAGCTAGTGAAAAAATACAAGGCCACATCACGCTACAAAAAAGTCCACCACTTAAAAATGCGTAAGTTGCAATTTGTCCTTCAGTAAATATACCCACCATCATAGCAATCATGCCTAGCAAACTAAATACTAATAAGGTTCGAGCTGGTCGGTCTTGCGTTGCATAAAATGCCAAAACTAAAATCACCACACAAATGCCATACCAATAAAGAGGTGCCATATCACTTTGCGCAATTGTATTGATTAGAATGACAACACCAAATGCAAGTAAAGGAACGATCAATAATAATACATTCTTCAATGTTTTTTCTGGTCTGAAAACATTGATTGCACCGGCCCATCTACCAATCATTAAGCTTCCCCAATACATTGAAACATAGGGTGCGGCGTCTTTTGCTTCAAAACCACCAAACTGTGGTTGTTTAAGTAATTCACTCAAATTACTTCCGATAGCCACTTCAACACCTACATAAATAAAGATGGCTAACATACCTAAAACAAGTTGAGGATATTTCATAGCGCCCCAACCATCGCTTTTTTTATTCGCACTGATATACGAAACAACAATGGTAACCAACACAATGACCAAACCAAAAAGTAACCAACGCATACGACTTAATTCAACTGCTTTTTTCGCTATTTCATCTACCGGATTTTCTTTATAACTTAAAAAAACAGGCACAAAAGCAACCACTAATAAGATAGTCATAATTATTAAAGCGATAAGGGCTTTGTTAGCGCTTTCTGTTTTTTCATCACTACCACCAGAAGGCACTTTTTTTGAAAAGAAAAATAAGGCTGCGGCACCCAAAAATAAAGCGCAAACAACAGAATAGAGTATGGTTACTTTATCTAAACTTAAACTATTAATTTGATCGTCTTTTGCTTTGGTTACGCCAAATAAAGCAAGTGCAACTACAATAGGACCGATTGAAGTACCAAACGAATTTATACTTCCACCTAAACTAATTCTGTTTGAACCTGTTGCAGGATCACCTAATGTTAAAGCAAAAGGATTAGCGGCTGTTTGCTGCAATGAAAATCCAAGTGCAACTATAAAAAAACCAATCAACATACCGCCGAATGTATTACCATTTACAGCTACTATCATTGCAATGGCACCAAGTGCAGAAAATACCAATCCGTACACTATACTTTTTTTATATCCCCATTTGGCCACCAAATCTCTACCATTCAAGGTGGTATAAATAAACAATCCTAATGCACCTAAATAATAAGCGCCATAAAAGGCAAAATCAATTAATTGAGATTGATATTGATCAAGATTAAAATAGTGTTTGCAAAACGGAATGAATACGCTATTGCCCGCTGCAATAAATCCCCAGAAAAAAAATACAGTCACAAGTGTACTCAGCGCGCCGTAGTTTGTAGGTATGGATGTTTTTTGTTGTTCCATGTATAATTAGTTTTGAATGATAAATATAATTAAATTATTGAATAAGGTTCAAAATGACACTAAGTATTATTTCATATTCATTTTATCCATCTAAAATCGACTTCTAAAATATTGATTGATAGCTCTTGTGTTAAATTCTACCATTTATTTGCGCGCTAAGGTAATACATCAAATGCTGAACTTTTATGTTCATTAATATTTCTTTTTCAAGAAAAACTATACAAAGGAATAATTGAATCTCAATTCCAAATAAGATTCACATGAACATTTAGCAAATTGGATAACAAGAGGTAATCATACCATTTTGAAAAATAAATACAATTTCAATTTGACAAGAAGTAATACCGATCGATTTATAGCTTGTGGTAAATTTAGCATTTGCAAATGCCTCAATTAATTTGATGGCAAGATCGGTTTTCGTCCATGTAAGTGGGAACAAAGTAGATGACTTTTTCTTTTTGACAAAAACTTTAGTCTTGGGATGTTTCACTTCAATATCTGCCTCCCAAACACCAAGTAAATTTGGTTCTTTTAAAATTGATTTTACTTGATGAATTTCAGCATTAAAAAAATGAATGCCAAAACATTTACCTCTTTTAATTTCACCTTCAATCATATGGCTGATTATACTAGGAAGTTGACATTGAAATTGTGCTTGTGTAATTTTATTCGAAGACAAAGTACCTTTTATTGGTGAACCATTATTAAATTGTTTTCTTTCATCCATATATTATTGAGGCGCAAATAATGATCAAAAAGATTTTCCATACATTGAATATAAAATCAAACACTAATATATGTACAAACGGTGGAATTTTTTAAAGCAATCAATTTTTTCATCATGTAATTGTTTCTATAGATATCATTATCCCTTTAAACAAATTCGACTCTTTTATACAATTATACCAAATCCAATGATAAATAGCCCAAAGACTATTTGAATTGTGAAATGGATTATGCCGAGATTCCGATAGCTATCTGAACAGTTTGGTCCAATTGGAATTAGACCATTACAGAAATGGATTCGGTATTAGAAATACAGTTCATTGAATTAAGAATATTGGATTGTAATCCTAATCCTCCCGCATTTTCAAATGTGCTAAAGACTTATTTAAAATGCTGATGACATTACCTGTAAATAAGAATCAAGAAAAAACAAATTCTCAATTTGAAAATTAATTTTCATTCTAGGTAGCGATATGCTTATTACAATTCTCTAATAAAATACTAATTTCGATGAAACAATATTTTCATGGATATCACAATTAATACACCAGCCATTTTATTTCCTGCAATCAGCTTAGTACTATTGGCTTATACAAACCGCTTTTTAGGATTAGCTGCAGTAGCAAGAAAATTACATGAACAGTATAATCAAAAAATAGAAAATAAAAAATTACATACACAAATAAAAAATTTACGTTACCGTATTTTACTAGTTCGACGTATGCAATTCATGGGCGTTATCAGTTTTCTGTTAGGCATCGTATCTACATTTTTTATTTATATAGATGAAATGATCATTGCGAATCTTATTTTTGGTGCTTCACTAATTTGCTTTTCAATTAGTTTGATATTTTCATTGATTGAAATAGCACAAAGTACTAAAGCGTTAGAAATAGAATTAAGCGATATGGCTGGAATTGAACACTCAACTATAGTAGATTATATTAAGCAAAAGATTGATGAATAATATAATATATTTGTAACACAGACTTATGATTGTTGCATACTTATGCCTTCGAAGTTTATTAGTAGATACCTAAACATCAATCAAAAACATCTAACATTAAAATAATAATGTCAAATAATAAATAAGATTCAAGACTATGGGTAAAAAAATTACTTCTTCACAACATATAAATCGATCTGTTAGTAAGGAAGAAATAGTAACAAATGTATCTAAAGAAACAAATCCTATTAAAAATAAATCAACCATTCGTGGCTATTTATTCGTTTGTCTCCTACTTACTTTAATTGCATTTATTCCAGCTTTTCAAGCTGGGTTTGTCTTATGGGACGACCCTGACTATGTAACAAATAACCAAGCGATACGTTCATTTAGTAATTTAAAAGAAATTCTAACAAGCCCTTTACAAGGCAACTACCATCCTCTTACCATGCTCACGTTTGCGTTAAATTATGCTATCTCTGGCGATGACCCATTTTCATATCATCTCCTCAATCTGTTATTACATCTTCTCAATGTGCTACTTGTTTTTGTTTTTGTTTATAAACTTACTAAAGAAAAAATATGGATTGCCTTTCTAAGTGCGCTTCTATTTGGCATTCATCCTCTTCATGTTGAATCTGTTGTATGGATCTCAGAACGAAAGGATGTACTCTACACTTGCTTTTTTTTACTTGGATTGATTTATTATCTTTCTTATTTAGAAAATCGAAAGATTACAAAACTCTTTCTTGTTTGCTTGTTCTTTATTCTATCAATGTTGTCTAAACCAGCAGCCATTATTTTCCCAATCGTTCTTTTCGCCATTGATTATTACTATGAAAGAAAAGATTATCTAAAAATTATTCTTGAAAAAACGCCCTTCTTAATTCTTTCTTTGGCAATGGGAATGCTCACACTATACGGGCAAGAAATGCAAGGGGCTACAGCATTTAGTTTTCTTTTTCCAAGTCACTTTAGAATATTCTTTGGCACCTATGGCATCATGATGTATTTCCTAAAAGCTATCGTACCAATTCAACTATGTGCCTTTTATCCATTTCCAGCACTCAATACCGACCTCCCTTTTGCATATTATATTTCACTCGCCTTTCTAGTATGCTTGATCATTGGATTTATCTGGGCGCATAAAAAAAATAGGTTAATCGCGTTCTCAATTCTTTTTTACCTCATTAATTTATTATTGGTATTGCAATTTAAACCGGTAGGCAGTGCAGTGATTGCTGACAGATATAGTTATGTACCGCTCATTGGAATTTTTATTGTCGTTGGACTTTTATTTCAAAAATGGTCTGATTCAAATCAAGCTAAACTACCTATTGCTGGCAAAGCTTTGATCGGGAGTATTTCATTGATTCTTGTTTCTCTTACTTATAAACAATCTTCAACTTGGATTGATACTGCATCGCTTTGGGATAATGCCATCGAAGTGTGTCCAAGTAGTCGTGCTTTTACCAATCGTGGATTATTTTATAAAAAAGAAGGTAATACACCAGCCGCACTTGAGATGTATAATAAAGCAATTCAAATTAATAAAATTGAGCAAGAAGCTTTAATTAATAGAGGCAATATCTATTTTAATCAAGGCAAAGATGAGATGGCTTGGAAGGATTATAAAAATGCATTACAAATAAAACGAAATGACCCTCTCTTACTGACCAATATTGGAAATCTTTTTGGTAAGCAGGGTAATTTAGATAGTGCACTCTTTTATTTAAACGAGTCTTTAAAAATTGATTCAAATCGCAAAGAAACTTATGTTGCTCGAAGCTTATGTTTCGAGCAACAAGGAAATATAGAAGCTTCGATTTCTGATTTGAAAAAGGTACTCACTTTTGAGGCTATACCAGAAACGATGTCTGATATTGGATTAAATTACCAACGTTTAAAAAACTACCCAGAGAGTATGGTTTGGTTTAATCAAGCATTGGCAATTCAACCTAAATCAGGTTTGCATTATCAGAGACGATCTTTTTCATTTTATATGATGGGCGATAATGCAAAGGCTTTGCAAGATGCTAATATGTCTAAAAGTTTAGGAGTGGATATCCCTGCTGAATATTATTTGCTATATAATAAGTAATACCGATTATACAAAATAAGCAGTATGATAATTTGTACAAGAATTTTGCTATATCGGCATTAACCATTGTAAAATTTAAAGAAGTCCTTTGGACTATCTTTAAATTACAATTGGTACAACACCATTATTTCTTCGCTATTATCGATTG
>DAOOQH010000065.1:0-14998 GCA_035388625.1 Chitinophagaceae bacterium | reverse complement strand
TCAGTCTTACAATCGAAAAAATAAATTCAGGTGAAGTTGAATTAAGTAAAATCATTCCTATGAAGCGTTTTGGAAAGCCAGATGAAGTGGCTGACTTAGTTGGCTTTTTGGCTTCGAAAAATTCGGCTTATATCACAGGGCAAGTTATTTCAATTAATGGTGGTTTGTATTCATAATGGAATCATGTTATTGTGAACTTTATCATTCAATTGAAATAGTACTGCAAATCTGAGGTTTCACCGATTTACAAAGACATTTATAAGTATATGGCACTATATTTGAGTGCCTAAATCAAATTCCTTCAAAATGAAAAAATCTCTATTTTATTTGATCCTTTTGTTTTTTACCCAATTTTCTTATGCTCAATCTGAGGTAAAAGAAATCTATTACCGTGTTTATTTTGAAGCAAACGAACATCTTATGACTCAACTGAGTCAAGAAATAATGTTCGAACATCTTGCTCGAATTGACAAAGGATATACTGGTGAATTCTCAGAAACAGAAAAAGATATTTTGCTTTCAAAAGCAACCAATGCAAAAGTATTGATTGAAGATGTTTCATCATTTTATAAAAAAAGAGCAGAAGAAGATTTAAAAAAAACTAAGAAGACAAGATCGGGTGGAGTGCCAGCTAATTTTCATGGAGGAACTATGGGAGGATATATGACCTTAAATCAAGCTATTCAAAATCTTGATTCAATGGTTATTCTTTATCCAAATTTAGTGAAGCCAGCACAAACTATTGGTACAACCTTGCAAGGGCGACCAATTAAACTTTACAAGATTTCCGACAATCCTTCTTTAAGTGAACCTCAAGAGCAAAAAGTATTGTTTACCGCTTTACATCATGCGCGTGAACCCCAATCACTTGCGCTTTTGGTCTATTATATGTGGTATGTATTAGAAAATTATAATACTTCTGATTCAGTAATTAAACATATGATTGATGATCGAGAAATGTTTTTCATTCCAATTTTAAATCCTGATGGATATGCGTATAATGAACTTACAGATCCAACAGGTGGTGGAATGTGGCGTAAAAATCGACAAAATAATGCTGGTGGCTCAAAAGGAGTTGATTTAAACAGAAACTACGGTTTCAAATTCGCTTGGGATAATTCTGGGTCTTCACCCAATGGAACAAGTGATACCTATCGCGGTGCATCAGCCTTTTCAGAATTTGAAACGCAAGCTGTGAGAGACCTTTGTATTGCAAACGATTTTAAGCTCATTATGAATTATCATTCTTATGGCGATTGGATTATTTATCCGTGGGGGTATGTGAATCAGGTAACGCCAGATGATCTCACTTTTAATGCGATTGCTGATCGATTAACCGTAGACAATGGTTATGTATCAGGAACTTGTTTTCAAACCTTAGCTTACCTTACCAATGGAGGTTCAGATGATTGGCATTACGGCGAACAAACTGTAAAGCCTAAAACCTTAGCAATGACACCTGAAGTTGGAAGCTCGACAGATGGGTTCTGGCCTTCTCCTTCACAAATTATTCCTCTGTCGCAAGCCAATATGACCCAAAATATAATGGCCACTTGGTTGTCGGGCCCTTATATTGAAAGATATCGAAATTCACCTTATGAGTATAATTCAACAAGTATATTACTGAATTATGGATATGGTAATTATGGTTTAGATACCTGTCTCAATTTGAAATCCTGGTTTGAGTCGACAAGTCCATATTTTTTGTCATCAGATACATTTTCAGTCAATAATATCTTAAGTCAAGGAAATGCAACAGGAGGTATACCTGTATCTGTATCAACAACAACACCTTTTGGAAGTGTGATATCAGGAAGAGTATATACGAAGTATAACAATTTTATTTTTTCTGATACTGCATCATTTAGAGTTAAATCAACCGTTGGATTAACCGCTACCAACAAAGCGGGTATCACAATATCACCCAATCCAACTTCGAATTCGGTTGTAATTAATTCGGCATTTGATATCAACGATATTTCGATTTCGTTGATTGACCTATCTGGTCAAGTAGTCTTGCGAAAAGAACATATGAATGGAAATCGTTTTCAATTGGATATTTCAAACTTTGCGAATGGAATTTATTTTATTGAATTAAAGGATGGTATTGAAATTTCACGAGTGAAGATTATTAAGGAGTAAAAAAATCAACTCTTAGTATAATGTAGAATGTTTTGAAAGATTTCTATGTCATTACGACTCTTATCAACCACATTAACTAAATTATAGAGGGCATAAAAAGGATGACTGAAAATTTCGAAATTAGGAAGTTGACATCTCTTGAGGATATGTTGATCAACTTTTCACTTATCTCTTTATTAACCCCTAGCTTAACCATTGAAAAGTATCAAGAGTATTTATCTCAAATGATACCTCATAATTATTTTCAAGTAGTGGTTACTATGCAAAATGAAATAGTTGCAGTATCTGGATATTGGATTGCTACAAAAATTTATAGCGGAAAGTATTTAGAGATTGATAATTTTATCGTTCTTGAGAAAATGAGAAATCAAGGAATCGGAGAAAAAGTTCTTGATTGGCTTGAAAATGAGGGGAGAAATTATCAATGTGATCTCATGATGTTAGATGCTTATGTTGAAAATTACCAAGCTCATCGTTTTTATTATCGTAATGGTTATGTAGCAAGAGGCTTTCATTTTTTAAAGCCGATAAAAGCTAAAAAGTAAAATGCATAACATTTCCATCTTATTTATCTGTTCCCTATCTTTGCGAAGGTTAATTTGATTCACAACTCAAAATTAAAAATATGTCTGAAAGTAATATTGTAACAGGTGATAATCTAACACTCGAAAATTCTCGTGTCATTTTTGTCATTGATGATGATCCAATTCAAACGGAAATGATAAAAGATTATCTTAAAGAACGATATGTGTTTGAGTTGAAAGAATATTCAGATGGAGAATCAGCTTTAGAAGATTTGAAAAAATATAAACCTGAAATGATTGTTCTTGACTATCATTTAAATTCTGGCAATCCAAAAGCTAAAAATGGTATTGAAGTTTTAAAAGAAATTAAGAAAAATTATCCTGCGTCAAAAGTCATCATGTTTACTGGTGAAGATAATATCAATATCGCTTTAGAAAGCATGCGTAATGGAGCTTACGATTATATTATTAAAGGCGAAACTGCATTTAATAAAATTGAAAATACTGTCAATCGTTTAGGAGAAATGCACCGTTTGGAGGTAGTGAATGTTGCCCAAAAAAGAACCATTTTATATCTGAGTATTGGTATTGGTATTATTATTTTACTTGCCATTCTTTACGCAGTTTTAGGCAATCCATTTGATTATGGAAGTCATTAGTTTTTAGTTATAAATAATTAAACAATAAGATGGGAATAGACTATAAGTACTATTTTGAAAATGGTATTGGGTATACAGAGTATATTGAGCATATGCAATATGAGGTTGACAATAAAATTGAGAAGGAATACTCGGAATATCTTCCGCTCAATTTACAGAGATCAAAACGATTGTCAAAAACAATTCATTTGAACGAGGCTATTCATTTAAAACTAAGTGAACTAAAAACAGAACTAAAATGGTTAGTGATTAGTGAGCATTGGTGTGGCGATTCGTCTCAGATACTTCCAATTGCAGATGCAGTCGTTCATGCTTCAAATGGTAAAATAGATTTGCGAATTGTTTATCGTGATCAAAATCTACCATTAATCAACGCACACCTTACCAATGGCGGAATGGCGATTCCTAAATTAATTGTTTTGGATTCAAATTTTCAATTCATGAAAGAGTGGGGACCTCGTCCAAAATTGGCTCAAGATTTAGTAATTTCATTAAAGGCAAATCCTGAGAAGGCTGCCAATTATTCTGAATATTTACATAAATGGTATGCTGAAGATAAAACAATTTCTACTCAGATGGAACTAGCCGAACTTTTCAATTAGTTCAATCTACTCCTTACTATCCGCTTTTCATTTATTATTTTGACATCTCCTTATTAAATACTTGATTGCCATTTAAAGGATATTAATTTTTTACTCTTTTAAAAAATTGCATTGTAAATTTTGCGCAATCAAATAGTTGCATTTATATTTGCAATCAAATAGTTGCATAATAAAAAATGGAAACGAGACGAGATGTATTTCAAGCAATTGCCGATCCAACAAGAAGAGCTATTTTGCTTTTGCTAGCTTCACATGCAATGACGCCCAATGCGCTGGCTGAAGAATTTAATTCGAGTAGGCAAGCTGTTTCTAGGCATATTCAAATTCTATCTGAATGTGATTTGGTGCGACAAGAGCAAAAAGGAAGAGAAATTTATTACCATATTAATTCAGCTCAATTGAAAGAAATTGACAAATGGATTGAGCAATTTAAAAAGATATGGGAAAATCGATTTAACCAACTTGATACTGTATTATTAACACTTAAAAAAAATAAATAAAATGAGCATGGCATTATTCTTCGACTTCAATGTCGACAAGCAAAACAATGTGATTCATATCAAACGTGAATTTGCCGCAGACCGTTCAACAGTTTGGGATTGCTATACAAAATCAGAAATTCTTGATCAATGGTGGATGCCTTCGCCTTGGAAATCAAAAACAAAAAGTATGGATTTTCGAGAAGGAGGTAGATGGCACTATGCTGCAGTGGGACCAAATGGCGAAGAACATTGGTCAATAGCAAGTTATGTTAAAATTGAAGATCGAATCATGTTTCTAGCAAATGATGCCTTTGGCGACGAAAATGGCATCATTAATGAAACAATGCCTCAATCTGTTTGGACGATGAATTTTAGTGATCGTGGAGAGAATACCCTTGTATATGGAATTATGAAATTTCCCGACCTTGCTCAACTCGAACAAACAATTGCAATGGGCTTCAAAGAAGGACTTACCATGGCTATGGAAAATCTTGATAAATTATTATCTCATCGATAGATCAAACATCAAAGACCTATTTTAATTTTGGAAATATAAAATTTGAGAAATGATAAACTATAAGCCTAACCATTACAATTCACTTTCACCTTATCTGATTGTTGATAATGCACAAAAATTAGTTGACTTATTAACGCTATTATTTAATGCCAAACCCATGAGACGTTATGAACATGACAATGGAAAAATAATGCATATTGAACTTATGTTAGACGATAGCATTATTATGATAAGTGATAGTACTGAAAATTATAGTGCCAATAAAACTATGTTACATATTTATGTGCCTGATGTTTTCAAGACGTTTGAAATTGCCATTCAAAATGGTTGTGAAATTATTGAAAGGCCAATTAACAAACCAGGTGATACTGATACACGCGGTGCATTTTATGATTTTGCTGGAAACTATTGGGCAGTAAGTTCTCAAACAAGCTAATAATAATTGTCAACTTTCTAGTTTATTTTATGAGGTATTCAGGCTGATTTAAATTTTGCTTTCACCTTTTGAGTTTAGCTTTTGGATAATTTGAGTTTGACTTGTACCTTAGGGCTTCAATTACTGAATATGTTAAAAAATATTACATTCGCCCTCATCGCAACTGCGATTTCTCAATTATCTTTCTCACAAGCAAAACTTGTTGAAAAAGTTACAAAGTCAAACCCTAGTGAAGTCGTTATTCCTTATGAAAAGTATCAATTACCAAATGGATTAACGCTTATTGTTCATGAAGATCATAGCGATCCATTAGTGCATGTTGATGTTACTTATCATGTGGGTTCAGCTCGTGAAGAAATTGGCAAATCAGGCTTCGCTCACTTTTTTGAGCATATGATGTTTCAGGGAAGTGATCATGTTGCGGATGAACAACATTTTAAAATTATAACCGAAGCTGGAGGTACATTAAATGGCACTACAAATAGAGATCGTACCAATTATTTTGAGACTGTTCCAAGTAATCAACTTGAAAAAATGCTTTGGCTTGAATCAGATAGAATGGGTTTTTTGGTGAATGCAGTAACACAGAAAAAATTTGAAGTACAACGTTCAACAGTAAAAAATGAACGTGGTCAAAACTATGATAATCGTCCTTATGGTTTAGTTCAAGAAACTTTATCTAAAAATCTCTATCCTTATGGTCATCCTTACTCTTGGTTGACAATAGGTTATGTTGAAGATTTAAATCGAGTAGATGTGCAAGACTTGAAGAATTTCTTTCTACGATGGTATGGTCCAAATAACGCAGTAGTTACTGTGGGAGGTGATATCAATACAAAGGATGTTGTGAAATTAGTTGAGAAGTATTTTGGAAGCATACCTCAATGTCCTAAAGTTGAAAAAACAGTACTCCCACCAGCCATCATTTCAAGTGATCGTTATGTCACCATGGTTGATAATTATGCTAAACTACCTATGTTAGTTTGTGCTATACCCTCGGTACCTGCTTATCATAAAGATGAAGCAGCCTTAGATTGTTTGGCAGAAATTTTAGGTGGTGATAATAATTCAATTTTATATCAACGTTTAGTGAAAACACAAATTGCTTTAAATGTAGGCACATCTAATGGCACTGATGAACTTGCAGGTACATTTCAATTTCAAGTCATGCCTAAATCTGGAACATCATTAGCAGATATGGTGAAGGAAGTAAAGGAGTCAATTAAAGAGTTTGAAACAAAAGGCGTAAGTGATGACGATATTGAAAAATTTAAATCATCAAAAGAAGCGATGTCAATTTACGGTTTAGAAAGTGTAAGTGGAAAAGTTTCTCAGCTTGCTGCATTTCAAACATTTACTGGAAATGCCAATTATATTAAAAATGAAATTAAACGATATAATGATATTACGAAAGCTGATGTGATCAGAGTATATAATCAATATATTAAAAATAAACCTATGGTCATTTTAAGTGTGATGACAAAAGGTCAAGAACTTTTAAAAGCAGGTGAAGATAATTATAAAGTTTCTGAATCAGATTATAAGGCACCAGATTATGGCTATTCAAATTTAAAATATGTAGCGGCAGTTGATAAGTTCGATCGAAATAAAATGCCAGGAGCAGGACCTAATCCTAGTATAAAAGTTCCTAAGTTTAAACAGGTTAATGTTGAAGGTATGCGCATGCTATCAGTGAAGACAGACGAATTACCGGTTGTGGTGATTTCAGTTGGCTTTAAAGGAGGAAGAATGGCTGAACAAAATGATTTATCGAAAGCAGGCGTATCACAATTGTTTGCTTCGATGATGATGGAAGATACAAAACTACATACTTCAGAAGAGATGTCTGTTTTACTTGATAAACTAGGAAGTACCATATCTTTTGGTTCAGATATTGATGAAACTGGTGTAACTGTCAGATGTTTGAAAAAAAATCTTCAAGCCACATTAGAGCTTTTAGATGAACGTCTATTACAACCTAAATTTACACAAGATGCTTTTGATCGAATTAAAACACAAAAAATTGAGAGTATAAAAAATTCAAAAACAAGAGCAGTCAATGTTGCTAATATTGCTTATTCAAAGGTGAACTATGGTAAGTTTAATATTCTTGGTTTGCCTGCAACCGGAACTGTTGAATCGGTGCAAAATATACTATTAGATGATATTAAGGCTTACTATAAAAATTATATGAGTCGAAAAGATATGAAAGTGGTTGTGGTGGGCGATATTGAAGAAACAGAATCTCTCGCCATTCTTTCTCGTTTAAATAAGTTGTCTGATCAGCCTATAAAGTTTACCGCATTACCGGCATCATTACCTGCTAATTCAAAAACAGTGTATATTGTAAATATTCCTAAGGCAGCACAAACCGAATTTAGAATTGGATATGTAACAGATTTAAAATACGATGCTTTGGGTGAATATCATAAATGTGAATTATCTAATTTCCCTTTAGGCGGTGCTTTTAACTCAAGAGTGAATTTAAATTTAAGAGAAGATAAAGGATGGACTTATGGCGCACGAAGTGGATTTAATGGAAATGATTATACAGGTAGTTATACATTTTCATCAGGTATAAAAACACCTGTTACAGATAGTGCTTTAAAGGAAGTAATGCGAGAGTTTGAAATGTATAATAAAGAGGGTATTTCAAAAGAAGAATTATCGTTTATGAAAAATGCACTTGGACAAAGCGACGCACGTAAGTATGAAACAGGTTTTCAAAAAGCTGGGTTTTTAGTGAATATTCTTCAATACAATTTGAAACCTGATTTTATTGAACAACAAAATAAAATGTTAGGTACTATCCAAGCAAGTGAATTAAATGCAATGGCAAAAAAATGGATTGATCCAGCCAAAATGAATATTGTATTAGCAGGTGATAAAGAAAAAATTGTACCAACTATTGAAAAACTAGGTTATAAAATTGTTGAGTTAGATGCTGATGGTGAGTTGAAATAATAGTGCTTGAATTTAGAGCAAATTACTATTCCAACTATTACCATATCATTATTGAAAAATAGATAATACTATTTATGCTTTCAGAAATTCATCCTAAATTGCCCATGCGCGATAAGGATATTACACGTAATTTTTATCTCGAGAAATTAAGTTTCCAAGTGTTTGGCAATGAAGATTACGATGGTTACTTAATGCTTCAAAGAGATAAAATTCAAATTCATTTCTTTGAATTCAAAGATCTCGATATTCAATTTAATGATGGACAAGTTTATATCAGAACGCAAATGATAGATCAGTTGTATAATTCGTTCATTAAAAATGGTACAATCATTCACCCTAATGGAAAACTAGAAATCAAACCATGGGGGCAAAAAGAATTTTCGTTACTAGACCCAGATCATAATTTACTCACTTTTGGACAGAGTGTTTAGCTAGTAAAAATTCTCCTTTCGATTGGTGTCTGAACAAACCGTAAAATCGCTAAGCTTTTAATAGCAAAACTCTCAAAAAAAAAATGCTACTTCTTTCTTAGTTTACAACATGCATTTTCTGAATCGCCTTTAAAATAAACGCATCATCACTTAGCTGAACCTTAAATTTTCCATTATTGCCAAATAAGATTTTTGCAAATTGTGCCTTTATAGAAGAATTGATTTCTTTCAAATATTGTGGGCTCTCTAAAATTTGAACATTTAATTTATGTTCATGAAAGTACTTGGTGAGTGCATTTTGCAAATTTGAATGCATACTAAAAGTTTGAACAAACTGTTCTAAATTTTTGAATGATGAAAACTCTTTTTGATTGAAATAATAGTAGTTAAAAGAAAATTCTTCAGCTGCATGACTCAAATAAAAATCGTTTAATTGAGCATGATAAATAGTATCAAGTGGAATAAATTCATCAGGTCGAATACCTTCATCACCATAAACTGGCTTCTTTTTTAATGTGTAAAATATTTTTGATGTTTTTGAAACACTATCGTTTGCATAAAGGCTGCCATTGCTATAGCGATCAATTATATCATGTTTATATTTTTCTTTTCCATTTTCATAATTTCTCTGAATACACCGTCCACTTGGCAAATAATATCTCGCCGTTGTAATTCGAATAGCTGAATGATCGGGTAATTCAAATTGCTCTTGAACCAAACCTTTTCCAAATGTTCGCCGACCAATAATTAAACCTCGATCTAAATCCTGAATGGCACCAGCAAGTATTTCACTTGCCGAAGCGGAATTTTCATCTACCAAAATACATAAATTACCTTTTTCAAATAAGCCGTCAATTGAGGTCACCAAACTATCTTTTCGCTCCTTACCTTTTGTGCTCACAATGGTATGCACACCGGCAACGAGTTCATCTGCAACATTTGCTACAGCGTCCATATAACCGCCAGGATTATCTCTTACATCGATTATTAAATGTTTAATATTTTGCTTTACCAAATCTGCTAAGGCAGTTTTAAATTCATCATAGGTGGTTTCACTAAACATGATAATTTTAATGAATCCAGTTTCGTCATTAACTTTAAAATACGCAGGAATACTTTTTAAAGGCACATTTCCTCTTGTAATGTCAACTGTTTTAAGTTCATGATTTAGCGCTAGTAAAGTGAGTTTAACTGCTGTGTTTTTATCACCTCTTATACGTTGTATAATTGCGTCATCTTCTAATTTTTTACCTGCAATGATGCTATCATCAATACGAATAATTTTATCTCCTGGCTGAATATTTTTATTGTCTGAGGGACCATTTTGAATGATGGATGAAATGGTAACTGTATCATCATGATTATAAAATTCAACACCTATGCCATAAAATTGTCCTTCTAATTCTTCATTTGCTCGACCCACTTCACTTGCTGGAATATATACTGTATGCGGATCAAGATTTTTTAATATGCCTTCAATGCCACTACGATAAAGTTTTTTTTCATCAATTGAATCAACATATTTAGCAGAAAGTAATTGAATTAAACCATCAAGTTGAGAAGAAGTTTTTTTGCTGAAGTTTTGATTCCCATTCTGCTTAGCAAGTTTAAATCCAAGAAACATTCCTATAATCAGGATACCAGAAAACAATAATGGTTGCCAAATATCATTTGGTTTTTTGGGTTCCAAATTAAAAATGAATTAGTTTATGGGTTAACTGTAATTGTTTTAGAATATTCAGAATAACCAGATACAGCACCTGCGTATAAACTATAATCACCTACACGTAAATACACTGTGTACTGACCAGCTGAAGTTACAACAATTTGTTGATGTCGTGAAGTGCTATCAAGTATGGCACCGCTAGGGTAGAAGCCGTTTGTATTAATCCAAAAAAACTTTTTATAATTTTCAGAACAATTCAATAAATACAAAGTATCGTTTACTTTAGGCGATTCTTTTGAAAAAGTAAAACAAGCCTTGGTAGGTCCTTTTTTTGTACAAGATGAAAATCCAATTAATATTGCGATCGATAGGAATAAAACGATTCGAGACATAGCAGCTTTTAAATTTACCGCTAAAAGTAAGTATTTTTTCTAAAACTGGGTAATGATTTTTAAATAATTAAATGTTGCCTTGATTTTAGTTGCGATGCATTCAACAGAAAACTATAGTCAATCATTTTAATCTCCTTTAAAAAATTTGGCAAGGCTATTGCATAATGCGCATCTAAATAAGAACCTTTTATCATCCAAATAAAATCTATATTTTTTGCTTCTTCCAATAAATAGTGCGTCTTCTTGCGATTTGTAAAAATAAAATGCTCCACCATTTTTTCTTTTTCCTCAAAACGAAACACTTCAAAAAATACATCTTTTACACACACTTCAAAATCATGGCATCGTTCGAATTCATAGTTGAAGCTTTGATTTAATTGCCAAATAAAGTGATATGATGGTCGTGGACAAACAATACCTAAAAGTTGAGTGTCTTCAAAAAACTCTTCTTCGAGCATTGAGTTATCAAGAATTAATTTTTTGCTTTTGATTGATTTCATTTTGGGGTCCAAAAATGCGTTTTAAAATCAACAATTTTGTCTTCAATAATTTGAATGCCTTCCGCTTCTAAAAGTTCTTGCATAAGGGTAGGCGATCCAAAATGATGTTTGCCAGTAAGCATACCGTTGCGGTTTACAACACGATGTGCGGGCACTTTTGGCTGAGCCATATGTGATTTATTCATTGCCCAGCCAACCATACGTGAAGTCAGTCGAGAGCCAATAGTATCGGCTATGGTGCCATAGGTTGTCACTTTTCCTCTAGGAATCGTTCTCACCAATTGGAATATTTTTTCTATCCAATCATCATTACGCTCCACTTTGGTTTTATTAGTTTTGTTCAGCACAATTATTTCTGTTCTTGATGTTTAATACCCTCTAGCTGATTTTTATCTTCAATCAACTTTTTCTTACGTTCTAAGTTTACCACATTTTTATATTCAAACGGACAATGTAAACAGCCATTACCACAACAATATCCTCGTTTCAATAAAAAAGCCTCAGTAAAAACAAAAAGTCCTGATTCATTTGTATAAAACTCATCATCATCAAACAAGGGTTTCTTCTTCATTCAATTTCTTTTTTGGAGGCACAATAATTTCAGCACTCGGCAATCTAAAACTAATATACTGTATCGTTCTGTGATCTAATAAATGCATCCCTTCATAAAAGGTAAGTATCGATAATGGAAAAGCAGGTTCTCCGTTTTTATGCACATCATCAATCTTTTCAACAATTGGGCATTGATGAAATTCAACCATTTCATTGGTAAAATCGAACAACTCTTTAGAATCTGTTTTTAAATGAATAATACCATCCTTTACTAAAATCTGTTGATACATTTTTAAAAACTTATGATGCGTCAATCTATTTTTAGCTTTCGATTCGCGTAAAAAAGGATCTGGAAAGGTGATCCAAATTTCAGAAATACTGCCAGGATTGAAATAGCTTAAAATTTGTTCAATTCGAATTCTTAAAAAACGCACATTTGTAATCTCTTGCTGCAACGCCATTTTAGCACCTACATACATTCTATTTCCTTTGATATCAATACCAATAAAATTTTTATTTGGAAATGCTTTAGCCATATTTACGGTGTATTCGCCTTTGCCACATGCCAATTCTAATACGATAGGGTTATCGTTGCCAAATATTTTTTTCCATTCATCGCCAATATTTTCTGGAAATTGAAATACGTTAGTGAAAGTACTTATTTCTGCAAACCTCTTTAATTTTTTACCTTTCATTCAATTTGAAATTCTTAATTCAAGGCAAAAATATTAAAACATTTCATGAATGTTGGGGTTATTTTTAAACCCAAATTTAGCGGTAGGCTTAACAGCAAAACAAATAACGTCGTTGTATTCGCTTTTCGCTATAAGTCCTAACCGAACAGTAAGAACTACAATCCAAAGAACACTCGTTCCCCATCAAATTTATCTAGCTTCAAAAAATCTCCTTTTAAATTTATTTTAAATACTAAATTTGCCAACAAAAAATATTTTATCATGACCGAGGCTGTAGATACAATTATTAAAAATACAAATGAAAATATGGCAAAAGCCATCTCTCACTTAGAATCTGAAATTTTAAAAATAAGAGCAGGCAAAGCCACACCAACCATGCTAGATGGTTTATTGGTCGAGTATTATGGTTCACCAACACCTATTTCGCAGGTGGCTAATATTAGTATTGTTGATGTTCGGACAATTACGATTCAACCTTTCGAAAAAAATATGTTAGCGCCCATCGAGCGATCCATCATGCAAGGCAATATCGGTATTACCCCGCAAAATGATGGTGTTTTAATTCGATTGTTTTTACCACCACTTACCGAAGAGCGTCGAAAAGAATTTGTGAAAAAAGTAATGGCCGAGGGTGAGTCTGGTAAAATTGCCATTCGCAATATTCGTCGTGATGGTATGGAAGATATTAAGAAATTGCAGAAAGACGGCTTAAGTGAAGATGCTGCAAAAGAAGCCGAAGGTCGAATTCAAGCGATAACAGATAAAAAAATAATTGAGGTTGATGCGCAATGTGCTGCTAAAGAAAAAGAATTGATGACAATCTAATGCTTGAAGCAATACAAAATTATTTGAATGATAATTGGCTATTAGCTATCTCATTTCCTTTTTATACCATCTTGATTTCGTTAGAGGTAATTTTAAGTAATTATCAAAAACGTAATTACTATACTGTTAAAGAAACACTGATTAATTTTTGGTTGAACATCGCGAATACCTTACTTGGTATTTCTGTTAAGGTTTTTGTATTAAGCATTATGACTTGGTTTGTACAATTTCAACTCATACACTTTGAAAATCCAATTCTATATTGGGTGATCTTGTTTTTTGGATTGGATATTTGTTTTTATGCCGAACATCGTAGTGAACATTATTCGCGCATATTGTGGGCGGTACATGTTACCCATCATTCCTCGCAAGAATATAATTTAACCACCGGTTTTCGTTCTTCAGTTTTTCGACCTTTTGTATCTTTTTGGTTTTATATTCCTTTGGTCATATTGGGTTTTAAACCACTCGATATTTTGTTGATGGATGCAATTTGTCAAATTTATGGGATTTTAGTCCATACTCAATATATCAAGAGGATGCCATCTTGGTTCGAAGCCATTTTGGTAACCCCTGGTCATCATCGTGTGCATCATGCAAGCAATATCAGGTACTTGGATAAAAATATGGGCATGGTTTTAATTATTTGGGATAAATTGTTTGGTACTTTTCAACCCGAATTGGAGAGTGAAAAACCTGTTTACGGACTGACCACTAATCCATCTCATCCATATCATCCGATTGGAATTATTTTTCATGAATGGAAAAAGTTGTTTAATGATTTGGGTAAAAAAGGAGTGAATATAACAGATAGGTTTAAGTATTTATTTTATCCTCCTGGATGGAGCCATGATGGTAGCACAAAGACAGCCAAACAAATGAGAGAGGAATTAAATTCCCTAAAACACTAAACCAAGTTACTCATCCTTTCGTTTCAATATCATCAAGATTTTATTTTGAACAGAGAAAGTCAATATATTGTCATTCAATTTGTATTGGTCGATTTGATTTAAGGCATCAACAAATTGCTTTTCTAATGCATCTACGTCTGCACAATACATTTCAGTCATCATTAATTTTAACGGTAAAATTTTATGATCGTTTGTTTTAAACTCGCCACCAATTCTATTGCATCCAACACTGCAATTAATTTGATTTTGTGTAATTTGAAAGCTTGTTTTTTTAAAATCACCTTTCACTAAATTCGAACCATTATATAATTGTTCAAGTTTGTAATTTCCTTCGAGAGACACAATAGTTGGAGGTACGGAATGGTTCTTATCTCGTTGCAATTGCATGATGAGTATCTTTCCCTTGTATAAATTTAATATATCATCTTTAAAAGTATAATTAGTAATTGTTGATAGATTCGATTTAAAAATATCTTCAAAATTGTTTGGACAAGCCATTCGAGTTGAAGAAATAAGGGTAAACTTCAATTTTTTATTCAATTGTGTTTGATATTGTGCTGTCAATCTATTGCAGCCAACAAATATTGAAATGGACTTTTCAGATGAATTAAATACTAGATTTGATTCAGGTAAATTCACATTTTTGAGTTTTCCTTCACTCCGATGACTCATCATAGTATAGCTTCCATTCAGCGATGGT
>DAOOQH010000064.1:0-15168 GCA_035388625.1 Chitinophagaceae bacterium | reverse complement strand
ACCTGCTGCAATCATTACGATGGATAAAATATATAATAATTCGCCAATGTTGCTTAATCCAGCGAATACAGGATTATTGCAAGATAATGATTGGCGAGCTGGCATTAATTATCGAAACCAATGGTCAACAGTAGCAGTTCCGTATAATACCTTTAGCATTTTTGCAGATGGTGGTATTATGCGAAATAAATTAGAAACAAGTTGGCTTGGTGCTGGTGTGGCTGTTTGGCGCGACGCTGCAGGGAATGGCAATTTAGCACTCACAAAAATTCAAGCGAATTTAGCTTACCATATTTTAACGAGTGAACAAACAAGTTTTTCAGCTGGTTTAGGTGCAGCTTATAATCAACGAAGTGTTGATTTTAGTAAGCTAACCTTTGATACACAATGGGATGAGTTTTCATTTAATAAAAACCTACCCAATAATGAAACGAATACTAAACAAAAATCTTCATTTCTTGATATAAGTGTTGGTGCTAATTTTTCGTATTATAACAATACAAATTTCTATGTAAAATTTAGTGCAGGTGCTCGAAATGTGAATCAACCTGTAGAATCATTTTATGGTGAAAATAATAAGCTTGGCTTACGCCCCATGGCAAACATTGAAATGACATATAAGGCAAGTGATAAGTTCATGATCAACCCATCTTTTTATTATACACGACAAAAGAAAGCAAGTGAATTAGTCGGAGGCGCCATGTTTAATATTAATGTTGGCGAAAATAGAGTAGCAGGTAGCAATGAATTTTTAATTGGTGCGTTTTATCGAAATAAAGATGCAGCAATAATTGCAGCAGGTTATAAATTTCGTGAACATAAATTTACGGTAAGTTATGATCATACTGTTTCCGATTTAAGTCAAGGTAATGGTGGATTAGGTGCATTTGAAATTTCATTACTCTTACAAGGAAATTATAAACCGGGCAATGAAGTAACTAGCTCGTATGGTTGTCCACGTTTTTAAGAAAAAAACGTAATGATTTTTTTCAATTATTCTGAAATTAATTTCCCTTCACATTCTTTAGAAATAAATCAGAATGAAAAAATTATCTACTACTATTCTATTTCTCTTTTCCTTTCAGCTATCATTATTTTCTCAATGTATGCCAACAGTTAGCAATTCTGGAGCAACTGACGATTATATAAAGAACTTTACATTTGGACCAAATTCAAAATTAAATATTCTTGATTACTCGTGTGATTATACTTTTGATACAGTTTCATCGATTTACAGCGCAGGATCAACTTACACTTTTTCAATTCAGACTGGCTCTAATTTATTAGGTCAGGATATTACTATTTGGGCTGATTGGAATAATGATGATGATTTTATCGATTTAGGAGAAACTGTTTTCAATTCATCATTTCCAGTACTATCAACAACCAATCTTACAGGATCAATTAATATACCATTAATTCCGAACGGTAATTACAAATTAAGAATCGCCTCAAAGCGAAGTGGTGGATCTATAAATTCATGCAGTATAAACGGATATGGACAATTTCACGATATTAGAATTTTTGTTGGCGCTCAAACATCATGTTTAGGAATTCCTATAGCGGGTAGTTTGCAATTACATTGTTGTCAAATAGGTCCTTACGTTGGTGTGATAGGATTTCTTAATGGCACCTCGTACAATAATAACCTAGCTTATCGGTGGCAAAGAAGTCATTATCCTTCAGGCCCTTGGGTAAATGCCTTGGTACCGTTCACGCCAATTCTTGTTTACTCAATACCGAGTGCTTCAAGTTGTTTTAGGTGTATTATTAGTTGCACCGCTTCAGGAATTAGTGACACTTCAAATGTAGTATGTGCTCCTTGTGCTGCCTTACAATTACCCTTA
Organism: Chitinophagaceae bacterium; assembly: GCA_035388625.1. Lineage (GTDB taxonomy): Bacteria > Bacteroidota > Bacteroidia > Chitinophagales > Chitinophagaceae > OLB11. Next base: position 13,321 of record DAOOQH010000064.1, on the reverse strand, counting down.
GAAAGAATTGAATTGAAGGGAAAAAAATCACTAACTGGCATTCAACTTAATTGGATAACCAACGGCAACTATTTGGAAGGTGACTATTATTATGTTGAGAGAAGTTATAACGGTATAGAGTTTGAAAAAATTTCAATAAGTAACCTAATAAGCCTTGATGAAATCGAAGAAAATAAAACAACTTATTTTGAAGACAAGATGCCAAATACTGGAGATAATTATTATAGAATTATTTATGTGGATATTGAAAAAAATAAAACCCATAGCAATATTGTTAAAATGGTCTTTCAAAAAGAATTGAACATAGAAGTTTCTCCGAACCCAACAAACAATATATTTAATATTATTTGCTCTGCTGATCATGAAGAAGATTTGGTAATTGAACTTTATGATTTAACTGGTAGAAAAACAATATCTACAATTTATAAATTACAGAAAGGAACTAATAATTTTTATGTAGATATTTCAGCAATTCCAAATGGTTTTTATAATTTAAAATGCACTAGCAATAGCAGAGATTTCAAAACTAAGATAAAAATATAAATAATTAAGAGGCGCTTATTGCATTAAAATAAGACATTCTATTTTGTGGCATTCACATTCGTGCTACACAGGCCTATTTAGTGAACTATCTATACTCATTTTGATTACTCTAACTTCAATCCAAAATTGCTCAATTATTGAATAGTTGAATTGTATATATTTGCAATTCCAATTTTTTAAAATCATGAGCAATACCTCCACCATCCATTTAGATGTACAATTAGATGAACATAAAGTGCCGGAAAAAATATTTTGGCAGGCGGCCGAAGGTGGTGTTTCAAAACCTACCGAAGCAAAAGCCTTTATGTTAAGCATTTGGGATGTGAATGAAAATGCAGCCCTTCGAATTGATTTGTGGACTAAAAAAATGATGGTGGATGAAATGGATGATTTCTTTTTTCAAACCATGATGACCATGGCTGACACCTATGAAAGAGCCACCAATCATAAAACACTTGCCAACGAAATGAGAGATTTTTCGAAAGCTATGAAAAAAAAGATGGAGGAGGAAACGAAAAAAAATCAACTTTAAAAACTATTTAATTAAATCATTATGTCATTAGAACTAACAATTAATGCGGATATTAAAACTGCTATGCTAGCAAAAGATGAAGCAGGATTAAGAGGATTACGTGCTATAAAATCTGCTATACTCATAGGCAAAACAGCTGACGGAAAAAATGGTGAACTTTCAACAGAAGACGAAATCAAAATACTGCAAAAACTTGCCAAACAACGTAAAGATTCATTAGAGATTTTTATTGCACAAAACAGAGAAGATCTTGCTCAAAAAGAACGTGATGAATTAAGTGTCATTGAAAAATTTCTTCCAAAACAAATGGATGAAAACGAATTACGAACAACACTAAAAGAGATTATAAGTTCTGTAGGCGCAACAAATGCCGGTGATATGGGAAAAGTGATGGGTATAGCATCTAAACAATTAGCTGGAAAAGCAGATGGCAAAATGATTTCAGCACTAGTGAAGGAACTATTAGCCTAGTTACATGATACTAGATTCGATATTAATTATTTTAGCCATTATTGCCTTTATTCGTGGTTGGAGCAAAGGATTTTTATGGGCTATTTGTTCGTTTCTCGCTATTTTATTAGGTATCATTATTGCACTCAAATTATCGAATATTGTATCTGAATATTTATTTGTTCAACAAATTATTACAAGCAAATACACTTTATTAATTTCATTCATTCTTCTATTTTTAGGTACCCTATTTTTGTTTAGAATGCTTGTGAAATTTGTTGAGGCAATACTAGATAAACTCTTTCTGGGATGGGTTAATAAATTAGCAGGTGGTTTGCTCTATTCCTTTTTCGTTGTTTTTATTTTGAGTACATTTTGTTGGCTCGCGAATCAAATTAGTTTACTTAAACCCACTATGAAGGAAGATTCAAAATCATACGTTTATATAGAACCCATTGCACCTAAAACAATTGAAATTGTATCAACCTATTTACCCTATTGTAAGGATTTGATAAAAAAAACGCAAGCTCATTTAGAGGAGGTTTCGAAATAATATTTCAATGTAATTTCTAAATCAACCCCTCTCGCAATAAATCATGAATATGTATCATACCAATGTATTGGTTACCATCAATTACAACCAATTGCGAAATATTATTTAATCTCATCATTGCTAATGCATTAATGGCAAGTTCATTGGCATCAATTATTTTAGGATTTGTGTTCATAATATCTTGTGCGCACAGCCCTTCAAAATGCGTTTGATGTTCTAGCATTCGACGAATATCTCCATCTGTAATAATTCCCTTAAGTAAATGATTCGTATCTAGTACCGCTGTTGCACCCAAACGCTTACTTGTCATTTCAAGTATAATTTCTTTAATGCTTGATGATTCATAAACCTGAGGCACTAGATTGAGTTTACTCAAATCATTTACTTTTAAATAAAGCTGTTTACCCAATGCGCCACCAGGATGAAACTTTGCAAAATCACTCGGCGTAAATCCTTTCAATTTTAATAGACAAACAGCTAAGGCATCACCCATCACTAATTGTGCTGTGGTGCTGCTTGTAGGTGCCAAATTATTGGGACAAGCTTCTACCTCAACAGTTGAATCGATAAAAAAATCAGCCTGTTTCGCTAAAAATGAATTGGAATTACCACAAAGTGCAATCACCTTATTTCCAAAATTTTTTATAAGTGGAATGAGTACTTTTATTTCAGCACTTTCACCACTTTTTGAATTAACAATGGCAATATCATCTGTTTGCATCATACCTAAATCACCATGAATGGCATCGGCAGCATGTAAAAACAACGAAGGCGTTCCTGTACTATTTAAGGTAGCCACAATTTTTTGAGCAATGATGGCACTCTTCCCTATTCCACTAATAACTAAACGTCCCTTGCTCAGATGTATGAGTTCAACTGCATTTACAAAGGATGGCGTAACACGAGAAGCTAGGTTTTCAATTGCAGATTTTTCTATTGAAATGGTTTCTCTCGCAGTTTGTAAAATGAGTTCGTGATTCAAAATGAAGAATTTTGGTAAAACTAAGAATTTTAAAAGAAGATCATAAACTAATCAAACAAATTGTATAAAAGCATTTTTTTACGAATCTCAAATCAAGGGGCCATATGTGATATCAATAGCCCACATCTTTTTATAATGAAATAAGCAACCTCAAATGAAATTGCTTATTTAGTGAATTGGTAAGAATTGAACAGTCAAAGTCGTTCTAAATTACTTGTAAAAGACAAGATAATAAATATCGTTTAAGTTTCATGTAAAGATGGCTTATTATTTTTTACACCAATATACCCACTATTGGGTATATCTCCTACCCTAAACGGTGGATAACATGATAATTAAAAAGTAATGAAGTATTATTTTTTAATTAATTTTAAGATGTCATTTTTGCAACCTCTTAATAATAAAATATACATGAAAAAAGTCTTCCTACTCCTTGTCCTTAGTTTTTCACTCTTAAGCTCACAAGCTCAAATAATAATCAATGAACTCCAATCTGATGCCGGCAATTATGAAGGCACGGGCGGAGATTGGATTGAATTTAAAAATATCGGTGCCTTTGCACAAGATATGAGTTGTTGGTTATTGACAAATGGGGGAAGTGTAAAAATTTCAATTCCTACTGGTTTAATTGTTCCTTCTGGTGGTTATTTACTTGTGGGTAATGCATCAAAAATGATGTGTAGTACTTGTGATTATAAATCAATGAATACATTTTTTACTTTGAACCCAGATGGCTACGGCGATGGAACTGGTATTTTTTCAAATACCGTTTTTTTAAATACTGATTTAGTGTCGAATGGAGGGTGTGGATGTTTAACTGGTTCAGGAAATTACAATAATGGAGCAGGATTGGGTGATCGGGTGATTTTATTTGATGCATTTGGAAATGTTGCCGATGCCATGATGTATGCTGGTGGTAATAATTATGGTACCGGACCAATCAATGTAACTTTTCCTAGCTCGCCAACTTGTGGTGCGAATTTCGACACCTTGTTTTCAACAACGGATCCAATTTATTTTGGCCGAACCATTTGTAATGATTTAACTGGATGCAATTCATCATATGCTCGATTACCAGATGGTAATAATGGCGCCATCGTTACTTATGATCAAAGCGGAAATTTAGGTTGTACAAATTGTTTATTACCATGTGCGGCACTTGCAACCAATACAGCAAGTACGGATTATCCAACACCTGGTTTAAATAATAGTTTAAGCGCTAATCCATGGACTGCCACTTTAAATGGCAATCCAATTACAGGAACTAGCACAACCCTTACCGTTTGTGGTGCAACACCCATTACATTTACCTATGTGATTAATAATTTTGCAAATGCCTCTTTAGTGGCAACACAACCATCTGGCAATTTAGGTTCATATGTAATTACGAATGGAGGTACACCTTCTAATTTTTCGGGTACAAATTACAATGCTGCAACTGGTGTTACAACATTGGCTTCAACATTTACAGCTCCTAATGGAACCACACAATATGAATTTGTTTGGGGAAATGGAAATACAAATTGTACAAGTTGCCCAGGATCTAATTCAACCGCAACAGCTGGTACAAGCTTATCGCCACAGCAAGAATGTTATATAACAAATTCTGTCACCATTATTCGGGAAGATATTTTAGGTGGAACACCAACTGCATCCTGTTCACTACCAGGTTCGGTAACCGTGAATGGTGCCACTGGAACAAATATTCAATATACTCTTCAAAAGCAAATTACAATTGGTGGACCTTTTACTACAATTGCTGGTCCTTTTACAAGTAATATTATTGGCGGTATTTTTGATGATGATGCTGATCCAGCGCTGCCAAATTATCGCATTCTAGTTTCATCGGTGAATACAGTATGCGCCAACCCTACCCCATTGGTGGTTAGTGTACCAAATTCATGTTTAGGAAATCCAGCTTGTCCAAAATATATATTAACTGGCACCGGTGCCCCAACTTTTACACCTTCGAGCGGAAACCCTATTTGTGCAAATTCGAATGTTCAATTTTCAGTTGATATTACAGGCGTTTGTACAACTGGACAATTAGAGGTTTGGTATGATTATAATCCATCATTCGACCCATATACTTCTGGTACTTTATTGGGAACAGCTCCATCAACCGTTGGAACAACACCGCCTTCTGTACTAGCAACAGGAAGAGTATTTATTAATGAGTTTGTGGCTAGACCAGCGCAAGGAACATGCACTGGAACACCAGATCAAATTAATCCGAACAGTGGTGAGTGGGTTGAACTTTATAATGCAGGACCGGGGAATGTTGATATTAGTGGTTGGATACTTGCAGATGGTGATTGGACAGCTACTATTCCTGCTGGCACAATTATAAATAGTGGTTTACATTATTTAATTGGTGGTGGCGGTACCTTTTGTTCAAGTGGTGTACTACCCGATTTAAATATTGAAACATGTAATTGCGCCAATGTGAGTCCAAGTAGTGCAGATATTATGAATCTGACAAATAACGGAGAGCAAATCGCATTATTTGATTGTAATGGAACCTTTATTGATGGTGTTTTGTGGGCTTCTGGGCAAGCCTTACCTGATACAACAGCGAATATTGCACCAGCAACAGGATGCGGTAATTATATTCTTCAAAAATCAGTTAATCTTCCGGTGGCCGCTTCCTTTGCAAGCAGTGGCACCATTCCAGCACCAAATTCTGGCAAGTATAGAACAAGTACAAATACATGGGTAACCTCAACTGCAACCACAATTACACCGAAGGCTGCTAACCCTGGAGGAGATTGGATAAGTTCAGTTACAACGCCTTTTGGAACGCAATGTCCACCTCCGCCGGTAACATCCAGCATCACAGTCACTATACCTGATACTTGTTCACAAACTGGTCCAACTTCAATTACTTTAAAAGCAATTTATAAACCAACGCCAATAACACCTTGCTTAAAATCGGATGTAACTGCTTCAGCAACATATGTAATACCACAATGCGACTTAGCCACATTATCGGGCGATGGTGAATATTGCGAACCCAATACAGCACCTATTTCAATCAATATCTCAAACCCTTTAGTTGGGAATTACGATTTTAATTTATCGAATGGTACGAACACGACTTCTATTAATGCTGCCACGGGTGCTGGTCCATTTACAACTAATATATCCAATTCAGGTGTTTGGACTATTGCAAGTATTACTCCTCCAACAGGTTTATGCCCACCAAAAATTGAAGGTGATGCGGATATCATCATCAACCCAATACCGGTTATTAATTCTGTTCCAACCAATGCTTCATTTTGCGCAGGCTATGGATTTGATTTAGCTTCATTAGAACCAAATATCATCACTACACCACCCACCTCTCAGTTTGTATGGTATGATAGTGCGATAGGAGGTTCTCAAATTTTACCTTATATCAATCCTAGTGTAACTAAAACTTACTATGTTGCTGCAACAACTGGTTCACCCGCATTTTGTGAGCAAACGGTTCGTACACCTGTTACAGTAACTGTGAATCCAATACCTGAAATACCTTTTTTAACAGCGAACGGCATCACGGCACAATTTTTTCCTCAATCGCCTAATTGCACGCCAACTCCATGTCCTACTGGACTTGAATACTCAGCTAACGGTATTAATTGGGGCGCAGGGCCATCCTTTACATTTACTGATCCAGGATGGTCAGGTTTTGGTTCGCCAACAAATAGTGTCGTCTATGTTAGAAATGCAAGTGTACCAGCCTGCTTATTATTAGTAACGTATCTTGATCCAATGATTCCACTACCAACAGAATTATTTAATTTTTATGGTAAACTGAATCTTGAAAACACAGTAGATTTAAAATGGCAAACTGCACAAGAAAAAAATGTATCACGTTTTGAAATAGAAAGAAGCAACGACAATTTGAATTTCAAAAAAATTGGCGAGGTCAATGCAAAAGGAAATACATCTAGTATTTCAGATTATCTATTTAATGATGCTACCGCAATCAACGAATTCAATTATTATCGATTAAAAATTGTTGATTTAGATAATCAATTTGCCTATTCAAATATTATTTTAGTTAAGCTATCAAATTTGGGTTCAAGGATTGTATCACTTTACCCTAATCCAACAAAAGACAATATCAATATTGAAATAAGTAGTGAAAAAAATCAATCATCACAAATTCAAATATTTGATGCATTAGGCAAATTAATTTTCGAACAGCCTCTCTTACTTGAAAAAGGATTTCAGAAACACAATCTAAATCTTGCTCAATTAGCAAAAGGTCAATACACATTGCGTATTCCACTAAGCAACGGCTCATTGATAAAGAGTTTTGTAAAAGAATAGCCTTTCGAAATGAACTTTTTGTAAAAGTCGATTATTACAATTTTACACTTACTTTTGTCAAAATTTATTGTGTGAAATTAAAACATGTTTTGCTAACCGTAGGTGTGGTATTGCTTTTAGATCAAGCCCTTAAAATATATATTAAAACTCATTTCTTTTATGGTCAAGAAGTAAATGTCATTGGCTCATGGTTCAGACTTCATTTTATTGAAAATGAAGGCATGGCTTTTGGAATGAAGTTTGGGGAACATTGGGGTAAAATTTTTCTAACATTATTTAGATTAATAGCGGTGATCTGGGGGTTTTATTTTATTCAAACAACTTTAATTAAACAGAAATTTGCAAATGGACTCATTTTTTGTAGTGCTTTAATTTTAGCAGGCGCTATGGGAAATTTAATTGATAGTTTATTTTATGGTAAAATTTTTACTGAAAGTAGTTTTCATATGGCTAAAATGGTTGCATGGGGACAAGGCTATGGTGATCTTTTACATGGCAAAGTAGTTGATATGCTTTATTTCCCCGTTATGTCTGGTAATTTACCATCATGGTTTCCTGTTTGGGCTGGACAACCTTATGAATTTTTCAGACCCGTTTTTAATCTTGCTGATTTCTCGATTTCATTTGGCGTGATTACTATTCTTGTTTTTCAAAATAAATTATTACATAAGAAAACCAATTCAACTGATGAAAAATCAATTGATAAAGAGATAGTATTTGAAGAGGTAAAAAGTGAAACAATCGAGATTGAAAAACAATCTGAAACCTATTAATCACAATTTATAAAACTTAATCTATGCCCATCATTCTTCCAGTGAAAGGAATATCGCCAACCATTCCATCATCATGTTTTGTTGCACCAAATGCCACTATTGTTGGTGATGTTGAAATGGGTGAAGATTGTAGTATTTGGTTTAATGCGGTAGTTCGTGGTGATGTGAACAGTATCAGAATGGGTAATAAAGTCAATATTCAAGATGGTGCTTGTATTCACTGCACCTATGAAAAAACAAAAGTAGTCATCGGCGATAATGTTTCTATTGGTCATCATGCATTAGTTCATGGCTGTCAACTCGAAGACAATGTATTAATTGGTATGGGAGCTATTGTAATGGATAATGTAATTGTTGGTTCAAATACAATTATTGCGGCAGGTGCTGTGGTGCTCGAAAATACAATTTGCGAAAGTGGCAGTATTTATGCTGGTGTTCCGGCAAAAAAAGTGAAAGATATTTCGCAAGAACTTGTAAGCGGTGAAATCAATCGAATTGCGAATAACTATGTGATGTATAGTAGTTGGTTTAAATAAAAGATTTTTTATACCCTCATCTTTCTAATTTAGAGTACATATTTTTTATTCAGGAATTCCAAGTGACATATGGATCAGTAATTTTTATCATCAATGGTTTCATAAATTTTCGAATAACTGATATAGCGTTCTTCAGAAATTTCATTTGCTTTTACAGCTGCTAGAACAGCGCAATGCGGTTCATTAAAATGCAAACAATTATTGTACTTACATGATAATGCCATTTTTCTGATCTCAGGAAAATAGCCCCCTAATTCAGCACGTGATACATCTACAATACCTAATTCTCTGATACCCGGTGTGTCCATAATTCGACCACCTTCAGGCATATCGTGCATTTCGGCAAATGTAGTTGTGTGCATACCTTTTCCACTCCAACCCGAAACCTCTTGCACGCGAATATCTTTTACGGGAATTAAAGTATTGATTAAAGTTGATTTACCTACACCACTATGACCAGTAATTAGAGTTGTTTTATCTTTTAAAATGTCTTTGAGTGAGTCGAGTCCAAGTTTTTTCTCTGCAGAAATTAAATGAACAGGATACCCAATTTTATTATAGGTTGACTTCAGAAATTCATAGTATTTCATGTCTTCATCATCTAAAGTATCAGATTTATTCACAACAATCATGGTTGGAATATGATACACTTCGCAAGTCACCAAATATCGATCAATAAACCCTAAAGAGGTTCTTGGATCTTTAATGGTAGCCAAAATAATACTTTGATCAAGATTGGCAGCGACAATATGTTTTTGATGTTTATTATGTGGTGAGGTTCGAACAATATAATTTTTTCGTTTCTCAATTGATTCGATCATTAAACTATTTTCTAAATCATCTTCAAGCGCCACCTCAACTATATCACCAACAGCAATAGGATTCGTTGATGTGATTTCCTTATCTAATTTCAATTTCCCTTTGGTACGTGCATTCCATATTCTTCCATCTTCTGTTTTGCATATATACCAGCTTCCGGTTGATTTATAAATAGTAGCTTTCAAACAAAAATTTTATTTAGAGATTTCTTTATACTTTGCAACCACTGCATCCAAATGCTTCACAAAATCTGCAGGACTTGAGTTATAACTATATCCTTTATCAGCTAATAATTTTTCATTTCCATCAATAAAAAAATAATACGGTTGGGTATTTGAATTATAGATAGAGGCTTGAATATCAGCATTTTTTTGACCAAGACTTTTCACTCTACTTCCTAAGAATTGTGATTCATACTGTTCAGATTCAGGAATTAGAACACTTGTTGCGTCACAAAAAAGTGATACAACGATAAAATTCTCTTTCATCCTTTTAAACACTTCATCATTGCTCCAAACTTGGGTTTCCATATTTCTGCAATTCACACAAGTTATTCCGGTAAAGTCAAGCATAATAGGTTTGTTTTGCTCTTTAGAAGCTTTAAGTGCATCATGGTAATCAAAATAGGTATTCAAACCATTTTTCTTCACGACTTCGGGTTCATAAATTTTGAATGCTTCGGCGTATCTATTTTTATTTTCATGTTGGGCTTCCGAAGGGCCACCTCCACTACCCCCACCCGTTAGTACAAAATCTTGCGTTCCCATTGGAGGTACAAAAGCACCCATTCCATTGAGTGGCGCACCCCACATACCAGGCAACATATAAAATGCAAAAGCCAATGTTGTTAGAGCAAACATAAGGCGAGTTACCGTTAAATAAGATAAACCCCAATCATTTTTAGGTAATTCACTATCATGCGAAAACCGAATCATACCTAATAAATAAAGTGTAAGCGCTAATGATATCACAAACCAAATCGCAATAAATATTTCTCTATCAAGTAAACGCCATCCCATTTGTAAATCGGCATTGCTTAAAAATTTAAAAGCGAGCGCTAATTCAATAAATCCAAAAGTTACTTTGACGGCATTCAGCCAACCACCTTGTTTTGTAAGGGCGGTTAATAATTGAGGAAAAATAGCAAATAAAGTAAAAGGCAAGGCGAGCCCTAAACCAAATCCTGTGAAACCGAATAAGGGACCAATTTTTGCACCCTTCGATATCTCTGCAATGAGCCCTCCTATAAATGGCGCTGTACATGAAAATGAAACAATGGCAAGCGTTAATGCCATGAAAAAGATACCGCTCCAACTATTTAAATTGGCCTTACTATCTGTAAAAGTACTCCATTTTGCAGGCAATGTAATTTCAAATGCACCTAAAAATGCGACACCGAAAATGATGAAAATCACAAAGAAAAATATATTGGTTACCCAATGTGACGATATTTCATACAAAATATTTTTATTGTTCACAAAGGTCAAGAGCAAACCTAATAACGCAAAAATAATAATGATACTGAGTGAGTACTGCAATGCCACTTTAATTCCCGATTTTCTATCTTTTGTTCTTTTTAAAAAGAAACTAACCGTCATAGGTAACATGGCAAAAACACAAGGAGTTATAATAGCCAATAATCCTCCGCCCATGCCTTCAAGTAATAGCATAAAGTTTGAACGATGTTCTGGTTTTTGATTTGTTTGTTGTTCAGTTTTTACAACATCAGGTTCGCTATTTGCTTCCTCAACTTTTGGTTCAATTGTTTGTGTTGATGCAATAGCTGTTTCTGTTGTGCTTGTATCAATTGGTGTATTTGATTCAATTGCTACAGACGAATCGCCTTTTATATCTGTTGCAGCAATACCAGCATCTTTAATTTCAATTTCAAAGGATTTATCTGTTGGAATCATGCATTGAGAGTGATCACACGTTTGATAATTCACAACACCTTTAATGACTGTATTTGCTTTTATTTTGACCTTTTGAGTATAAGTCACTTCATTTTCATAATAGTGAGTTATACCATCCACACCAGGGAATTCTTTACTGATTTTAGTTCCTTTCTCAGTCAATTTACCGATCATTGAAAGGTTCGGGTTCTTCGAATATTTAATAGTTGGAAAAACTAACATCCCATCTCCTCCTGGCTCCAAGCTCCATAAATGCCATTCAGGTTTTAGTTTACAATGTAGTTTTAATTCATATTCTGAATCCTTGATTTTTTTTGCCGTTGCTGTCCAAGTTGTTGGATCTTTTACAATTTGACCGATAGAAGTATATGAAGCAAAAATGAATGAGGTGAGTGTAATTAAAAAGCGAAGATTACTTATACTCTTAAAATTAAAAATTCCTTGTTTTATATTCATATCTTATATCCTTTGAAGATTTTATTCAATTCATGATTCTTTCTATTTTCAAATTGAAAATGATTTACAATTTCAATTTAAACTCAATATCCGTTGGTGGAAAACACATTTTATCATTACATGCTTGCGAACTCATGATACCTGTAATGGTTATAGGGCTAGGTAATTCAACCGTCATGTTGAATTCAATTTCTCCTTCATAATAATTCACCATACCAATACCTGTCATTTCCTTTGTAATTGGACGTCTTTGAGGTGTTAAGGAACCTATTTTTTTCACAGTTTCTTTATTTGTGATGGACATTTCTGTTGGAATTAATAATCCATCACCTCCTGGTTCAGGGGCAAAAACATGAAAACCATCTTGAATTTTTGCTTTAGCTGTAATGATATACTCATTCGGATTATTTCCTTTTTTACTTGAGAAATTCCATTTAACAGGACTTGTATCTTGAGCAAAAGAGAACAATGAGATTGACATACATAAGATAAAAAAAATACTTTTCATACAATTTAATGTTTAGTTGTTTATAAGACCTTCAATAATTTTCTTCCCATCTATATTTCCTAAGAGTTCACTGCAAGCTCTTTCGGGATGAGGCATCATACCAAATACATTTCGAGTGCTATTGCAAATACCTGCTATATGGTTTGTCGATCCATTTGGATTTTCCTTTCCAATTTCACCTGATTCATTACAATACTTAAAAATGATTTGTTGATGTTGATCTAAATCTTGCAATGTTTTTTCATCTGCAAAATATCTGCCTTCGCCATGTGCAATAGGTATTTTTAATGCTTGACCAACCACTTGCTTTGTAATAGGAGCACTTGAATTTTCACTGATAATATAGGTATTTTTGCAAGCAAATTTTTGATGATCGTTGAGTAATAAAGCGCCAGGTAATAATCCAGATTCGCATAAAATTTGAAATCCATTACAAACACCTAATACTTTTCCTCCTTTATTTGCGTGTTCAATGACACTTTCCATCATCGGACTAAATCTAGCCAACGCGCCACAACGCAAATAATCGCCATATGAAAAACCTCCCGGTAATACAATACAATCATCTTTGCTAAACATCGAAAGATCTCGATCTTTATGCCATAACATCACAACTTCTTGTTTTAAATCATTTCGCAATGCAAACTCCATGTCTCGATCACAATTTGATCCGGGGAAAACAACAATTCCAAACTTCATAATTCAAATTTTAAAGCAACCATTGAATCGCCAAGACTGCCACTAGTAAAAAATAGAAAGTAAAAGTATTATATTTTTCTTTATTGTTTAGAAAAGTCTGACTTAATATTATGCTAATCGGTGTAATGGTCAATATCCACGGTACGCCTGGGAAATTTTTAGCAAAAATTCCTATAAAACAAGCAAAGAAAAACATGGTCCTCGAATTAAAGTTCAAACTTCACATACAACTAAAGTCAA
>DAOOQH010000063.1:0-15175 GCA_035388625.1 Chitinophagaceae bacterium | reverse complement strand
GTTCCGGAATAGCATTTTGTAAACAAATGAAATTCCTGATTAAATTCTTCGTTCTTTAAAAGAGCTCTTTGCTTTAATTCTTTTTCTGCAAAATCTTCAAGTGAGACTATTTTTGAAAAATCAAAAAAATAATCCGGATAATTCTCTTTAAACCACATATAATGATTGTTTGCAGACAATTCTATTTGTTCATTTAATTCGTCAAATTCATATTTTGACAAGTCTGAAAAATATGTTTGGGCTAAGATTCTTGAATAATCTTGTATATCATTTGAAATGAAATTATATTCCTTTCTCAAGCCTGCTGAAATCGAGCAAGAGCCCGAGAATAAATCGCAAATCCAATTTTCGGGTTGATGAATATCATCAATAACGCCAATAATAAAATTAATGATAGGTTTCTTTGAACCCATATATTTTATTATATGCGGGATAGGAATTTTGACAGATCTCTTTCGCTCCAAAATAATTTCCGCTGTATCTTCCATTTAATGCAATTGAATTAATGTAAAAACGTATGAAGATACAATATAAACCATTGGATTTCAAAATAAAGCATAAATTGAAAAATGAAGACCAGCTTATGATTAAAAAAGCTTCATTTTCTTGAATTACCAGTCCAAACCGATTTCAATTTCAAAAGTAGTTTTCTTTTTCCCTTCATTTAACCATACTTCTAAATCAGCTTTTTTGAAATAAAGTTTTTTCCCTTTTTTGATGAAAGGGATTTTTCTTTTAGAAGTGAGAGAGTAAATAGTTGGTTTGGCAAGGTTCAAAAAATTACAGGCTTCTTTTGTATTCATATAAAAATCTTCAACCTTTTTGCCTGTGGCGTTTTCAGTTAATATTTCACTCATCGAGTTTTTTATGAGTTCTTTAAATTCATGTTTGGTATAAGGAACTAAAATAAAATTTTCCATTTTGTACTTTTTTTATAAAGCAAAAATGTAGGCGAAAAGGAACGAGGGAAACAGTAAGGGGATACCCCTTATTTATTCTTTGCTATTGATTTCTTTATTTATATTAAAAAATAAATATGATACGCTTTGATACGAAAAGATACGATATTGTTTTAAAACATCTACGATCCAACAATATTCTTTCATGAATGCAATCCAACTTAAAAAAAAGTCCATGCCTTTTATTCCATCTTTTACTTGATCAACCTAATTGGTTGAGTAGTTTCCAAATCATTCAACTAAAAGTCCGATATAGAACAGCTTGCTCCAACTTAATAATTTCCTCCACAACTCAAATTGATGGGGATTTTTTATGTACCATACTTACATTTTATATTCAGCGAGTTTGAATAAATACTATATTGGTTTTACTGCTGATGAAATAAATGAACGATTACAAAAGCACAATTCAAATCATAAAGGTTTTACAGGTGGCTTGGCATCAGTCTAAATATCTCCCAACTACTCATAATTCGGATACCGCTTTCTTGTCGTTTTCTTTGAAATAACTTTCCCATTGATGGCATTAATTCGAATCTTTTTTTGCCATATATCGGTACAGCCATTTGTATGTTTGCAATTACAGGTATCTGTTTTGGGTTGGTTTAAATTACACTTGCCCACCTTCACATGCTTAGTTCGCATACTTGAAATCTGCCATACCTTTTTTACTGTGTCTAAAATGGCTTGAGGAGTAGGATCGAGTTTAGTAATTAATTGATTATGTTTTGCAATCGAAATCGCTTTTGCTTCTGTTATAAATTGAGAATTACTTTTAGTCTGCGCTTTCAAACTTGAAGAGATTGAACACATCGCGAATACAATGAACACGTAGCCTAGAATGAATTTAACTGAAAAATTATACATCTAAATTTAATTGAAGCGAATGAGGATCTTTAATTTTTACAAACATAAAATACTTTGATCGAATACCATGCCAAAGAAGGCTGTAAATAACGTTGAATACTATATAATTCACTCCAGTAGGGCACAATAAGTTTTTTACATTGATTTAATAAGAAATAGGATAATCTTATTTTTCAGTTTATTTTCGCCCTTTCTAATTAAACTAAAATGAAACTACATAAAGAAGGTTGGATTTATTGTATTGTTGCCACTGTTATCTACTCGCTCTTTATTTTTGGCACAAATGCGCTTTTAGGCAATTATCCAATTATATTAATCCCACTTCTCATATTAGGAGGTTTACTTTGGTTTTGGGTATTTTGGTTTTTTAGAATTCCAACGCGTAATAAAACATTTGGCGATAATCTCATCATATCACCATGCGACGGCAAAGTGGTTGTAATCGAAGAAACTGAAGAAACAGAGTATTTTAAGGATAAACGTATACAAGTTTCTATTTTTATGTCACCTTTAAATGTGCATGTCAATTGTTACCCGATGAACGGTGTCGTGAATTATGTAAAATATCATAAAGGTAAATTTCTAGTCGCTTGGCACCCTAAATCAAGTACCGAAAATGAACGCAGTACCATTGTAGTGAAAGGTGCAAAAATGGAAATCTTAATTCGACAAATTGCCGGTGCTGTTGCTCGACGAATTATTACTTATTCAAAAACAAATGATTCGGCCATTCAAAATGGCGAGCTTGGCTTTATTAAATTTGGTTCTCGCGTTGATCTTTTTTTACCAATCGGTACCAAAATCAATGTAAAAATTGATGATATTGTTCAAAATGGTATCAGTACAATCGCAACTATATAAAGGCCCTACTAAAATGATGGAAGAAATGAATGAAGATTTTGGAGGTTGCATTTTCACTGACCATGAGGTTAAATCTGGATTAAAACAAAAGAAAAAATTAGGCGCTTTTATTCACTCCCTTCTTTTTCATTATTTAAAAAAAAATAGCCAAATCAATTACACTTTTGTGAGCGATGATTTTTTATTATCTATGAATCAAACGCATCTCAACCATGATACTTATACCGATATTATAACATTTGACTTATCTACTAAAAAAAGTGATATAATTATTGGCGATATTTATATCAGTATTGACCGCGTAATTGAAAATGCCAAATCATTAAAAATTGCTAGGCAAATTGAATTACTAAGAGTGATACTTCATGGTGCTTTACATTTGAGTGGCTTTGGAGATAAAACAAAAAAAGAAAGTGAAAAAATGCGCAATTTAGAAGATGAATGGATGATGAAATATCAAGAGTTACAATGAGTGAATTATATTTGCTAGATAAGCTTCTTTTCAATGAAAAATATAAGTAGAAAAAATTAAATAAACTATGTCAACACCACATTTTAATCTTTTAAAAGTAAAGGATATCCGTCACGAAACGAATTCATGTATTTCATTGTCGTTAGAAATTCCAACCGAATTAAAAGATGTATATCACTATGAAGCGGGTCAATACATCACTTTTAAAACTCATCTTAATAACGAAGAACTTCGTAGATCTTACTCTTTATGTTCAAGTCCGCTCGAAAATGACTATCGTGTGGCGATAAAACAAGTTGAAGGCGGAAAGTTTTCGAATTATGCCGCTACTTCAATTAAAAAAGGAGATATGATTGAGGTGATGACACCCATGGGGAATTTTACCGTTGATATTGATAAAAACAACAAAAAAAATTATATGGCATTTGTTGCGGGAAGTGGTATCACACCCGTTATGAGCCTTATAAAAACTATACTTGCTTTAGAACCTAATAGCAGTTTTACCTTGGTGTATGGCAATCAAAATTTACAATCAATTATTTTTAAAGAGGAGATTGAATCTCTTAAAAATAAATATATGAATAGACTTCAAGTAATTCATATATTAAGTCGCGAACGTTTAGAAACTGAAATTAATAATGGCCGCGTAAATCAAGATAAATGCGTTCAAATTTTTAAAGGTTTAATTGACTTAAAAAAGATGAATCATTTTTTTCTTTGCGGACCAGAAGAAATGATCATGAGTGTGAAAGATTATTTATTATCGCAACAAGTAGATGAAAAATTAATTCATTTTGAATTATTTACAACGGGCATTCAAACTGCTCGTGCCGATTGGAAAGAATCACATCAAACAGAGACAGAAAAGCTTTGTACGGTAACAATCAAAATTGATGATCGAACCTATGATATTAAATTAGCGTATGGTGGTGATAATATTTTAGATGCCGCTCTAAAAAGTGGCGCCGATTTACCTTACGCATGCAAAGGAGGTGTATGTTGTACATGCCGAGCCAAAGTGATGGAAGGAGAGGTAGAAATGGAAGTGAATTACGCACTCGAAAAAGATGAGGTTGAGCAAGGATTTGTTTTAACATGTCAGGCTCATCCAAAGACAGATAAGGTGTTTATTGATTTTGATGCTCGATAGTGATATCTTCATATTTTGAAAACCAGATTTTACTTTGTGCTTTGCAATATAAAAGGTAGTACTTCAAATTCTGATAAAAGACTATAGAACAAAAGCAATAATAAAATATGAAATCGTATTCCCGATGGCATGTGCAATCCAACCTGGAATAATACTCCCATTAGCATATTTTTCTTTTACATAACCTATAGACCAACCAGCCAAAGTTGATAAAATGAAAATAAAAATAAGAGGAAAATAATTTGCTTTTGTTAGTGCCCAAAATAAGAGTAAATGAATACATCCAAATATTAACGCTTGCAAGAGATTGCCAATTTTAAAATTAAATTTCTGTATCAATTGTTTGGCTATAAATCCTCGAAACAAAATTTCTTCTGCCAATGAAGTTTTAAATAATGCAATGATGAGTAAGATAATTATGGTATTTATATGAAGACCCATTTCTCGCAAATTGCCATTAATAGATGGCGGTGTGGTTACAACTTGCCTTATTCCATCATCAATAAATATTAGTCCAATACCTATTGCAACAAATAGTAATGAAATGAAAAACACATAGACGATTGATTTTAAAGGTGGCTTAATAAAACATATCCATTGAAAAAAAAATTGTGACTTGTCTTTCCTAAAAACAAAAAACAGAAAAGGAATCAACGTAAAAATGCCGATTTGCAAAATTGTAGAAAGGAGTTCGTTTAGTATTATGGCCATTATTTTTAATGTTGATTAGTCAATTTGCAATCGTTTCTCTTTCCAATTCGATTTGTTTGATAAGCTTGAAGTCAAAATTGCGATGGTGATCATTTACAATTTTCAATATTGCACAATTCATTGGAAAAAGAAACAACAAATATTATTCATTTAGTTAACTAATTCACGATCATAAACTTTAATCTCATTGTACACAGTATCGCGCTCAACAGGAATTCGGTGCACATCATAAATCAAATCGCATAATTGCTCGGTACTCATGGCTGGATTTTGTTCTTCGCTACCCGCCATTGAATATATTTTTGTGCTATCGTCAATTGTGCCATCTAAATCATCTACCCCAAAATTCAACATAAGCTGTGCACTATTTCTTCCAAGCATTGGCCAATAGGCTTTAAGATGAGGAAAATTATCCATAAAAATTCGAGCCACCGCATACACTTTAATATCTTCTATGATACTGCTTTCGGCAATATGACTCATATCATTATCTTGGTTTCTGAATTTTAATGGAATAAAACAATTAAAGCCTTTTGTTTCATCTTGCAAAGCTCTTAACTGATTCATATGATCTATTCGATGTTCATAGGATTCAATATGTCCGTACAGTATGGTGGCATTTGAATGCATACCCAATTGATGTGCTGTTTTATGAATATCGAGCCATCCTTTACCATCTACTTTATCTTCGCAAATTTTGGTTCGTATTTCAGGTGCAAAAATTTCGGCACCACCGCCAGGCAATGATTGCAAACCAGCATCCATCATTTTTTTCAGACCTTCCTCAGTACTCACTTTTGCTTTACGAAACATATAGTCAAGTTCTACGGCAGTATAACCTTTAATATGTAAATCGGGACGATGTGCTTTAATTTGACGAAGAAAATCGCAAAAGAAATCTAAATCTAATTTTGGATGAACACCTCCTACAATATGAACCTCAGTAACTGGAATACCATCGTATTTTTTTACCATATGCATCATCTGTTCGGCACTCATCTCCCACCCTTCTTCACGATTTTTATACAATTTTGAATAGGCACAAAACGCACAACTAAATACACAAACATTGGTTGGCTCAATATGAAAATTTCGATTGAAGAAAGTTTTATCACCATACTTGTCTTCACGAATATAATTAGCCAAGGTTCCTAAAAATCCGATCTCACCTTCATTATACAAAACCAAAGCATCTTCTGTAGAAATACGTTCTTTATGAAGCACTTTTTGAGCAATATTTTTCAAATTTTGAGAAAGAGAATCCTGTGTAAGTAAGGATTGAATGTTTTCGATAGAAGACATGATAAATTATTTTCGCAAAGATAAGAAGCGCAACTTTATAAATTGGTGATTTGGATGTTTGATATTATAGATGTGGAATAGAAGATTGAATAGCTCATCTCAAAATTCAATAAATTCAAATTTGACATTAAATTCTATGTCAAACTTCTAAACACTGTATTCCTCAAAACAATTTCTAAAAATAGAAATAATAAACCGAGCATAGCATAAGGTAAAAACAATTCGGCATATCGTTTAAAACTATTGATTTCAATTTTAGTTTTTTCGAGGCGATCAATTTCTTTATACACTTTAGCCAACGAGTTATTATCAATTGCTCTAAAATATTTTCCACCCGTTTCTTTCGAAATTTTTTGCATCAATGTTTCATCAATTTGCACCGGCATCATTTTCATTTCGGTATTTCCAAATTGATCTTTTACAGGGTAAGGTGCTGAACCTTGCGTACCCACACCAATAGTATACACTCTAATTTTATAAGCCTTGGCTATTTCTAACGCAGTGATCGGATCAATTAATCCAGAATTATTAACGCCATCAGTAAGAAGAATAATGATTTTTGTTTTAGCCTTACTATTCCGAAGTCGTTCAACTGCTGTTGCCAAACCCATACCAATCGCTGTTCCATCTTCAAGCAAACCACTTCTTATATTTTTAAGTTGCTCCTTTAAAACATTTTGGTCTGTGGTTAGTGGACATTGTGTAAAACTTTCACCCGAAAATATCACTAAGCCAATACGATCAGTGGGTCGGTTTTCAATAAATTCTTGCGCTACTTTTTTTGCTGCCTCAATACGATTTGGTCTAAAATCTTCAGCCAACATACTACCCGAAATATCAAGACTCATCACAATATCTAAACCTTCGCTATTTACTGTTTCATTGATATTGCTATTTTGCGGACGAGCCATTGCAATTACAATAAAAATAAAGGATAACACACGCAAAACATTTAATATACCGCGCCATTTCACCTTCCATGTTGTTGGCAATTTTTGCAATCCATTTAAAGTTGAAACCATTAACGTGGGTTGCGATTTCTTTTTGAACTGATATTGCCAAATGATAAATAATGGAATCAGCAACAGTAAAAAAAAGAACTGAGGATGTGCAAACGTGATATGTTTTAAATCGATATATTTCATTTTCTTTTTGTCAAATATTCATTCAATCGCAATTAAATTTTGAGGTTGAAGTTTATTGTTCCATTGCTGTATTAATTGGTTTTACTTTTTTGTATGATTCATGAATGATTTCATTTGCTAAGTTCATACTTTCAATATGTTCTTCAGCAGTTGGTTTACTTTTTGCAAATTTCACCATATCAGCAGTCTCAAAAATTGTTCGTAATGATTGTCTGCAGTTTGAAAGTGGTTTCACTTTTTTCACCTGTTGAATAATTTCGGTAGAGGTCTTTTCAAAGCAATCAATTTTAAATTGCTCTTCTAAATAAGTTCTAACAATATCAGTGAGTTGAGTATGATAAATTTTCTCTTGTCCCGATTGCCATAACTGTTGTTGATTGAGTAAAGCTAGCGCCTGGAGGGCTTTATCATGAGGCAATAAAATGATTTCAGGTTCCTTTTGTTCAGGTTTATTATTTTTTTCACGCCATGTTTTAATAAAATACCAGATGATAAAACCAAGCAAGCCAGCGATTAAAATAGCACCAATAATATAGAGTAGAATTTGTTTAAGAGGCATTTTAGCACTTCGAATGCCGAATATCGGTTTGATGGGTTGAGCAGTGTCAACTTGCACTGTGTTGACATTCACAAGAAATGAATCAGTAAACATTGTACTTGGTTCAGCCCCTTTGAGTGATTGTATTTCAAAAGCCATTGATGGAATTTTCCATTGACCTGAATCAAAATTAGTGATAATAATATTTTGCTTAAATGTATTTACTTCACGGCCAATGATTGTATCAACCTTAGAACGTGAAACCACTTCAAAATGATTAAACGTATCAATCAAAGATGGAAACTGAACTCGATCTAATTGAGGATTATAAGTGGCCGATAATTGCAAATTAATTTGATCACCAATTAAAATAGAACTTGTATCGATGGTGGCATTGACTTTAACCGACTGGGCTTTTCCATTTGTTGCTGCTGTAAGAAAAATGAAAAATAAAAACAAGGTTCGTTTTGTCATAGCTAAACTTCTTATGCCCTTACAAAAACTACTCGTATTAATCGTCCACAATAAATTACTTTTCTCTATTCTCATCTTCTTGCTTTAAAAAATAACTGTAATTTTTTTACATAATCTTCATCTGTTTGAATAGGCACAAATGACGATCCACTTTTTACAAATACATCCTTGGTTGCTTGCTCGTGTAATAAATAATTTGATTTGTATTGCTTCTGAAAAGCTTTCGATGAGGTGTCAACCCATATCATTTGTCCCGATTCTGCATCCTGCATTTTCATGACTCCGACATTCGGAATTTCTTTATCACGTTTATCTAATACATTAATACCAATAATATCATGTCGTTTACCCGCTACATTAAGCGCATCTTTATACGGACTGCTGATAAAGTCAGAAAGGATAAATGTGATGGCTCTTTTTTTCATGATATTGTTTAAAAATTTGAGCGCTTCTTGAATATTTGTTTGTGCATTTCGATGAGGTTCCATGGTAATCAACTCACGAATGATGAACAAGATATGTGACTTACCTTTTTTAGGTGTGATATATCTTTCCACTTTATCGCTAAAAAAAATAACGCCTACTTTATCATTATTGGTGATGGCACTAAATGATAGAACCGCACAAATTTCAGTAATCAGATCTCGTTTAGTTTGCTTGGAGGTTCCAAATAATGAGCTTGCACTAATATCTACTAATAACATCAAAATGAGTTCGCGCTCTTCTTCAAACACCTTAATATAGGGTGTGTTTGAACGTGCAGTTACATTCCAATCGATACTTCTTATATCATCGCCATAGGCATATTCACGAACTTCACTAAAACTCATACCTCTACCCTTAAAGGCACTATGATACTCGCCTCCAAAAATATGGTTGGTTAATCCTTTTGTTTTGATTTCAATTTGTCGAACCTTCTTCAGTATATCGGCCGTGGTCATTCGTATTATTTAATATTTATTAAGGCACTTCAACGGCATTTAATATTTCTGATACAATCATTTCACTCGTCATGCTTTCAGCTTCAGCTTCATATGTTAATCCAACTCTATGTCGCATCACATCCATACAAACAGCCCTTACATCTTCTGGAATTACATATCCTCTTCGCTTGATAAATGCATAAGCTTTTGAAGCCAATGCTAAATTAATACTTGCACGAGGTGAAGCACCATAACTGATTAGCGGTTTCAATTTTTGTAATTTAAAACTCTCGGGTTCACGTGTAGCAAAAACAATATCTAAAATATACTTTTCAATTTTTTCATCCATATACACTTCGCGAACTAAGTTTCGGGCATCAATAATATCTTTTGGAGAAATAATTGGATTAATTTTTGATTGCGAATTTGGATTGATATTTTGACGAATAATCATTCTCTCCTCTTCTTGTGTTGGATAACCCACAACAATTTTCAACATAAAACGATCAACTTGTGCCTCTGGTAATGGATATGTACCTTCTTGTTCTATTGGATTTTGTGTAGCCAAAACTAAAAAGGGTTCTTCTAAACCAAATGTATTTTCACCCAATGTAATCTGGCGTTCTTGCATGGCTTCAAGTAGAGCACTTTGAACTTTTGCCGGTGCACGATTAATTTCATCAGCTAAAATAAAATTTGCAAAAATAGGACCTTTTTTTACTTGAAATTGATTTTGTTGTTGATTATAAATCATGGTACCTACAATATCTGCGGGAAGCAAATCGGGTGTAAATTGAATACGAGCAAATTTTCCATTAATGGCAGTTGCAAGCGATTTAATAGCAAGTGTTTTTGCCAAACCTGGTACACCTTCAAGTAGTACATGCCCTTGTGCTAGAAGTCCAATTAATAAACGTTCGAGCATATATTTTTGACCAACAATAGATTTGTTGAGTTCCATATTCAACAAATCAATAAAAGCACTTTTCTGATTAATTCTTTCGTTGAGTTCGCGAATGTCAATTGATGTATGTTCCATAAGATTTTTTTACGAGGAGCAAATGTAAAAATACTATAATGGAAATCGTAGTTAAAATTGTTTTAAAAATTGAGTTTCTAATATTTCTAAGTTAATCAATAGTTGAATAGATTTTGAACCTTGAAAATTAATACGCTGGACCCAAGTTAAGCATCAACAAATAAATGAATACAATAAAACGAAAAAGAAATACGTTAGCTATTTTATAAAATCAAAAAATAATGAAAAATCTAATAGTATTATCCGCAGCTTGTTTATTAACCGCTACATATTCATGCAATAAGGAATTAGAAAACGATAAGACAATTGACATTCCATGTTTGCCAAAAAGTATAAGTAATCATGTTTTAGCCTTCTACCCATTTTCTAAAGGAACATTAAATGATATTTCTGGAAATAACCATCATTTAATGAATACAACTACTGCCAAACCTACATCAGACAGAAATGCAAATGATAGCTGTGCTTATGAATTCAATAATTTACCTATATCAAGTGAATTCTTAACAACTTCGGCAACAAATTTTCTGAATGGGTTAAATGAATTTTCGATTTCATTATGGTATCAACCAAAAGGTAGTTTAGGCATCGAGGAACACTTTGAAAGCCTAATCAATAGAGATCTAGGGGGTAGATGTCCAGATAGAAATGGACAATGGTCAATTGTACTGTACGATTGCAGAAAAGCCGTTTTTGGCAGAACGAGTTCAGTTTGGGATAAAAATATTACCAATTTTGATTGTCAACAAGAAGTTGATGCACGCACTAATATTTGGCATCATGTGGTAGCAACCTACAATCAAAATGGTGTAGAAATGAAAATTTATAGAAATGGTATTTTACAGGACTTTTCTTCAGGTATAGGAGCATGTGGTTCTGGCATTCCAAGTTATCAAGATATAGGCGACTTGTTTTTAGGGAAAGATTATACGGGAAAAATTGATGATGTGATCATCTTCAACAAAACGCTCACTCAAACAGAGGTTAATTTACTTTTTGGTTTAGAAACTTGTTGTGAAAAAGTAAATTGATCTCTTTGAACTCTCTTCAAGTAAAGACGAAGATTAAGAATACAAAATTCTATTTCTTCTTCATCTTCTCTTGTTGTGCCTTTTGCATTTCAGCCATACGTGCCATCAATTTATTTTCTTTGGCTGGTTCTTTTTTCTTGGCTTGAATTTGAGCATGAATTTTTTCAGGATCGATAATATAATTCTGAATCACAAATTGCAATGCTAAAGTAATTACATTCGATACAAAATAATAGAACGTCAATGAGGCTGGGAGCTTATTAAATATCCCTAAAAACATCACTGGCATGATGAAAGGAATATATTTCATCATTGGATTACTTTGATCTTGAACCGTCATATTCATACTGTATAAAGCCAAAATCAAACTTGTAATCACAAATAAAATTGTAAACAAACTTACATGATCGCCATAAAACGGAATGGTAAAAGGCAAATTGAAAATTGAATCATAGGTAGATAAATCCTTTGCCCACAAAAACTTAGATTGCCGTAATTCGATGGCATGCGGGAAAAATGAAAGGAGGGCAAAGAATACAGGCAATTGCAATAATGCCGGCAAACAACCACCAAGCGGATTCACCCCTGCCTGACGATAAACCTTCATTTGTTCAATTCCAAAAGCTTGCTTATCATCACCAAGTTTCTCACGTAATTCATCCATTTCAGGTTTCAAGGCTTTCATTTTTGCACTTGAAACATAACTTTTATAAGTAAAAGGCGACATCAATAATCGTATGATAAACGTAAGTATTAAAATTACAATACCATAACTCGAAAATACTTTTGACAAAGCATCAAATACTGGAATGACCAACCATGTATTGATATATTTCACAAAACCAAAAATACCGTAACTCAATGGAATGATTTCTTGTAAATCCTTCTTATAACTTTTTAAAACATTATAGTCATTTGGTCCTAAATAAAATTGAAAATTTAAAGTATTTTGAGGAATCAAAGTTAAGTTAGAACTAAAATCAGACAAGGCCTTAGAAGTGGTGTCCAATGCAATTTGTGTAGTTACTTTTCCAGATGAAACAAGCTTTGCATCGGGTATTAAAGTTGAATTAAAATAATGTTGCTTAAAACTTAACCATTTAATTGACTCTTTAAAATCTTTATTTTCTTTTTCAGCTATGGTATAAAAATCATAGCCTTCTTTTTCAAGGTTATAGCAAACTTGGGTATATAATTTTTGGCTTTCAATATCTTGTTCTGTCAATAAAGATTGTGAGTTCCAATCGAGTGAAATGGTTTGCGATTTATCTGCAGATAAAGGTTTTGCAACCATATTAATCATATAACCAGATGAAGGCAAAGTATATTGAATAGAGAAATCAGGATTTGAATAAGTGATTGATTTACCATCAGCACTTTTCATTTCGCTCATCGTTTGCGATTTGGTATGAATCATTGATCCGGCAATTGATTTAAATCCAAAATCTAAAGAATTTTTATTCCCTTGAAACAATATCAATGGTTTACCATCGAATGTTTTAAACTTTTTTAAAAAGACTTTCTTAGGGTAACCTCCTTTATTGGTGAATGTAATGGCTAAATCATCATTTTCAACAATGGTTTCGGTTTCAGGCACTGCAATTACCGCATTACTATCTTTCACTACAGAAGTAGAATCTTGTAGTATTTTAGTTGAGTCGATATGAGAAGCTTGCAATGGATTAAGTTTTGCATTGGCTATTGAATCAGCAATATGTTTTTCTTGAATTTTTGTTTCGGCGCTTTGATTATAAAAGATATATCCTACAAGCAATAACATCAAAAGGCCAAATCCGGCCAGGGTATTTTTATCCATTTTTTAAAATTGGGTGCAAATATAGGAAAATTTATATGGTAGCGTTCTTCTCTAAATTCTTAGTGGCAATTTGATAATTTAATTGGTAGAAATCAATATCCAAGCATTGAGATCTAAGCAAAAGAAAATCAATATCCGCCCACTTTAATGTCGAAAACGATTTTAATAAATAAAAATATACCAATTGTGGCTATACAGAGGGCAGAAATTCGGTTTAAATACACAATATTTCTTGGTGTGAGTTTCGATCGAATTCGCTGAGCGAGAAAAACTTTCAAAAAATCGAGACTTAAAATCAAACCCAAACATGCACTAAAAAATAAAAAGCGATACGCATTATTCATGGTTGAAATAGCTGCCACTGCTGTAATCCATGTTATTATAACCCCAGGATTAAAAGTGTTTAGAAAAAATCCACTCGAAAATATCTTCCAATAATCTTTTGAGGTAACAGTAGCCATGTCTCGATTATTTCGTGTGACTTTAATTTTTTTAAAGAAACCATATAATCCAATTGTAAAAAACAAAATAGAACCTATATAGCCAATGGTTTTTTCGTGGCTCATGAGGTTTGAAAGCCAACCAGAGGCTAGGTTTGCCAATGCAACATAAAGAATATCGCTTAGTGAAACGCCGATCACAAAACTCATACCAGCTTTCCAACCATAACTAATACTGTACTTTATAATGGCAAATATGGTTGGGCCTACCGAAACGGCCATAAAAAGTCCAAAAGCTAAACCTGCTAAAACTGCCGAAATCATGGGTCAATGTACATAAATTTTGAAATAATAGAAGTTAATTTTAGTTTTTTATATACTTAAAAAAAATATCTTTCAAATTCCAACCAAGTTTCCTAACTTAGCGTCTTGCTTTTACCGAGATTTAAGGCATTGTAGAATTGTATCTACGTATGCCCTACAATTCAAATTATTAAACATTAATTAAGAACTCCTCATTTATGAAAAAAGTTTTACGCGCCTTTTTAGTAACGATTGTTTTTTTAGCCACTGCTTGGCAATCAAAAGCAACCCATGTTTCTGCAGCAGATATATATTATGAATACATCTCTCCACTCACTTATAGAGTGCATTTAGTGCTTTACCGCGACTGTAAAATTAATGCTGCCGGAAATTCAGTTAATGCTGGATTGGGTGGGACTGCAAATATGTCTGCAACTTCTGTGTCGTGTGGACAAAATATAAGCTTTAATGTAGATACGACTGGTAATAATACCAATAAAATATATGGCGATCTTTGCCCTAATATCAATAACTGGTGTACCGATTATCAAAGTATTTTTCCAGGATATGAAGAATGGCACTATTCAGGAACCCTAGTACTACCAATGGCATGTACTGATTGGCGTTTTAATTTTGATTTGTGTTGTCGAAACAATATCATTAATAATTTAGTTGGTCCTGGAGGTCAAAGTCTTTGTGTTTCTGCAGGTTTAAACAATATTGCTCGACCAGTTAATAATTCAGTTTTTCTTTCTATTAAGCCTATTCCATATGTTTGTGTAAATCAACCAAAAACATATTTAAATGGACCATTAGATCCTGATTTTGATTCATTAAATTTTGTTTCATCAAATCCATTAGGTCAAGCTGGATGTGGTCCGATTACTTGGTCACCAGCTATCACTGCTAGTACTGCTAATCCATTTGGAACTACAGCTCCAGGTGGATATGTTGTAAATTCAAATACAGGTACTGCTACTTTCACTCCAACTGTTCAAAACACTTATGTAATTGCGTTTACTTGTTACGAAATAGATCCAATTACACTTGATACTGTAGGTTTTGTAATGCGTGACGTACAATTAAATGTACTCAATTGTAATGCCTCACCTCCATCGAGCACGGCAGGAACGCAATGTTATAC
>DAOOQH010000062.1:0-15302 GCA_035388625.1 Chitinophagaceae bacterium | reverse complement strand
AATGAAGTGCGTGAAAAATGGAATCATTATCGCAATACACAAGGCGCTAATACTATTGGAAGTAAAAATCCTTTTGGTTTACCGAATCGACTTTGGGACTACTTATTACTTGAATCGGGCATTTCAATGAATACAAAATGGAGTGAGCTACCAACAAAAGAACAAAATAAATTAATTCATAATCTAACAACACAAACCTTACAAGTAGAAGGTAA
This sequence comes from Chitinophagaceae bacterium, assembly GCA_035388625.1. Taxonomy (GTDB): domain Bacteria; phylum Bacteroidota; class Bacteroidia; order Chitinophagales; family Chitinophagaceae; genus OLB11. Next base: position 15,087 of record DAOOQH010000062.1, on the reverse strand, counting down.
GACGACATTTAAAGAAGAATTTGTAACCTGCGGTGGTATTGAGCTGTCTGAAATAAATCCGCTCACAATGGAAAGTAAATTGGTTGATAATTTATATTTTGGTGGTGAGATTATGGATATTGATGGCATCACGGGAGGATTTAATTTTCAACATGCCTGGACAAGTGGATATATTGCCGCTAAAAATATAGCGACTAATGAATCAGCGTAAATTGAGCATTTTCATTCGTATATTATTTATGTCAATCGCCTTAAGGTTTTACAACGACACTAATTTCTTTATGTAATCCATTTCCAGCAAGATCAATTGCATCAATCATTATTTTCATCATTGTGCTCGACACAATACCACTAGGTATATAATGAGTATGATAAGGATATACTTTCAATTTATTGACAGAAGGATCTGCCGAAAAAAGCAAATTAGAATTCGCATCAAACAATTTAACGCTGATTGTATTTAAACCAATATTATCCGATGCTGTAAATTCAATGTGTAACTCAGGATCAATACTTAATGTAATTGTATCTAATGAATTCGGTTCTACAATGGTTACAACAGGTTTTTCAATATCATTCGAAATTGCTTTTTGTTTATTGCATGATAGCAAGACTAGAATCAATAAGGATATAATAAAAAAATTATTTTTCATGTTTTTGTTTTGTATTAAATAAGTAAATAAAATTCGCCATCATACGAGTTTTAGAATTTGTATAACCCTCTCCAAGATTTTGATAATAAGGTTGATGAAAATGAAGACCGAATGCAAATCGTTTCAGATAGAGGTCACAACCTAACGAAGCTAATAAGGTAGTACCACCCGTAAACTCAATATCTACATTATTTTGTTGATCAATACTTGCATATTCGACACTCGAACTAATCTGTGGCAAGTAGGTGATTTTAGGTTTTTCGATCCATCTCAATCCACGTAGTGCAGCATTCAATCGATTGCCGAATGAATATCCCATCGAATTACTGCCATTTAATTTATAGTTCGTTTCTAAAGTAAATCCCATCTTTTTTCTCCGAAATGAATAAATCAAATTCATAGGAATATCAAATGAACCTGAACCAATTTGCATGTTTTGATGAATAAAAAGACCATTGTTTAGCTTGGTATAATTACCTGTTGGCAATTTAATACCAGCTCCAAATTGCAGACTTTGCTTAAAGATTGAGTTCGACTCAATTGGTGTATAATAAGCAAGGTAATTGATCAGTAATTGCATATCACCCAAACCTTTATTCATGAGTGAATTATTGCCTTCAATTCGATCGTTCATACGATAAGGGATAAAGCCAAAAATTTGAACTCTTCGATGTGGATTATATCGCCCCCAAATTTCTGTTGTATGAAAAATTTCACGGCTACCGTCAAATTGCTCATTTAAAATATGATGTGGTTTAGACCGAAATTGTTGTGTTTGATAGCGAATACCAATAAATGAACTTTGAAATCGCGGCAAAACGCCAAGACTATTGCTACCTGAAGAACATCCACAGATATCGCAAGCTGAGATTGGTAAAGTCAGAAATAGACTTATCAATCCCGTTAATAAATAACGCATAAGATTAAAATTTTGTTTAGTTGATAAAATAAATGGCCTAACTAAACAATCTGATTGGGTGGATGAAACGAATACCGCGAAAGACTAAAATCATACAAATCATTGAAGATTTTGTATGATCTGATTTCAAAGCAATAGTCAATGGGCTTATCTTTTACTGATGCTTCAACTATAATAAACGGTTCAAAATCTGAATAGATATTCTTATGATTTTGCTTTTCATTTTCGCTACTTGATTTATCAAGCTTAGAAAATTGTTTTGCAAGTTGACATTTTGCTTTACAACACGAGTTTTTTACATTTCTGTTAATGCATTCTGTTTTGGCTAGAACTTCTTGATTGGCCTTCCAAGAAATATAAACCCCAATTCGTATGAATAATTGAGTTGAAATAAGTACTAATAAAAAAACTGCGATTATTTTTTTCACCGCGCCAAAGTTAATCAAAGAAGAAAATATAATTCTTATTTTCAACATTTTAATTCATGATATAAATCACAAGATATTTTTCATCTTATTTAAATCTATCCATTACCGTAACGAAAAAAAGCGCCACTAAGTGCGCTTACTAATTTCTTTAATTCAAAACTACTTAACCTTAGCTAATATCGCTTTAAATGTATCCGGTTCGTTCATAGCCATATCAGCTAATACTTTACGGTTCAAAGTGATATCTGCTTTTGCTAATTTGTTGATGAAAGTTGAATAGTTCATTCCTTCAGCACGAACTGCCGCATTAATACGAGCAATCCATAATGTTCTAAAGTCACGCTTCTTTAATTTACGACCAACAAATTTGTAGGTCATCCCTTTTTCAACAACGTTTTTGGCTACGGTAAATACATTTTTACGTTTACCATAATATCCTTTAGCTTGTGCTAATATTTTTTTCTTTCTGGCTCTGCTTGCTACGGCGTTTTTTGAACGTGGCATATTTTAATTTTTTTGACTGTTATTACTTTATATTTTACAAACAGCCTTTGTTACCAATTGACTGCTCTTATGTTTTAAGGCTTATCCTCCTATACAAAGAAGACGGTTAACCATTCTAAGATTGGTTTTGTCTACTAAAGTACTACCTCGTAAATGACGCTTACGTGAGGTTGCTTTTTTAGTCAACAAGTGACTTTTATAAGCTTTAAAACGTTTTACTTTTCCACTTCCTGTAATTTTGAAAGTTTTCTTGGCACGGGAGTGGGTCTTCATCTTTGGCATCGCTACTAATTTTTTTTAAGGATGGCAAAAGTATAATTTTCTTTCTTAAATGCCAACTATTAGCAGATATTTCTGCTATTTTGTGTCAAATTATGAAAAATGCCTTATTAAAAATGCATCTAGCTGTGTTCCTATGGGGCTTTACAGGGGTTTTAGGACGTGCAATTGAACTCAAAGAATTTCCACTAGTTTGGCATAGAACCTGGATTACGGCCGCTATTTTCTTAATTATTTTATATTATCGAAAGGAATTTATTAAAATATCGCGAGCTGAATTATTCCGATTTATGGGTATTGGATCGATCATTGCTATTCATTGGGTGGCTTTTTATGGATCAATTAAATACGCTAATGCATCAATTGCTTTAACTTGTTTGGCCACCGCTGGCATATTTACCGCTTTACTTGAACCGCTTGTATTTAAAATGAAATTTAACTACAAAGAGCTTTTAGTTGGTTGCATAGCCCTCATTGGCATGTATTGTATTTATCATTTTGAAATTCAATATGCAATTGGCATAGGATTAGGTATTACGGCTGCCGCGTTGAGTTCAGTATTTACAATCATGAATAAGAAGATTGTCAATAATTATCCTTCACGAATGGTGGCTTTTTATGAAATTGGATCTGGCTTTTTATTTCTCACATTATTATTACCTATCTACCTGTACTATTTTCCTAATACAAACTTCAAACCAAGTAATATGGATTGGGTTTGGTTAGGTATTTTAAGTTTATGTTGTACTGTTTGGGGACAGTCGCTTGCTTTAAGCGCCTTAAAAAAAATATCATCTTTTACAGCTGTATTATTGGTGAATCTCGAACCAGTGTATGGTATTTTATTGGCGATTTTAATTTATCATGAAAATAAAGAGCTTGGCATTGGTTTCTATATCGGTATCGGACTCATTACATTAAGTGTTGGGCTCCATACTTTAGGTATGTTAGTTGGAAGAAAAAAAATAATTTAAATATCTACCCATGCTTTTTAAACTTGCTTTCGTCTTGAGTGTAAACAAAAAATATTTTATTATGAAACAGTTGATTTCTTTGTCAGTCTCTATTTTGTGTATCTCAGCAATTTTTACAAGTTGTATCCAAAACAAAACAACCAGAACATTTAAAATCACACGACCCGTTTATAAACTTAAGCAAGAAGTGTATGATAATATTCAAACGCAACCTGCTACCTCAATTTTGTCTGGAGGAAAAATGTTTTTAAAAGGGAATTATATTTTCTTAACTGAGAAAAACAAAGGTGTTCATATTATTAATAATGCCAATCCCTCATCCCCTATTAATGAATCTTTCATTCCAATTCCTGGCACTGAAGATGTTGTAGTAAAAGGAAATATTCTATTGGCAGATTGCTTTATTGATTTACTTTCAATTGATATTTCCAATCCTTCAAATATCAAATTAGTCAATATCGCCAAAAATGTTTTTCCAGAGCGAAATACTGTCAATGGATTTTCAATCGACTCAAACAGTGTAATAGTAGAATGGATTACAAAAGACACGACCACAACTGGTGAGTACTATACGAAATTTATGACAGCAAATGGGGTAGCCACGTTAGATAATTTCGGATCATCACAAAGTCCATCCATCACAGGTGTAGCAGGTTCTATGGCTAGATTTGTGATCGTAAACGAATACCTTTACACAGTAAGTAGTTCAACTTTACGTGTATTTGATATCAGCAATGCTAATTCTCCTATTGCTAAAAGCAGTGTTCAAATGGGCTGGAATATTGAAACAATTTATCCGCTAAAAGACAAATTATTTATAGGTTCACAAACAGGTATGTTTATCTATTCTATTTCTAATCCAACCAATCCAACACAACTCAGTACTTTTTTACATGCTAATATGTGCGATCCTGTAATTGCAGAAGATAACTATGCATATATCACATTACGAAGTGGTACCAATTGCCAAGGCATTTCAAATCAACTAGAAATAGTAGATATTACTAATATCACAAACCCAATCTTGAAAAAAACCTATCCATTTACGAACCCTCATGGTTTAAGTAAAGATGGAAAATTATTATTTATTTGCGATGGTGTTGATGGATTAAAAATTTTAGATGCCACTGATATCAATGATTTAAAAACAATTAAAACCATTTCAATGGCAAAAACTTATGATGTGATAGCATATAACAAACGAGCTTATGTGGCTGCAGAAGATGGTGTTTACCAATATGATTATAGTGATGAAAACAATATTAAATTATTAAGTAAAATATCAACTAAATAAGATGCGAATTATTCTTTTATTGCTGGTATGTTTGAATATCATAAGCAATGCAAATGCACAAATTAAATCATCAGATCGAGAGATTGATGGAAAGAAAATTAGGTTTTCAACCATTCAACAAGTGGGTGTCATAGGTAATGGTGAAGAAGTTCATCCCGCTTTCCAAGTTGTATTTGGCGCACAATATAAGCGATACTTTTTAGGCGTTGGAGCTGCCATTGACCCCTACTTTGCCAATTCATTTCCACTATTTTTAGATGGCAGATTTACCTTCTACGAAAAACGTTTTAGCGCTTACGTTTATGGCGATTTAGGTATCAATAAAATGTTACATTCTAATGCAAGATTTCCAAGAGAATGGAGTAATGGACAACCTGCTTTCAAATTACATACTGGATTATATCATGATTATGGAATTGGCATGAAAACCAAGTTAGCAGGCAATTTATACTACAATTTTTCTATTGGTATGAGTTTCAAAGAAACCAAATATAGTTATACCAATTATACATGGCCGAGTCAACAACCCTATGATGAGTTATATAGGAATGTTGCTTCAAGATTTGCTATCCGGATGGGATTGCAATTCTAACAAAGAACTCCTTAAAAAATTATATTCAAAAACAAGTTGGTCTAAAACCAGCTTGTTTTTTTTCTTCTAGAGGATGTACCGCCTAAACCAAGCACACCTAGCAATGAACGTGTAATAATACTAGCCGCTGTTCGACCTACTTGCCTTGCAACTGGATTTTCAAGTATTGACTCAAGTGTACTTTTCTCTTCCTTCTTACTCTCAGCCTTCTTCTCTTCTAAAGCCTCTGCACCGCCAGCCTCACTCAATTTTTCGTTGAGTAATTCATAAGCGCTTTTAGAATCCATTTCTACATTATACTTTTTAGCAATTTTTGATTGCGCTACAATGGCATTAATTTCTGAATCGGTTAATACATCCATACGTGAACGAGGTGGACATATCATAGCATGAACCAAAGGAGTTGGAATACCTTTTTCATTGAGTAAGGTTACAAAAGCCTCTCCAATACCGAGTTGTGTGATTAAATCTTCGGTTTGATAAAATGCAGTTTCAGGATAATTTTCAGCCACCTTTTTAATATCTTGTCTATCTTTTGCAGTAAACGCACGCAATGCATGTTGAATTTTCAATCCTAATTGCCCAAGTATCGCCTGTGGTATATCGTTTGGATTTTGAGTAATAAAAAAGATGCCCACTCCTTTTGAGCGAATTAATTTGATAACCGTTTCTAATTGTTGTAATAAAGCTTCTGTTGCATCCTGAAATATTAAATGAGCTTCATCAATAAATAATGCGAGTTTAGGTTTATCTAAATCACCGGCTTCTGGCAGACTTGCATATAACTCGGCAAGTAATTGCAACATAAACGTCGAAAACAATTTGGGTCTATCCTGCAAATCGGCAACTCTTACAATTGAAATCATACCGCGACCATCATCACTTATTCGCATCAAATCATCTACTTCGAAAGATTTCTCTCCAAAAAAAACATCGGCTTTCTGTTGTTGCAATTCAATTATTTTTCGAAGAATTGTTCCAGTCGATTGAGATGAGATATTGCCATAAGCTTCTTTAATTTCATCCTTACCTTCTTTATTCATGTATTGAAGAACTCGAATCATATCTTTCAAATCAAGTAAGGGCAATTGATGATCATCGCAATATTTAAATATCATAGATACAATGCCTTCTTGTGTATCATTCAATCCAAGTATTTTTGAAAAAAGAACAGGGCCAAATTCACTCACCGTTGCTCTAAGTCTGGATCCGGGCTCATTACTTAACGTTAAAAATTCAATCGGATAAGCAGAGGGTTTATATTCAATACCTAATAAGGCGCAACGCTCTGTTATTTTTTCGTTCGATACACCTGACGCCCCGATTCCGCTCAAATCGCCTTTAATATCCATCATCATCACAGGCACACAAGCATCACTTAAACCTTCTGCTAAATACTGCAAGGTTTTTGTCTTTCCAGTACCAGTAGCTCCTGCAATAAGCCCATGTCTGTTCATCGTTTTTAAGGGCAAATTCACTTTACTACCCGTTATGGTCTTACCTTCAAGTACGGCACCTCCTAATAAAAAACTTTCTCCTTTAAATGTATAGGCTTCTGCTATTGATTGTTCAAAAGTCATGATTGTGTAATTTTTAGGCGTGAAATTAGTAATTTTACTCATAGTAAATCGAAATGAATTTTTAATTTCATTTAAATAATAAAATTTAAAAAATCAATATTGTATCTTTATTGCAAAGTAAATATTTCAAAATTTTAGCTAAACAATAAATAAATATGGAAAAAATTATTGAACATCATTTAGTTGAAATTAATTCTAAAATAAAAAAACTAAAGGCTCGAACAATAAGATTAGAAGCTGAGAATGAAGAATTGCGAAAATCAGTTTTTGAATATTTACAACAAATAGAGACACAGAAAAAGGAATCAGAAAAAATTGCACAAACGCTACAACATTATCGAATTAGTGATTCAATTCAATCTGACAAGAAAATATTACAAAAAGAAATAGACAAATATGTTTTGATGATTGATAAATGTATTGCAGCGGTGAATACGAAAATGTAATGAAAATTTACCCCTTTGATTAACACTTTTGAAAATAATATATGAAACAAATATTCAAAACATTTATTTTATGTTTAGGCTTGTTTATCCCTTTCTATTCAAGTGCTCAAACAACAAATATTAGTGGTGTAATTAATGCTTATGCATCAGTAACTTCAATAATATCGGCTGCATGTTTAACAACTATCAATGTGAATTCAACTTCAGGATTTAATGTTGGAGATTCTGTAATGATTATACAAATGAAAGGTGCAATTATAGATTCTCTTTCAACTACAAGTTCTTTTGGAAGTATTCAATCTATTCAATCTGTGGGCAAATACGAAGTCTTTAAAATTGCTTCAATTGCTGGCAACTCTATATCATTTTTTGGTAGTTTGTCAAATGTCTACAATATAAATGGCAGGGTGCAATTAGTATCCATCCCTGTATATAATAATGCGGTGGTAACTGGCACTTTGAGTTGCCTACCTTGGAATGGTCAAATAGGTGGCGTATTGGCTTTTTTTGTAACAAATTCGCTTACATTAAATGCCAATATTGATGTTACCGGAAATGGATTTAAGGGTGGAAATATTTCAAATAACCCAGATGGAAGTTGCGGAGGTTCATCAATGGATTACTACTACGATTTATTTCAACCTGGTGGTTTCTGGATTAATGGTGGCGCTATGAAGGGTGAAGGAGTGGCTGAATTAAGTAATTTTAAAATGGCTGGAAAAGGGCATCTCGCAAACGGTGGTGGAGGTGGTAACAAGCATAATTGTGGCGGTGGTGGAGGTGGAAATTATACTTATGGAGGAAAGGGCGGAAATGAATTAGAAGGTTGTGTTATTAACAGTAATGGTGGTTTGGGTGGCGAAACAATTCCATATTTAGCATCAGGCTACCAACTTTTGGTTATGGGAGGTGGAGGAGGCTGTGGAGATTACAATAATAATGTGGGTAGTGATGGCACAAATGGTGGTGGAATTATTATGATGAAAGCAAATTCAATCACTGGAAATAATAATCAGATTTTAAGTAATGGTGCCGACAATTTAGTGCTCGCTACTGGCATTTCTGACGGAGCAGGAGGTGGAGGTGCAGGAGGAGCAATTTTGATTGAATGCCAAAATTATATTGGCAATTTATCAATTAAAGCAAATGGAGGGCATGGCGGTGATCAAGGACCAGGTTCCTTTTATGGATGTGCGGGTCCAGGTGGAGGTGGTGGTACTGGACTTATTATGGTCAGTGCTCCCATATTACCGGTTAATGTTATATCTGAATTATTACCAGGCACTAGTGGAATGATACAAAATCCAATTCATACTTGCTTCAACACTCCTTATGGTGCAACAGATGGAATGAGTACCAGTTTAGTTTATATTCCTAATGCAAGCATTCAATATTATTTACCAGCGGCACCATCAATTGGCGTTCAATTAGGGAACGATACAGTTCTATGTAGTCAACAAAATATTTTATTATCAGCGGTTGGTCCTTTTGTTAGTTATTCATGGCAAGATCTTTCTACTAATTCAACCTATTTAGCAACTTCACCTGGCACTTATTATGTGACTGCAATTGATGCGTCAGGATGTGTAAGTTCTGATACAATCAAAATTACAGTGATTGGCGCATCAGTTCAACTAGGAAAAGACACATCGCTTTGTAAAGACGATATCTACAATTTATCAGTACCATCAATTATTGGTGCAACTTTTCTTTGGCAAGATAATTCCACCTCCAATACATTTACTGTAACTCAAGCTGGCACCTATTGGGTAGAGATGACAATTAATAATTGTAAGGCATCAGACACAATCCAAATTGATTATCTCGATCCTCCACCCATCTTCATTGGAAATGATACATTAATATGTTTAGGTGAAAAATTAATCTTAAATGCAACTACCCCAAATGCTAGCTATTTGTGGCAAGACAATTCTGAACAACCAACACTGCTAATTAATTCACCTGGACAATATTGGGTTGAAATTAATGTCAACAATTGTGTAAATCGAGATACTATCTTAGTTGGATTAATAGATTCTGGTTGCAATTGTAATCTATTCATCCCTAATGCTTTTTCGCCTAATAATGATTTTAAAAATGATGAATTCAGTTTAGTTAATACAGATGGAATTCAGTTAGAATATTTTGCGATTTATAATCGTTGGGGGCAACTTGTGTTTGAAACAAATTCAGTTACGGATAAATGGAATGGATTTTATAAAAACAAGGAAGCTGAAATCGGATCATATTATTATCAAATCAAATATCGATGCCGAGTAACAAAGGTTGAATATTTTTCAAAAGGTGATATCACTTTAATTCGATAATAGATTTAAAATGAAATCTATGAATTAGTTTCTATTTGCTATCAAACCCTTACTTTTACTCTCTAATATTCAATACTTATTCATAATAAGTGTGTATACTCTATTTCGATCAATTAAAACTCAAATGATTCAATACCTCAAACAATTATTCTTTTTCTGCATAATTATTTTAGCTCAAAGCGCAAACGCGCAATATTATAATGCTGCTTTTGGAAAGAATGGCACTGTGCTTAAAACTGCCCTTTATAATATAATAAAAAACCATACTGTTATAACTTATTCTGATTTGTGGACAGCATTTTACACAACTGATAATAAAGGAGGCAATGATGTTTGGGATATTTATTCAGATATTCCAGGCGGCACACCACCCTATCTCTATACTTTAGGTACCAATCAATGTGGTACCTATAATAGTGAAGGAGATTGTTATAATAGAGAACACACTTGGCCATCAACTTATTTCGGAGGTGTACCACCCATGTATACTGATCTTCAACAAATATTTCCAACAGATGGTTGGGTGAATAATAAACGAGGCAATTTCCCTTATGGCAAAGTCAATTCGGTTTCATGGACATCTGATAATGGTTCAAAAACAGGCACTTCAACAACCTATGCAGGTTATACCAATGATGTATTTGAACCCATCGATTCATTTAAGGGAGATTTAGCTAGGGTATATTTCTATATGTCAACTCGTTACGAAGGTGAAGATGCAGGATGGACAAATTGGGAGATGGCAAATGGTTCAATCTTAAAATCTGAGGCAATAACTTTATTGCTCAATTGGCATCAATTAGATCCGGTTAGTCAGAAGGAAATCGACCGTAATAATGCAGTGTTTACAATACAAGGAAATCGTAATCCTTTTATTGATTATCCTCAATTTGCAGAGTGCATTTGGGGTAGCGCCGATTGTTCAAGTCTTGCTGTATCAAATAATACGTTCAATCAAGATATTCAAGTTTATCCAAATCCGTCAAAAACTTTGATTCATATCGAATCAAAAATGAAACTTGAAATTTTATCCTGTCATCTTTATAATTTAATTGGGGAAAAAATGATTGAACAGTCAAATTCTAACAATACAATTCATATTGAACATTTACCGAATGGTGCCTATTATCTTCTCGTAAACACTAATCAAGGGATTGCTAAAAAGATATTGATCAAAGAATAAAAAATGGCTCTCCGTTTTTTAAGTTTTTTCAAAATAAAAAATTGTTGCCAATTAATGACATGTCAAATTATCCAACTATACTATCACAATTAGGCAAAACGAAACTCATTGCCGTTTCAAAAACCAAACCAATTCAGGCCATTGAAGTATTATATAATCAAGGGCAAAAAGCATTTGGGGAAAACAAAGTGCAGGAAATGGTTGATAAATACGAACAACTTCCAAAGGATATTGAATGGCATCTCATTGGCCATTTGCAAACGAATAAAGTAAAATATATTGCACCTTTTGTATACATGATACATGCAGTTGATAGTTTGAAACTTTTATTTGAAATTGAAAAACAAGCTGCTAAATGCGAAAGAAAAATTGATGTTTTACTTCAGATGCATATTGCAGAAGAAGAAACAAAATTTGGTTTAGATACTAAAGAGTTAATTGAAATTTTAGAATACTATACAAGTCATTCAAACTCACTTTCACATATTCGTATTGTAGGCTTAATGGGTATGGCTACAAATACCGATAATGAAAATCAAATCAGAAAAGAGTTTCAAGAATTAAAAAACAAATTCTTATTTGCAAAACAATCTTATTTAGTTGGAGATAAAAATTTTACTGAACTTTCAATGGGTATGAGTAGTGATTATCAAATAGCCATTGAGGAAGGCAGCACCATGGTACGAATTGGAAGTTTATTATTTGGTGAACGATAGTCTAACAAAAAATAAACTTTGAAATTTAGCACCCAAATCTAATAAAGCCATCATCTTTTATTAGATTTGAATCTTGCAAGTTCCAATTCCATTATATAAGAAAGTACTCAGTTATTTGATACCAATAAGCATTGAAAAAACAATTGGCAAAAATTTGACTGTACTACAAATTCAAGTTTATTGTAATCAATTGATGTTGGTGACACCGCGAGCTATTTATTCATATGGCATTAAGTATAATCCATTTCGAAAATCATTCGCATATATTAAAAATGATATCAGTCAAATTAACTCTTTTCTGCTTTTGGGTACTGGTTTGGGAAGTGCACTCAAAATTTTACAAGATAAATATCATCAATTTCCATCGTCCACACTTGTTGACAATGATGAAGATATACTGAATTTAAGTATCAAATACATGGATTTAAATAGAAGAAAAAATGTGAATTGGGTTTGTGATGATGCTGTCAATTTTCTAAGGAATAATACCAAGAGATTTGATTTGATTGGTATTGATATCTTTCGTGATTTAGTTCAACCAGAATTCACTTATTCAAAATCGTTTGTAGAATTGTGTAATGAAACACTAACTCCTCAAGGCATCTGCGTCTTCAACATGATACTCAATGATGATAATAAAATAGTTGAAATTGAGAGTCTCCTAAAACTTCATTTCAAAAAAGTAAAATTTTTGATTGATGGCGTGAATACCTATTTTATTGCATATGCCTCTTCCTAGTTGATCGGTAGTACATTCACTTTTTTCTTCTTACTTCGCATGGCTTCAGGAATATTAGAAACTATACTTTCTGTAAATGAAATCGCCAATTTGTTTTTTGTAAAATATTTATTTGTTACCAAACTTATTTCACGAACTGGCATCGGTTCTTTAAAATATCGTACTTGTTCCATCATTTCCGCAGGAAAATCAGTCAAACTTAATTCAGGCAGAATTGTTAATCCACCATTTATATCAACCATTCTGATTAAAGAAAGAATTGAACCAGAATTATAATTAAAATTATTTTGAGCGCCATAGAATTTTTGCTTCCCACATAAATTAATCACTTGAAAACGCATACAATGTTCATCACCTAACGACCACATTTCATTAACATCGATTTCTTTTGGGTCTACTAATTTTCCTTTTAAGAGTTTATGCCCTTTTGCAGCATACACAACATATGGCTCTTGATATAAAGGACTTTCCTTCAATGATTTTTCGTAAAGTGGTGTACTTAAAATCCCAAAATCAATTTCACCATCTTTCAATTTATGTGTAATTTGATCGGTATTCATTTCCGTGATAGTGATATCAACTGATGGGTATTTCTTTACAAAAGATTTTAATGCACGAGGCACTATACTTGGCGCTACAGTTGGAATAATTCCAATATTGAGCGCTCCAATTAATTCACTTTTTTGAGAAGAAATGATCTCATCGATTTTATCACGTTCAAACAATACTTTTTTAGCCTGATCGATGATGATTTTACCCATATCGGTCGCAATAATTGGATGATGATTACGATCAAATATTTTAATTCCAAGTTCTTCTTCTAGTTTTTGAATTTGCATACTCAAGGTTGGCTGAGTTACAAAACATTTTTCTGCTGCAGTTACAAAACTTCCATTTTTTTCAACTGCTACTATATACTCGATTTGGGTGATTGTCATTTTATAAAATTTGTTTGGTAAAAGTAAAACAAGAACTCTAGACTTCTTATTAATCTTATTTATACAGTATGTTTATTTCAAGTCTGATTGTAGACACACCTAAAAAGTAATAAATTTAGATTGACCCAATTTTTATCTCCATTTATTCCGTTTTAGTGATTTCGCTTGACTTTTGCGCATCTATTTAGATTGTGGTATACCAATCATGAAAAGAACCAAGTTCAAGATAAAATGATACTTTTGCCGCTTATGAAAAATAATAATTTCGAAAATTTAAAATCAATTGAAGGTCATTTTTTTACACAAACACTTTCTGCGGGTGGCAAATGGCTTCATTACAAATTATTGTTAGTAGAACATGGATATATTGAAGCCTCGATTAAGGTTAGAAAGGAAATGACAAATCCTTCAAATCAGTTACATGGAGGCATGATAAGCATGATTGCGGACGAGTTATGTGGTTTGAGTTTTTACAGCATGGGTTATGATACATTTTATACAACGGTTAGCTTAAACGTCAATTTTCTTTATAGTGCTGATTTAGATAGCACTGTCATCGTTAAGGCAAAAGTTTTAAGAAGTGGAAAGAAAATAGCCAATGTTGAATGCACTTTATACGATGATAATGAAAGGATTATAGCACATGCCACTTCGAATTTAGTGAATACAAATTCAAAAATATTCAATCTAACTATGAGAGAATCATAAACTTATTTTTATCTTGCGTGACAAATGTTAAACAATAAAAAAATAGTGATTGTTCTGCCTGCATATAATGCAGCTAAAACGCTCGAACGAACTTATAAAGAAATTCCATTTGATATAGTGGATGATGTGGTATTGGTTGATGATGTAAGTAAAGACAATACAATTGAGGTTGCCAATCAACTTGGAATCAAACATATCATTAAGCACGATCGTAATAAGGGTTATGGGGGCAATCAGAAAAGCTGTTATAATAAAGCACTTGAATTGAATGCTGATATCGTGGTTATGTTGCATCCCGATTATCAATACACACCGCTACTAATACCTGCTATGTGTAGTATCATTGCAAATGATTTATATCAAGTGGTACTTGGTTCAAGAATTCTTGGGAAAGGTGCTTTGAGAGGCGGAATGCCCTATTATAAATATGTCTTTAACAGAATGCTTACCCTTACCGAAAACATTTTAATCGGTCAAAAATTGAGTGAATACCATACTGGATATAGAGCGTTCTCAAAAGAAGTTTTACTTTCTATTAAATACAATTCTAACAACGATGATTTTGTTTTTGATAATGAAATGCTTTCTCAAGTATTTATGAAAAACTATGAGATCGCCGAAATTACCTGTCCAACAAAATACTTTGAAGATGCATCGAGTATTAATTTCAGAAGAAGCGCACAATATGGTATGGGCGTTTTAAGAGTTTCATTTAATCATCTTCTGCATAAATGGGGCATTAAAAAATGTTCATTATATTAAAATGAAATATTTTAGATGATTATTCATCTCTAAACTTAACTCTTC
>DAOOQH010000061.1:0-15356 GCA_035388625.1 Chitinophagaceae bacterium | reverse complement strand
TCTTATTACTTTACCTGAAATAAATATTCAATCCAAATCGAATGATTATGGAAAGTATCAAGGTAGTATGAGTAACCATGATAAAATGATTGACAATGTGATTAAAACACTTCAAGGAAAAGAAACGATCATGACAAATGCCTATGAAGGGAAAATGGTGGTCAATATCATTGAAAAAATGTATGCAAGTGTCTAGGTCAGACTATAAGCAAAATCCAATCAAATAAAATAAAGAAAAGCCAATACTGATGAAACTGTTGAAACAACAGAGAGTACCGTGGTGAGTATAAGATATCGACTTAAAAATATAAATGAATTAGATAAAGCACTTTCATTATATGTGTGAGAATAATTTTTTGAACTTATGCCAAATTTGACTAAAAAATAGCCATTTAAAAACATAACACAAAACGATAATAAGGTTACTAAAACAAAGAGCCATTTGCCAGCTCCCATCATAAAATCTAGTGAAGCTTGACTCATACCATTTACATTCATAAATGCATTGGCAATTAAATCTAAGTTCGCAAATAAGAGCACAGTAATTACTAAAAGCAAACCGGCCATTGTAAGATACGTGATGCCTATAAACTTGGCCCATTTACCAGAACTCTCTAAAAGATTTCTTCCTGAAGAGTCGATATTCACAAGTTGCAATATGGATTCGTTGCTATCTATCATAATTTTAATTGGCTGCTGTTATAATGATTGAAATGATCCAAAATATAAAAATAAGAATAAGGAGAGATATAGCAATTAGAAACAAAACACCCATTACCAAAAAATAAATTTTTAAATGATAAAGTGATTGATAAAAAGCAGTCGAATTTTCAGATTGTATGCCCGCTTTTGCAAAGCTCGAATATCGAAGTAAATTAATAGATAATACTAAACCAATTGAGGTTGAGATAATAAAGAATAAAACAGTTACTAAAATAAATGGATTACCTTTTATAAACCCTACAATAAGTTGTAACAAGCTGAGTCCTAAATTGACTAATGAAATAATGGCAGCATAACGCGCCCATACTATGGTTGTAGTTATCTGATTTTTTAATGATGAATTTAAGGTTGTTGTTGTTTCCATAAAATTAAATTGAAGAAGCATAATAAACCAATCCTGCAATTGCAATAATTCCGTAAGTCGCAATCAAAATTATAGTTGTTATGCCAATATAAAGAAAACAATTTTTTAGTTTCTTAAGTGATTGGTTCATCAAAACTTGATCATTTTGCAACATGGCCATTCGCATTTTTTTTCCAAAAGAATACAATGTCATGATAGGATAAAAATAGAGAAAGCAAGCTACCAAATAGCTTAATCCTAAAATTAAATTAGACATACCTCCTAATTGAATTTGCGTAAAAAACAACCACAATGCAGCAATAAAAATAATGCAAGAGATAATGATTCCGACAATACCCAAAAACCTTGCCCACTTTGCAATTTCCTTTAATTGATAACGAGATTCGTCATCGACAGTTAAATTAAAAATCGACCCTTCTTTTTTGTTGTCGTTCATAATCAATTATAATTAATAAGCCCTTGCGAATAACACTCTTTCTTTACTCTCATTTCCAGATAAAATACATATTCCAGATTCTTGCTTATTGTTAAGTGGAATACATCGTATAGTGGCTTTGGTTTGTGTCTTAATTTTCTCTTCTGTTTCAGGCGTACCATCCCAATGTGCACTCACAAAACCTCCTTTTTCATCTAATGTTTTTACAAACTCTTCCCATGAATTGACTTCTGTGATATGTTGATTTCTGAAGTCTTGAGCTTTATTAAAAATACTCATTTGAATTTCATCAAGTAGATTCACGATATGATCTTCTAAACCATTTAATGAAACTGATAATTTCTCTCGTGTATCTCGTCTTGCTAATTCAACCACATTATTTTCAATATCTCTGGCACCAATTGCAATGCGAACAGGAACACCTTTCATTTCATATTCGGCAAATTTCCAACCTGGTCGTTGGTTTTCTGCATCATCAAATTTAACTCTTATGCCTTTCAATTTAAGATTCGCTACAATAGATTTTGCTTTGTCATCGATCAGGTTTTTAGTTTCTTCACCTTTATAAATAGGCACAATAACAACTTGAATTGGCGCTAATTTAGGAGGCAAAACCAAACCTTCATCATCACTATGAGCCATGACGAGTGCTCCGATTAAACGCGTTGAAACTCCCCACGAAGTTGCCCAAACATGTTCTGGTTTATTTTCCTTATTTACGAAAGTAACATCGAATGCTTTTGCAAAATTTTGTCCTAAAAAATGTGAAGTCCCAGCTTGCAAGGCTTTTCCATCTTGCATTAAAGCCTCAATACAATAAGTATCTTCAGCACCTGCAAATCTCTCATTCGCCGTTTTCACTCCTTTCATAACTGGCATTGCCATATAGTTTTCTGCAAAATTTGCATACACTTCCAACATTTGTGTTGTTTCATCTATAGCCTCTTGTTTGGTGGCATGTGCCGTATGACCTTCTTGCCAAAGAAACTCTGCAGTTCTTAAAAATAATCGAGTTCTCATTTCCCATCTTACAACATTGGCCCATTGATTAATTAAGAGGGGTAGATCACGATAAGATTGTATCCAAGTTTTATATGTATTCCAAATAATTGCCTCTGAAGTCGGACGAACAACTAATTCTTCTTCAAGTTTCGCCTCAGGATCTACTATTAATTTTCCTTTATTATTAGGATCGGCTTTCAATCGATAATGTGTAACTACTGCGCACTCTTTAGCAAAACCTTCAGCATTCTTTTCTTCGGCTTCAAATAAACTTTTTGGAATAAAGATGGGAAAATACGCATTCACGTGCCCAGTATCTTTAAACATTTTATCTAATACATCTCTCATATTTTCCCAAAGCGCGTAACCATAAGGCTTAATCACCATACAACCTCGCACTGCACTATAGTCAGCCAAACCAGCTTTTAAAACTAAGTCGTTATACCACTGACTATAATCACTTGCTCGTGATGTTATTTCTTTACTCATTACTTAAAAAATTATCTAGTTGTTTTAAAATATATTCACTTTAATTGAAGTATAAAGCCTCGCAAATTAAGACTAAGTTTTTTCATAATCATAATATATTTATTAATATGTATTTTGTAATGATTTACAACTATTTACGATTATTTTTTTCAGTCATTTACTTCAATTACTTATGGGTTGTTAAAGAGCTCATATTTAGCTTGTTAAATTTAACTTTTTGCACCTGAGTTCGTCAGAGTGTCGTATTTTCGGAAAACGAAATTTAGCATAAAATATAAAACGATTTATCATGAAAAATGTAATTCTGACCTTAGTAATGACAATGCTTTTAGGAGTTGGTTCATTAACAGCACAAAACTACGATGATGTTTATGATTCAGGCACCTCGAATTCAAATAATTCGGCACCGGCTCCATCACAACAAACATTTGACCAGGAAGCCAATCAGCGAAATGATTCATACAATAAGAATTCAAATGCTGATGGAAATAGTCGAAGCTATTCCTTCGATAATGATGACGAATTAATTGATTATGATGATGATGACTATTATTATGCATCTCGAATTCGTCGATTTAATCACTCCTTCTGGAGATTTGGCTATTATAGCTCTTTCTTTCTAGATCCTTTTTGGTGGGATATGAGTTATGGTTATCCTTCTTTTTCAGTAGGTTGGGGTTATCCTAATTGGTATTATGGAAATAACTGGGGTAATAACTGGGGTAACGGTTGGGGAAACAATTGGGGTTGTTATAGTGGTTGGAATGGTTTCAACTATGGTAATCCTTACAATAGCTGGGGTTGTGGAAATAATTGGAACAACGGATGGGGTAACAACTTTGGATGGGGCTATAATAATGGTTGGGGTAATAATTATGGTTGGGGTTTTAATAATGGGTACAACAATGGTTATTATAACGGCTATTATAATGGATATTGGGATGGGTTTTATAGCAATGGAAATGGTTTTGGCAATAGTACTGGTTATATATATGGTCCACGAACATCAACCAATAGCGGCATCCGCATGAATAGAAATAGTATTCGAAACACTAATAATTTATCAACAATTGATGATGGTAGAAAAGTAATTAAATCTAATAACAATAGCATAGATAGAACAAGAATAAATAATAATGGAGAAACAAGAAGTGTTAGAAACTTAAATTATGATGTAAAGACTAAGAATAATGAATTAAATAATACGCCAATTCGTTCGAACACAACTAATGAAAATGATACCAAAGTAAGGACACGTAATCCTTATCAAAATAGAGTGAATGATCAACAACAAGTTGATAGAATCAATAATGATAGAATTCAAGAACAACAAAACGAACAACGTGTTAATCGTGAAAGAATTCAAAATCAACAACGCGAGCAAAATGAAAATCGTGAGCGCATGGAGAATCAACAACGCGAACAACGTATGAATCAAGAAAGAATGCAAAATCAACAAAGTGAGCAAAATAACAATCGCGAAAGAATTGAAAATCAACAAAGAGAACAACGTGAGAATCAAGAAAGAATGCGAAATCAACAACGTCAAGAAAGAATGAACCAAGAGCGCGAGAATAATAATCGAATGAGAGAAGAGAGAAATCAACAACGTCAAGAAAGAAGCGCACCACGCTATGAAGCACCTCAAAGAGAACAACGTTCTACACCAAGAATGGAATCTCCTCGCTCTGAAACACCAAGAATGCAAAGTCCTTCTATGGGAAATCCAGGTGGTGGAAGAAGAAGATAATTTAAAGAGTAGTTAGTCTAATAATAATGACTAACTACTTTTTTTCAATTCAGTTTCAAAAAAATATTAAAATGAAAAAACGATTTATTTGCCTGCTAGCAATAGCGGCCATAGTTAAACACGTATCAGCCCAAGATGAGTTTGATGCACTTCGATATAGCTTTACACCTTATCAAGGAACAGCTAGAGGAATGGGAATTGGAGGTGCTGTTGGTAGTATAGGCGCCGATTTTAGTTGTCTATCAGTGAACCCTGCCGGAATAGGAATATATAAAAGCAGTGAATTAATGTTTTCGCCTTCATTTACAGTTTCAAAAAATAATACTACTTACCTTGGAACAAGTTCCACAGCGAATGCTTCAAAATTTAATTTGTCAAATTTTGGAATTGTGATTACCAATAATAGAAAATCACCGAATAGTCGAAAAAATGGATGGAAATCTATCAATTTCGGATTTGGTATGAATCGCTTAGCAACTTATAAAAATGAATTTATATATTCAGGCAAAAACACAAAAAGCTCCTTAATTGAAAGTTTTGCGGATGATTTTAATAGTTTAGGTGGTATCAATTCAAACTCTTTAAATAACGTTAACTATTCAGCATATGCTGCATATCAAACTTATTTAATTGATAGAGGAATGGGCGCCGATTCAAATAAGGCTATGTCCTATGTTCCTTTTGATGCGGGTATTAATCAAACCAAAAGAGTGATTGAAACTGGTGGTATGTCTGAATACGCAATCAGTATTGGTGGCAATTATATGGACAAATTGATGATAGGTGCAACATTAGGAATTTCGAGCTTAAAATATAATAGAACCTTACGTTTTGATGAAGTAGATGCTTCAAATGATTTAAATAATGATTTTAAATACATGCGGTACACTGAACAATTAGCAACTACAGGAAATGGTATTAATTTAAAACTTGGTGCCATCTTCAAACCTAATTCAAAATTCAGAGTTGGTATTGCATTGCATACGCCAACCCATATTGAATTAAACGACGCATCATCTATTTCAATGGAATCGCATACTGATAGTTTATTATTGAGCAATAATCCAACAGCAAACCCAGTTACAAAGTTTGTACAAGACTCGATGTTGGTATTTAACTACTCTATGACCACACCTTATAAAGCCATTTTAAGTGGAACCGTGTTGTTTGGAAAATTAGGATTTTTGACTGCCGATATAGAATATGTTGACTATTCATTTATGAAATACAATTATGGAGTGGGTTATGAAACTGAGAGTGATGCTATGAATAGAGTGATACAAAATACCTATCAAGGTACTGTTAATTTAAGAGTGGGTGCCGAGGCTAAACTAAATAATTTTAATGCACGCACAGGTATAGCCTATTATGGCTCACCTTATGCAGATTCAAAAATCGGTGGCGCACGAACCAATATAAGTGGAGGCATTGGATACAGAGAACGATATTGGTTTTTGGATGCCACCTATATTCATTCAATTCAAAAGACAAATGAAGTACCTTATATTTTAGCTCGCAACAATGCGGATGTTCAAGCTGCAAGTATTAATAATAACAGGGGTAATGTGGTTATCTCTTTTGGAGTAAAATTTTAAGTCGTTATAAAGTTGGCAACATTTTTAAAAATAAATGCATCCCCTTTTTTTTCTCTTCATCTAATATATAGCTAATATTTTCAGTATAATATTTTTTCAAATCGTAAGTCTCAAACGATTGTGAAGAGATGATTTCATTTAATGATTCAAGTCCTTTTGCATTGGCTAAATTAAAAGAGTCTATGAAAGATTGAGGTAATTTATGATTTGAAACCCAAGTAGCAAAAACAAATGGTAAACTGGTATGTGATTTCCAAGCTTCGGCCAAATCATACACATATGGAAATTGACTAAGTTGATCAAGTGCGCGATCTCCTATAATAATGCCTGCGGTCTTACCTTTAATTTTATTGATATATTGATCATCGGCATCAAGCAATGAAGGCCGGATATTCCAAAAATCACGCATCAGTATTCGAAACAAAACAACACTCGTACGTGATTGATAATCCATATACACTTCTTGAACCTCTTCAATTGGAACATGGCTAAATAAACAAACCGAAGCTACCTTATGATTAGAGCCGATACAATAATTGCTGAAGACATTTGCATCTAAAATATTAGGTATTGAAGCCACAGGCAACAAGGCGATATCAAGCTGATCTCTTTGTAAAAGGCCAGCTAATTTTGAAGGATAATCAAGTTGTAATTCAATTTCATCATGCATCATACCTTGCTCAAATCCATAAATCAAGGGTTTTGTATTCAAATAACTCACTGCCCCTACACGTATCTTTTTTTTCATATTCTTGTACAAATATAGATGCAACCGCATTCAATGATTAACTTTGCCCCTTAATTATTTTTTCATGTCAGATACTCAAGCATTACTCGCGGTTTCACCCATAGACGGTCGTTATAAAAATCAACTTCAAACACTTTCAAATTATTTTTCAGAATACGCACTTATAAAATATCGCATTCATGTAGAAATTGAATATTTTATTGCCTTGTCTGAACTAAAGCTATTTTCTCTATCTTCTTCAAATATTAAGTCATTGCGATCTATTGTCTTACAGTTTAGCAGTAATGACGCACAAAAAATAAAGGATATTGAAAAAATTACAAACCATGATGTAAAAGCAGTTGAATATTTTTTAAAAGAAAAACTGATTGATCTCAAACTTAATGCACAACAAGAATGGATTCATTTTGGACTCACCTCTCAAGATATCAATAACACTTCTATTCCTCTACTTTGGAAGTATGCGCTTACACAAGTTTATTTACCTAGCATTTTAAATATCATCAATCAATTAAAAGCCTTTGCAAAAGCGTGGAATAAAATACCAATGTTAGCTAAAACGCATGGACAACCTGCATCTCCAACTATACTTGGGAAAGAAATAATGGTTTTTATTGAGCGTTTAGAAAATCAATTGAACTTGTTGAAACCTATTCCATTTGCAGCAAAATTTGGAGGAGCTACTGGAAATTTTAATGCGCATTATATTGCCTATCCTAAAACTGATTGGAAAAAATTTGCAAATCAATTCGTCAACAAACAATTGGGTTTAAAACGAATGCAGTTTACCACGCAAATTGAACATTACGATTCGTTAGCGTCACATTTTGATGCATTAAAGAGAATCAATACTATTTTACTTGACTTTAGTAGAGATATCTGGACCTATATTTCAATGGATTATTTCAAACAGAAAGTCAACAAAAATGAAGTAGGTAGCTCTGCCATGCCTCACAAGGTGAATCCTATTGATTTTGAAAATGCTGAAGGAAATTTAGGTATTGCAAATGCTTTATTTGAGCATCTTTCGGCAAAACTTCCAATTTCACGTTTGCAAAGAGACCTAACGGATTCAACCGTTCTGCGAAATATAGGCGTTCCATTTGCTCATACAATATTGGCTTTTAATTCGCTTGTTAAGGGCATGAATAAATTGATTATAAATGAAGTCAAAATCAATGCTGACCTCGAATCAAATTGGGCGGTGGTAGCCGAAGCAATTCAAACAATTTTACGCAGAGAAAAATACCCTAAACCTTATGAAGCATTAAAAGAATTGACACGAGGTGCTGAAAAAATGGACAAACAAACTATTCATACATTTATCGATTCGTTGAAAGTAAGTGCTAAAATTAAATTAGAATTAAAAAAAATTACCCCACAGAATTATGTCGGAAGAAATTAAGAGAACACAACCTAAACGTTGGAAATTGGCTATTATTATTTGGATAGGCATCTACCCGACTATCACATTAGTACTTGCAACTTTAGGTCGATATATTCTACCTTTAGATATACCCATTTATTTAAAAACAATCCCAATTACATTAATTGTTGTACCTATTATGACCTTTTTGATTTTGCCCAATTTGCAAAAAGTGTTTGGCAAATGGCTAACTAGATAAGTTTTTTGAATAATTAATTGCCAAGAATTGGTTTAATAAAATGCGTCCTTAATATGCAAAAAATCCATTTCTTCATTTGGTGTCAGGCAAATTGCAATCACATCGAAGCGAATATCCTTGTACTTCTTATCATATAAATATATTTGAGCCGCATCGGTTACACTTTGAATTTTTCGTTTGGATATAGACTCTTCAGGCATTCCAAGCTTGGTACTTGTTCTGGTTTTTACCTCAATAAAAATATAAATCTCATCCTTTTTAGTAATGATATCTATTTCTTTATGACCAGAAGTCCAATTCAATTCAAGTATTTCATATCCCTCTTTTATCAAATACTCAACGGCTATTTTTTCACCTTTCGCACCAATTATTCTATTTCTATTCATAATTGCCTAAATTTACAGGTTTTAAGATTTTATGAAACAACTTATTGAGAATTTTCCTGCACAAATACACGAAGCTGTCCGTATTGCAAAAAAAGCTAAAATTAATTTCCATTCAAACACATTTACCCAAGTGGTTGTAAGTGGTTTAGGTGGAAGTGGCATTGGTGGCAGCATTGTGCAAGAGTATGTATTTGACAAATTGGCAATTCCATTTTCTGTCAACAAGGGATATACAATACCTAAAAGTGTAAATGCGAATACATTATTTATTGCATGCTCATACTCGGGCAATACCGAAGAAACCCTACAGGCTGTTGCATTAGCAAAACAGGTAAAAGCCACCATCGTTTGTGTTACAAGTGGTGGAGAACTTGCTAAATTTGCCAAATTAAATAAATACCCACTGATTGAAATTCCAGGAGGTATGCCGCCACGTGCATGTTTAGGTTATTCATTGATTCAATTGCTATATATTTTAAAGTATGCAAAACTTATCAAACCTACATTTGAAGCTGAAATACTTTCAGGAGTCAAACTGTTAGAAAAAGAGACGAAAGCAATTCAAAAAAGTGCTTTAACTCTTGCATCGAAATTGGTTGATAAAGAAATGGCAATTTATACGACGAGTGGACGAGAAGGATTGGCAATACGTTTTAGACAACAATTGAATGAAAATTCAAAAGTTTTAGGTTGGACCAATGTGATTCCAGAAATGACACATAATGAAATTGTTGGATGGAAAAAAGAACATTCGTCTCTTGCTGTTGTTTATTGTTATCACAAAGAAGATAATCCTAAAAACCTTCAACGACTACAACTATTAAAAAAGGTAGTCAAGAAGTATAATTCAAATAGTTCTGATATTATTATTAAGGGAGGCAATTATTGGGAACAAGCCTTTTATTTTATTCATTTCACAGATTGGGTTTCACTTTATTTATCCGAATTAAATCATAATGATCCAGTTGAAGTTAAAGTGATTGATTTTTTAAAAAGTGAAATGACCAAAAAATAGTTCTTGTAATTGTCAATTACAAAGTTGAAATTTGCACCATAATATAAAACATGAAAAGAGAATACAATCAAATCATATTTGTCAGCATCATTGTACTTGTAACTGCTTTATTAAGAGTTGTGAATGCTGAATTTCATATGTATAATCTCGTTCCAATAGCAGCACTTGGTTTATTTAGTGGTTCTGTATTGCAAAATAAACGAGTTGCCTACTTAATTCCTTTATTATCAATGCTTATTTCAGATATTGGATTGAGTATATTTACTGAGACGCAAGGATTTTATGGTATTTCTCAATTTGTCAATTATTTTGCGTTGGCTCTAGTAACCTTTTTAGGAACCTTTTTGGTTAAACGAAATGCAATTCGAGTAATTGGCTTTACACTATCAGGATCTCTGGTGTTTTTTCTTCTTTCTAATCTAGGAACCTATTTAGGAGGTTATTATGGATATTCATTTGCTGGATTCATTGAATGTTTTACCATGGCCATTCCATTTTACAAAAGCGAAATGGCCAATACTTTTTTCTTAAATAGTTTACTCGGTGATTTAGGTTTTTCAGTAATTGCATTTACAATAACGTATTATGCTTTCAATGCAAAGCAGAAACTGACTATAGCTTAATTGCCAATTCCATCCTTTAGAATTTTTTATTTGTAAATATTGTGATGAGATTCTATCAACATTATTTATAATTTGATTTTCATTTAGTTTCTTAGAATAGATTATAGTCCTAACTAAAATTGATTGGACACAATACTTATCTTTCTGAAATTGTGTTTCATTAATAGTTTCTGTATTCTAGCATTTGAGTAGTAAATACTCTTTTCTCTTTATATAGAAATCATTATATCAATTTATTTTTTTGAATATAACCTACTTATTCTTCTGAGAATTTAGTTTCAAATCAAAATTTACAATATTATTTAATATAGATATGATGATAATTTTAAAATCTGATTCGCAAATTTCTAAAATAGTATTTGAATAAAATCTACTCTTTATAAGCATGTGCGAATAAAATAAAAAAGGTTGGCTTCTATGTTTCTATAGCCTATAGTCGTCACTATCATTGAGTTTTATAGAGTATAAGATGTATCATTTTTTTGTAGAAGCGCACAAATCTATGTTTGCAATTCACAAAAAAAAATAATAAATATGAACAGACAAATCTTAAATCGATCGTTTATTTTCACTTTTCTTTTAGCGGGTTTCATCTTAGCATTCTCATCATGCAAAAAAGATGATATTGTAGATATCATTCCAGTTCCTGAAACCTCAAACATTTTGGTTACACATGCATCACCAAATGCACCTGGAGTAGATTTGCTTATTGATAATGTTAAACAAAATAGCGCGGCACTCACCTACCCTGCAAATACAGGATATTTATCAGTTAATTCTGGAACTCGAAACATAAAAGTAAATGTAACCGGAACATCAACAACGGTAATCAATGCTGACCTTGCCTTTACCAAAGATCAAAACTATTCAATCTTCGCGATCGATTCAGTTTCAAAAATTTCTGCTTTGGTACTTACAGACGATTTAAGTGCGCCAGCAGCAGGGAAAGCGCATGTTCGATTTGTACATCTTTCTCCTGACGCACCTGCAGTAGACGTAGCTGTTACTGGTGGTGGAGTTGTATTTGGGAACAAATCTTTCAAACAATTTACTGCATTCACACCGCTAGATGCAGGTACATATAATTTAGAGGTTCGTGTAGCGGGCACTTCAACAGTAGCATTACCGTTACCTGGCATCGTACTAACCGCTGGTAAAATTTACACTGTTTATGCAAAAGGGTTTTTAGGTGGCACAGGTGCGCAAGCCTTAGGTGCTGAAATTATTGTCAACAAATAATCGTCGACTCACTCACTATTGAAAGCCTAGCAATTGCTGGGCTTTTTTATTTGTTATATTATTGGATAAACCCAGATTCAGCATTAGAAATGCCGAAACGATAAAGTAATTGTAATTCAACCTTTTACAAAGCTTGAAAACAATTTCTAAATCGGGGTAAATCCAACTAACGCATTAGCATTTTCCTTTGTCAAATTCTAATGCGTAATTTGGGTTAAATGAACATATAGATCAATAATATTTCACCTGTTTAAGTTGCAAACAATCAACTATCAATTTAATCAATCAATTTAACTAACATGACATATTACATTTGTTCAAAATAATTTTAATGAAAAATTTTCTTGTTATAGGTGGTTCCTCTGGAATAGGTAAGGCTCTAGTTAAATTACTTTCAGTTGATCATCATGTTTTTGCTACCTATCATGAAAATGAAATGACTTCAAATGGCAATGTGAAATATTATCCATTGAATGTCTTAAACGAATCTCTTGATTTTAGTTTTCTTCCTGAAATAATTGATGGACTTGTATTTTGTCCGGGTACCATTCAATTAAAACCATTTAATAGAATTCCTATTGCAGATTTTATGAACGATTATGCGCTTAATGTAGGTGGTGCAATTAAATGTATTCAAGCTGTATTTCCCAATTTAAAAAAATCGAAGGACGCTTCAATTGTTTTATTTTCAACTGTTGCTGTTCAAGTAGGCATGCCTTTTCACTCAATCGTTTCAAGCAGTAAGGGCGCCATTGAGGGATTAACGAAAGCACTCTCCTCTGAATTTGCCCCAACAATTCGTGTAAATTGTATAGCACCTTCGTTAACAGATACACCGCTTGCTCAATCGCTTTTGAATTCAGATGAAAAAATTCTGGCTTCTGCCAATCGACATCCACTTAAAAAAATTGGAACTACAAATGATATTGCCTCTATGGCTCAATTTCTATTAACCGAAAATAGTTCATGGATAACAGGTCAAATATTTCATGTGGATGGCGGCATGAGCACAATTAAATGAAACAATTAAAAAAACAATATTTCCCAGAAAAAATTTGTTGCGTTTGTAAACGTAGTTTTCAATGGCGTAAAAAATGGGAACGTTGTTGGAATGAAGTAAAATATTGCAGTGAACGTTGCAAAAAAAATAAATAAATAATTATGGCCGTCTACGAAATTAAATTCGAACAAAAAATTCCAACCACTTTGGCAAAAGCTTGGGATTTTATATCATCACCAATGAACCTAAAAGAAATTACCCCTGCTTATATGAATTTTCAGGTAACCTCTTCAACCTTTAAAGAAAAGATGTATCCCGGAATGATGATCACCTATAAGGTGAGTCCGGTTTTAGGTTTACGATTAGACTGGTGTACAGAAATCACACATGTTGAATATCTCACTTATTTTGTTGATGAACAACGTGAAGGTCCTTACACGATATGGCATCATCAACATCATTTAGTTGAGGTAGATGGAGGCGTATTAATGACAGATATTATTCATTACAAAGTGCCTTTTGGAATCTTAGGTAAAATAGCCAATTCACTCTTTGTTAAAAAACAGCTTCAAGGCATATTTGATTTTAGATTTAAAAAGGTGGAAGAAATTTTCGGTAAAATGAAATAGCCGAATCTGAAATTGTACTTTCGCGCATCATATGAATGAAAAAATTAAAGCACACTTAGCTTTATTAGGTGCCAATTTATTTTATGGAGCAGGTTTTACAGTAGCAAAAATTGTGATGCCTTCATTAATTAAACCAACCGGATTTATTTTGATTCGAGTTGCCATTGTTACATTTTTATTTTGGCTATCGTATTTTGGAGGAGAAAACTTCAGAACAAAGATTGATCGAAAGGATTGGAAAACCTTAATACTTTGCGCGTTGTTTGGTGTTGCTACCAATCAACTTTTATTTTTTCTAGGACTCAATTTAACGTCGCCAATTCATGCCTCATTAATGATGCTATCAACGCCCATATTGGTGAGTTTATTTGCAGTGTATGCCTTTTCAGATAAGCTTACACTCAATAAAATAATTGGATTAATATTAGGTGTGTCAGGAGCCATTATACTGGTATTGCTCGGAGGCAAAGACAAAGTTGCAACCAATGCACTTTTGGGTGATTTATTTGTGCTACTCAATGCTGCATCCTATGCAATTTACTTGGTAATGGTGAAGCCTCTAATGGCTAAATACAGACCTATCATTATTATTAGATGGATATTTTTGATTGGTTTAATATTTGTGTTCCCATTTGGCATTTCAAATTTTGTTGCCATTGACTGGTCATTATTCGGCTATAAAGAATTGAGTGCAGTAGCCTTTATCGTGATATGTTGTACATTTTTTACTTTCCTTTGGAATATTTATGCCCTCCGTATATTAAGTTCATCGACAGCAGGCGCCTATATTTATTTTCAACCTGTTTTTGCAGCGTTGATATCCGTATTTTTCTTTGGTGAAAATCTTAGTATGATAAAAATTATATCCTCTATACTGATATTTGTGGGTGTTTATTTGGTAAGTGCGAAACGAACCGCGGTATAAAAATAATGCTTATTACTTTGGTAATAATGATAAAATAACTTTTGGATACCAAGTATGCTCAAGTTTTAATACTTTAGCAGCAAGCGTTTCAGGGGTTTCTGATTTGTCGATTTTTACTTTCTTTTGTAAAAGTATGGTTCCATCATCATATTTTTCATTTACAATATGAATGGTCATACCACTTTCTTTTTCTTTATGAGCAAGTACTGAATCGTGAACAAAATGCCCATACATGCCTTTACCACCATAATTCGGTAATAAAGCGGGATGAATATTGAGGATTTTATTTGGATAGGCATTTACCATGTATGCTGGAATTTTCCATAAAAAACCTGCAAGCACAATTAATTTAGGTTGATAAAAATCAATTGTATCAATAAAAATTTCAGATTGAAATATTCGCTTATTAATTATTAAAACATCGATACCATATTCTTTTGCAATATTGATTACACCAGCTTTAGGATTGTTTGTAATGATCAGTGGGAAGTTTACTTCATCATTCTTTTCAAAAAAATCGAGGATAGCTTTTACATTACTACCACCACCTGAAGCAAAAAGTAGGATATTGTTCATATTGCGAAATTATACATTTATTATTCAAAATAAATGATACATGATGACAAAAAATACACTAACTAGAGTGAGCACATGTATAAGCGTTGAAACACCCTATGATTCAATTTTTCAATCAAAACCATTCGAACATGATACAAAGAAGAGTTGAATTGCAATACGCATAGTCTTTTAATTACTGTTAATTTCTCTAAGTATTATGTTCGAGTTGATTAATAGGATCTAATTCAT
>DAOOQH010000060.1:0-15373 GCA_035388625.1 Chitinophagaceae bacterium | reverse complement strand
ATGTCGTACCAAACCTCGTTGAAAATTTGCCAGTACCATAATATAAAAAAACAGTGAAGCATTTAAAAGATATTGTTGATCCACTGAAAGCACTTGACTTTTTATTCTTTTAAAATAAATAATTCCAAATATGGCAACTAAACTAAACAGTGGTAATAAAAAATGATAAAAATAAAATTGCTGATTCATTTCAGCTGAAAGCGAAGCATAGCCATGTGCCTGATTCGCTGATAAATAGTGTAAAGCTGATTGAAAATTTGAATAAATAGAATCAAACGGCCTAAACAATAATAACACAACAAGTAAAATCAAAACCAAACCAATAAAAATTGATGAACCTTTTAGTAGCGAGTTCAGGTTTAATTTTTTTCTTTCTGCAAATAAAACAAACGGCAAATAAAAGAATAAACTAATGACAATAGCTGATCCTAAATCAAGTTTCCATAAGATCGAACAAAACACCAAGACTAATAATAGCAAGTAATTTTTAGTTGATTGATTAGAGATTAATTTATGTACAAGAAACAAAATCAAAATACTATAAAATAGTGTTTCATTAAATAATGAACTCATAAATGGAAATGCCATCACAAATAGAAGTGACAATATAGGTTGCTTCAATATCCTAACACAGAAAAAATATGTAATCAAATAAAAAAGTACCACATCAAAAAATGAATAAACCAAAAAATCATAACCTTCTTTATATCCAAAAATTAAATGATAAATGATACCGCCATACTGTTCTGACAACATATGCGAACTCATAAAATCAAGACAAGGTATTTCATGAAATTTCCATAGACGTAATTGCGCATTCGTACTATTTGACAATTCATAAAATTCAGTTGGAAGCGCTTGAAGGGGATGATAAACCGACAAAATCAAAAACGAAATCAATGCCGATGGTATATAATAAATCGACAATAATTGACTCAAATTATACTTACTCGATTTGAATTTTTGAATTATAAAAGAGACGACAAATATTGAAACCAATCCAATTCCGAATATCAATTTATAGTGGATATCAAAATGTCTATTAAGTCGAAAATAAAAAAATGTTTCAGTGATGATAAATATCAAAATCGGAACAGAAACAAACGGCAGTGAAAACAAAAACAATTTGGATAGCTTTATCTTGAATTGTTGTTTAAGCAAAACAAATAAGAAGGTCAGAAGCAAAGTGAGCACTGAATAAACTAAATGAATATGTTTATATACAATCTCTTCATCACTCAACAGAAACATGATCAAACTCAAAACAATAAATGAAAGTGAAAAAATTGCTGAAATAAAAATTGGGTGTATGATATATCTTATGCCCTTCCAAAAGTTTGCAACCAATGAAAATATAAACACCAAACTTATCAAATCAAACATTAAAAACATGCTTGCATTGGCAGTCACCCCATAAATCGAAATGATGGTCAACGCAATGCCTGTCACACTCAGTAAAATCAATATTTGCTTTGTTACAATTTGTATGGATAACCATCTAAATAAACGCTCCAAAACTAGATAGGCAGTAAAAAAAAGTGAAGTCCCTAATAAAATAGACTTAAAATAAAAACCAACTCGTTGATTAATATCAACACCATTCAATGTGGCTTCACTTATATACAGATGTTCAGGATCATGCAATGAAAAATCATAAGCATTAAACCAACTATGCATAATCAAACCAGTAATAAAAATGGCGACCGCACAAATTTCTTTTTCAAAATCATGTTTAGCTAATAACCTTTGAAGCATGGTCTGCGAAAGATATTGTGAAAATTACGATTAACCTAATCGGGTTACAAATTTGAATTTCAAACCTCCTAAAAAGAGAATTACAAAATTTCCTTCATCACATTATAAACAACATGAGGCTTACCTAAGGTATAAAAATGAATCACAGGCGCACCTGCTTTTATCAAGTCTCTTGTTTGAGCCAATAACCATTCAGTTCCTACTTTTTCCATATCCTTATCATTCTTACATTTCATCATTTCTAATGCCAATTCATTCGGAATATCTACATGAAAAAATGAGGGTATGGCTGTTAATTGCTTTTGTGAAGTCAAAGGTTTAATTCCAGGAATTATAGGTGTATCAATATTTAAAGCCCTGCACTTTTTTACAAATTCATGATACTTCTCGTTATTAAAAAACATTTGGGTTGTAATATAATCAGCGCCAGCATCAATTTTATTTTTCAGAAACATTAAATCTAAATCTGGATTCGGACTTTCATAATGCTTTTCGGGATAGCCTGCTACGCCAATGCAAAAATCGGTATTCACACCGCCATCAATATCATCTTCAATATAATGACCTCTATTCAGCAACTCAATTTGCTTTACTAAATCAATAGCAAAAGTATGTCCATTCGGATCTGAACTAAAATACTTTTCATTTTTTGGTGGGTCGCCTCTCAATGCCAACACATTATCAATACCTAAAAAATTTAAATCAATCAACGCATTTTCTGTCTCATCTTTCGAAAAACCACCACATATTAAGTGAGGTACCGCATCTACTTTATAATGATTCATCAATGCAGCGCAAATACCAACAGTTCCGGGGCGTTTACGAATATCAATGCGCTCAAATGAGCCATCCACCTTCTTTTTAAATATTTGTTCAGAGCGATGATAAGTTACATTAATAAATGAAGGCTTAAATTCCATCAAAGGATCCAATGTTTTAAAAATCGAATCAATACTTTTACCTTTTACAGGCGGCAAAATTTCGAACGAGAATAACGGCTTCCCTTTCGCCTCTTTTATATGTTGGGTTACTTTCATAATTGTGCACAAATGTACAAGACGAATATCAATATTTACAATATTCAGCGATTGAACTTATATTTATAAAGTATATCAATAAAAAATTAAATTTGGGCGGTATACACGCTATCCGCTTCTACTCCTCACTTCGTCGTGCCTCCTTGTTGCGGGGTAGCCGCTTCTATCGTTACCGCAATACATCTACTAGCATGAATATCTAGTAACTACCTGATACAATATTTTCGATCGGCATTCTGCTCAATATCGAACGAGCCAATGTAAGTTCATCGGCATATTCGAGCTCGCCACCAAAGGCAACCCCTCTCGACAAGGTTGTAACTTTGATAGGAAGATGTTTTATCTTTTTTGTAATATAATATGATGTGGTATCGCCTTCAATGGTTGGACTAATAGCAATAATTAATTCATCAGTTTTTTGTTGTTCAAGTCGAACCACCAACGATTGAATATTTAAAGTGTCTGGACCAATACCATCGAGTGGAGAAATTAAACCGCCCAAAACATGATAAAGTCCACTGTATTGCTGTGTTGCTTCAATAGCCATTACATCTCTGATAGATTCAACGACACAAATCTGGCCCTTTTTGCGAGTATGATCATTGCAAATTTTACATATTTCATGATCAGATACATTATGACAAATAGAACAGTATTTAATATCCGTTCGCATTTTCATTAAGGTTTGACTGAATTTTTGAATCACTACTTCATCTTGTTTCAATAGGTGAAGCACGAGTCGCATAGCGGTTTTTTTACCAATACCAGGAAGTTTAGAAAATTCATTCACAGAATCTTCAATTAGTGAAGATGAAAATATCATGCCTCAAAAATACATCGCATGAAGTAAAATTTGAGCATTTAATTTTTATAATAAGAAGAGAAAAGAAATATTGATTTAGTTCAAACAAGTAACAAATACAAATGGCGAATCAATATCATCCTTCAATATTTTTTTAATTCTTAGCGGACTTCTTTTGATTGTGTATTTGCGCAAGTCAATAATTTCAGAGTAATCAGCTTGAGCAATATTGTTTTGTTGCTTGGCAAAATAGTCACTAATTTCTTGAATTTCCTCTGTACTTGAAATCAAGCCACTGTAACTAAAGAGCATATCTTTGTATCGTTGTGCAGCCATAGTTTTATCTTCCTTTTTTGGGGTTATAGTGATTTAGGTTATTCCCACACCCACATCCTTTTCCCATTTTGCAACTTTGCAATGTGAATAAAAGAAAACACAAGGTTGCTATTGACAAAAGAATTTTTCTTTTCATTGTTGTTTTGATTGTTTTAAGATTGTAAAGATATGTATTTTGCGAATTAATTGCACACACCAAAAAAAATATTATTTGTTCCACTCGATTGGGGGCTAGGCCATGCTAGCAGATGCATTCCACTCATTCAGCATTGTTTAAACCTTGGTTACGAAGTGATCATAGGCGGTAATGAAATCACTAATTCTCTACTCCGAATTGAGTTTCCGCACTTACAATATTTACTTATTAAGGGCTATTCTGTTCAATATTCGAAATTCAAATGGATGCTCCCACTATCCATTTTAATGCAAATTCCTAAATTAGTTTTAAGGATGAAACATGAAAACTCGTGGTTAAATCGTATGATTGATAAGTATCAAATTGACATGGTCGTTTCTGACAATCGTTATGGACTTTACTCGAAAAAAATACCTTCTTTTTTTATCACACATCAACTTCAAATTCAAGTACCGCAATCAAAATGGATACAATATCTCGTCAATAAAATAAATCATAATCTTATTCGAAAATTTACTCTTTGCTTAGTACCCGACTATCTCAACGAAAATATGGCAGGAAAGCTCTCTCAAGCCACTAATTTAAGTCATATAGAATATATTGGTAATCTCTCAAGATTTAATAAAACCCATGAACTTGAATTTAAATATGATCTTCTCATTTTACTATCAGGCCCTGAACCACAACGAAGTCTTTTAGAAAAGCAATTGCTGCAAGAAATATCAGCGTCTTCAAGTAAAACCTTGGTGGTTAGAGGCAAACCAAATTCGAAAGAAAATTTAATAAATACTAATACCATTCAATATGCCAATCATCTTACGGCACATGAATTGCAAGAAGCCATACTTTCATCTAAAATAATAATCGCTCGATCGGGCTATTCAACTGTAATGGATTTAATCAAACTCAATAAACACGCTATCTTAATTCCAACACCCGGACAAACCGAACAAGAATATCTTGCAAAATATTTAAGTGAGAAGAATTGGTTTTTATACGCTGAACAGCAACATCTTTCCATTTCGAAAATGATGAATGAATATCATAAATTCAATTTCTCGGCTTTCCCCAATTGGAAATTCGATCAATATAAATCGAGCTTGTTATCCATATTCAATCGTTAGGCACAATGCATAAAGACCGAAAACACTCAATTGGAAAGAAATTTTATCTTCAGCTAAAAAAGGTTAAATTTGCCTCATTGCAAATAATGTGTCATACAAAATGAAGGCAAAATATTTAAACCCATTTACTGACTTTGGATTTAAAAAAATCTTTGGCGAAGAAGCAAATAAGCCTTTGTTAATAGATTTCCTGAATGCCTTGTTGCAGAATGAAGACAAAATTGTTGATTTGGCATTTAAGAATAATGAACAACTTGGCCAGACCGAGATAGATCGAAAGGCGATCTACGATATATATTGTGAAAATGAGAAGGGTGAGAAATTCATAGTTGAACTTCAAAAAGCCAAGCAAAATTATTTCAAAGAAAGAACAATTTATTACTCAACATTTCCAATCAGAGAACAGGCAGAAAAAGGTGAATGGAATTATAATTTAAAAGCGGTTTATTGTATTGGCATTTTGGATTTTACTTTTGATGATTACGAAACCGAACCTGAAAGAAGTGAAGTTGTTCATACAATAAAATTAAAAAACCAGAACGACAAGATATTTTATGAAAAGCTAACATTCATCTACCTTGAAATGCCAAATTTCAAACAATTAGAAAGTGAACTTGCGACACGCTTGGATAAATGGCTATACTTCATTAAACACTTAGAAGATTTTCAAACAATACCATCCATATTTTCAGACGAAGTATTTAGTCAGGCATTTGAGAAAGCTGAACTAGCTAAGTTTGGACAAACTGAATTAGCTACCTATGAAAATAGTTTAAAAATTTATAGAGATTTAAAAGGTGTAATTGATACAGCTTTTGATGAAGGAAAACTTGAAGGAAAACTTGAAGTGGCCAAATCAGCTAAACAAATCGGATTGAAAGTAGAGGACATAATTAAACTTACCGGTCTAACCAAAGAAGACATAGAAAAGCTTTAAGTGTAAATGCATTGCACTTAGTATAAGTTTCGCAACAGTTTGGCATCAGTAATTGGCTGAACATTTGTACCTTCAATCAGCTTATGCACTAAATTTGAACTTAAGTGCTCCTTATTCCACACCAATCTCAATTCTAAAAAACAATATCAAAAGGCAAATTCGAATTTAGCTGACAGACTCTTATCTATTTTCGCTTGGAACAATTTGCGCCATCAAATCGGCCTCGCAAACAATTTTGTTGCCAACATAAGCTGTACCTTTCATCTCACAAATACCTCTTCGAATAGGTGATTTCAATTCCAATTTCATAATCATAGTATCGCCAGGCATTACTTTTTGTTTAAAGCGCGCATTATCAATTTTTAAGAAATAAGTATCAAACTTTTTCTCTGGCCCGCCTTGGTTATTCAATACCAATACGCCACCGGTTTGGGCTAAAGCCTCCAATTGCAGAACACCCGGGAAGATAGGATTATCTGGAAAATGTCCTGTAAAACAAGGTTCATTAAAAGTGATATTTTTTATACCTACTACATGATTATCGCTTAAATCAATAATTTTATCTACTAATAAAAATGGATATCGATGAGGCAATAATTTTGAGATATAATTAATATCAAAAATAGCAGGTTCAGTTGGATTATAAATTGGCACATCCAACATGCTTTTATTTTTCTTAATATAATCTTTAATCTTTTTAGCGAAAGCCACATTTGATTTATGTCCAGGTCGGTAAGCGATTATATTTGCCTTAATTGGATAGCCAATCAATGTTAAATCGCCCACAATATCTAATAATTTATGACGAGCGGGTTCGTTGGTATGATGCAATTTGACATTATTCAAAATACCCTCTTGTTTTACTTCAATTTTTTCCTTGTTAAACAACTTTGCTAATTTATCAAGTTCCTCATCGCTCAAAACACGATCAACCACAACAATGGCATTATCAACATCGCCACCCTTAATTAAATTTTTACTATGTAAGTATTCGATTTCATGAAGGAAGCAAAAAGTTCGACAGTCGGCAATTTCCTTTTTATAATTTTGCAGACCCTTTATATACGCATGTTGTGTACCTAATACATTCGAATTAAAATCAATCATGGTTGTGATTTTATAATCCGGACTTGGCGTAGCAACCATTTCAACATTTTTCTCCTCATCGATATAAGTTAAATTCGTATCTATTGAAAAGTAAATTCGTTTTGCATTTTGCTCTTCAATGCCAACCTTTTCAATCATATCAACAAATGCTTTGGCACTTCCATCCATAATTGGAATCTCCTCGGCCGTTAATTGAATTAATACATTGTCAATACCCATGCCAGTGAGGGCAGATAAAATATGTTCAACTGTACAAACCTTTGCACCATTATGTTCTAAAGTGGTGCCACGTGAGGTATCAACAACATAGTCTACATCCGCTTTCATGATTGGCTCACCTGGAATATCTACTCTTTGAAATTTAATTCCAAAACCAGCACTAGCAGGCTTTACTGTCATTTTTGTATGCACACCTGTATGCAAGCCGACACCTTCAATACTAAATTCAGATTTTAATGTTTGTTGATTTACTTGTTCCATTATATTATTTTCAATGTTCAATTTAAATTTAGACAATCTCTTTATTTTGCAATTCACCAATTCGTTTCTCTAGTTCATCAATTCGTTTGAGCATATCTGGTAAATTTCTATAAACAACTTGACTTTTCAACGAGGTTCTATAGTCGAAGGCTGGAGAACCTGTTAAAGATGAATTCTCTTTCGTTACTTCTTTTGCAACACCACTTTGGGCATTTATTTTAGTGCCATTTGCAATTTGAATATGCCCTACTATACCTGCTTGTCCACCTATCATACAATACTTGCCCAATTTTGTGCTGCCCGAAATACCAGCTTGCGACGCAATAACTGTGCTTTCGCCAATTTCAACATTATGCGCAATTTGTATTAAGTTATCGAGCTTAACACCTTTCTTAATCCTTGTTGACCCCATCGTTGCTCTATCAATGGTGCAATTGGCGCCAATTTCAACATGATCTTCAATGACTACATTTCCTATTTGAGGAATTTTTTTAAAAGAACCATTTTCGGGTGCAAAACCAAAACCATCACTGCCAATGACTGTACCCGCATGTAAAATGCAATGACTGCCAATCACACAATCTTTATAAATTTTTACACCAGCGTAAATGATCGTATTCTCACCAATGCTTACATTTTCACCAATATAGGCATTTGGATAAATTTGACTGCCCTTTCCAATTTTAACACCATCAGCTACATAACTAAAAGCCCCTAAATAAACATTTTCATCAATAACGGCACTTAGCGCTTTAAAACTCATTGCCTCAATGCCACTCTTAGGTTTACTGGCTGTAATTTCTTGGTAAGTTTGAAGCAAAATAGCAAAGGCAGCATAAGCGTCTGCAACTCGTATGAGCGTTGACTGTACTGCATTCTTTAGCACCATTGATTCATTTACAATAACAACACTTGCTTTAGAATCATATAGATACTCTTCATACTTCGCATTCGCAAGAAAACACAAATCACCTTCGTTACTTTCTTCAATTTTTGCAAATGATTTTACTTTTGTATTTGCATCACCTTCAATGCGACCTCCTACCAAAGTGGCTATTTGTTGAGCCGTAAACTTCATATTATCCAAATTAATTTCTCAAAAAACAAATGTAGTACTTTTTTATGGGTACTAAAAGCCCGTCTCCAATTAAGGTATTCTCAACTTGAGATATTTCCTTAATCTCGCCCGACTTAAAAGCAATTTTTATATTCTCATCACCAATGGCATAGGTATGATTGGTGGTTGCATCTTGCACAAAATAGTATCTTAACTCATCATCCGAAAACTGCCATTTCTCTTTCAAATCTTGCTTTAATTGCTCAATTTCTGATTCAGTTTCTGTTGTTAAAAACTTTACTTTAAATAGATTTCGATTTGCCAATCGTGAGCATAAATCTGAAAGGATTTTATCATCGTGATTGGCCCATACTTTTACCGAGGCAACAATATCAAAATCATCTAATTTCAAAAATTCATCTAAACAAGTTGAATTAATTTGAAAATCTTCAAATGTAAAATGATGTTGCAAAAAAAACTGTAGACTTGGTGTGGCAAACAAGACATGCCCTGACTGTGTTAACTCCTTTGCTCGCTTTAAAATATGAACAAGCATAATTTCAGAACTCAATACTGTTTTATGCAAATAAACTTGCCAATACATGAGTCGGCGAGAGATTAAAAATTTCTCAATTGAAAGTATCCCTTTTTCCTCAACAACAAGTTGATCATTGATAACTGTCAACATTTTAATTATTCTGTCGTAACCTACCACACCTTCTGAAACACCTGTAAAAAAACTATCTCTCGCCAAATAATCTAAACGGTCTACATCTAATTGACTTGATACTAATTGATGTAAAAATTTTTTAGGATAATCTCCTTTAAAGATACGAATAGCCAAACTCAATTCGCCATTCAGTTCTTGATTCAACCTTTCCATAATCAAAAGCGATAATGCTTCATGATGAACATCTACTAAGGTATTTTCAAGTGCATGCGAAAACGGACCATGCCCCATATCATGCAATAAAATTGCAATTTTAGCGCCTCGTTCCTCCTCCGTTGAAATGTCAACACCTTTTTGTTTCAATTCATTGATAGCAAGATGCATTAAATGATAAGCACCTAACGAATGATGTAAACGTGTATGTACAGCACCTGGATAAACTAAATATGCCAATGCCATTTGCTTAATCCTCCGAAGACGTTGGTAATAAGGATGTGATATGATACGATAAATCAATTCATCATCAATTGTTATAAAACCATGAACAGGATCATTAATAATCTTTCTCAATCTTTCAATTTTATGAATTGCGAAAATACTATATAAATCAATACATGGCTGATCCGGGTAAATTCATCTATCGGTGATTTCCTAACGATATAAAATCTA
This sequence comes from Chitinophagaceae bacterium, assembly GCA_035388625.1. Lineage (GTDB taxonomy): Bacteria > Bacteroidota > Bacteroidia > Chitinophagales > Chitinophagaceae > OLB11. The sequence goes on along the minus strand of DAOOQH010000060.1, from coordinate 5,263 downwards.
GAAAGGATAATGCAAATGGGTCTAAAAAATGCAGGCAGTCCATTTCAGATTGGCATCATATCTACCTTAAAAATACTTGTGAGTATATTATCCTACTTGATTTATCCTCTTTTTGTAAAATTATTGGTTCAATTATTTCTTAAAGAAATCATAAGATAAAGTCTAAACCTTGTCACTAAACAATATTTCATAACTTGCGGCGTTTCTTAGACCTAACTAATAGATTCACAAAAAAAATAACTATGAACACAAAAATTCTTTGGATTGACGATGAAATGGACTCTTTAAAATCTCAAATCATGTTTCTTGAAAATAAAGGATATGAAGTTGAAACATTTTCGAACGGCTATGATGGACTTGAACATTTAAAAGCAAATCATATTGATGTGGTACTTTTAGATGAGAGTATGCCCGGCATGACTGGTCTTGAAACACTTGCACAAATAAAAGAGTATAATGTGAATTTACCAGTGGTGATGGTAACAAAGAATGAAGCCGAAAACATAATGGAAGATGCCATTGGGTCTCAAATAACAGATTACCTTATTAAGCCTGTTAATCCGAATCAAATTTTACTTACCCTAAAAAAAATTATTGATTCAAAAACATTGGTAAGTGAAAAAACAACACAAAGTTATCAGCAAGAATTTCGTAATTTATTTTTAGCGCTTAATTCAAATCCGAATTATAACGAATGGTGTGATTTATATAAAAAATTAGTGTATTGGGAACTTGAAATGCAAAAATCTGATAGTCCAGAAATGCTGGAGATATTTACTTCCCAAAAAGAAGAGGCAAATAACGAATTCTGCAAATTTGTAGATAAAAATTATACTAAATGGGTAAAACCAGGCAACAAGGAGGCGCCAATTATGAGCCATACTTTAATGGAAACCCATGTATTTCCTCATGTTGAAAAAGGCAAACCTCTATTTTTTGTTTTAATTGATAATTTGAGATGGGACCAATGGAAAACGATTCAAAATAAATTTGCTGATTTTTTTAGAATCACAGATGAAGACTTATTCTGCGCTATCTTACCAACCAGTACACAATATAGTCGTAATGCCATTTTTTCGGGGATGATGCCAGTTGATATTGAAAAAAATTATCCTGTTGAATGGAAAAATGATGATGAAGAAGGTGGAAAAAATTTATATGAGGAAATGTTTTTTGATGATCAAATCAGACGTAAAGGTTTAGGAAATTTAAAATTCTCTTATACTAAGGTAACCAACCACGATCATGGTGATGCACTCGTGAATAATATTCAAAACTTAATGCATAATGATATTAATATCATTGTTTATAATTTTGTTGATATGCTTTCGCATGCACGTACTGAAATGGAAGTACTAAAGGAATTAGCAAATGATGAAGTATCGTATAGATCGCTCACCAATAGCTGGTTTGAGCATTCTCCTCTTTTTCAAGCATTAAAAAAAGTGGCAGATAAAAATATTAAATTAGTTGTCACTACAGATCATGGTAGTGTGCAAGTAAAGTCTGCCAGTAAAGTAATTGGAGATAAACAAACCACTTCAAACATTCGTTACAAACATGGCAAGAATTTAAATTACGATGGTAAGGCTGTGTTGTCTTTTAGAGAACCACATGAAATTGGTTTGCCAAAGCCTAATTTCAACTCAACATTTATTTTTGCTAAAAATGATTTTTATTTATGTTATCCAAATAATTATAATCATTTTGCTAACTACTTTAAAAACACCTTTCAGCATGGTGGTGTTTCACTCGAGGAGATGTTAATACCTATCGTTAAAATGGAAAGCAAATAAGGTTAATCAAAATTGTCCGATTTCTTTGTTAGACTCAATTTGAAATTCGTTCATTGACTTGAGTCAACGAACGAATTTCAAATATTGGAATGTATTGCATGAGAACAATATTTACATTTGGTTTTAATATCATTAAACTAATTAAATCATGCATATTATATTTACCGAATGAAAATAGTGATCATTGGTTCAGGTAATATCGCGACTTTTTTTTCGAAGAAATTTAATAAAAGTGGTCATGAAATAATACAAATCATATCAGCTACAACTGAAAATGCAAAAGAATTAGCCAATCAATTTAATTGTGCTTATACTTCTAACCTTCAAGAAATAAAACTTGAGGCAGATATTTATCTATTGGCTGTTAAAGATGATACGGTAACTCAAATTATTCAAGAGGTGAAGTTCAATCAAAAAATTGTCATTCATACCGCAGGATCACTTAACCTTAGCCATATTGCAAATGCCTCTGAAAATATTGGTAGCATTTGGTGTATGTACTCGATTAATAAAAATCATTTACCTAATCGCGAAAATATTCCACTCATCATTAATGCATCAAATAACGAAACGCTCCATACCATTCGAAGACTTTCAGAAACTATTAGCACGGCTGTCTTTTCATTAACTGATGAGCAAAAAATGAAAGCACATTTAGCGGCCGTGTTTGCAAATAATTTCGCCAATCATATGTTTACTATTGGTCAAGATATTTTACAACATGAAGAAATATCATTTGATCTGCTCATTCCCTTAATTGAAAATACGGTTGAGAAATTAACGTATACATCACCAGACAAACTTCAAACAGGACCTGCCATTAGAAATGATGAATTGACAATTGCAAAGCATTTAGATTTATTAAAAAATGAAGAGGATACAAAAGAAATATATACGCTCTTGACTAAAGCCATTCAAAAAAAGTATGGTTGTTAAAATTCCAATTACTATTTTAAAATAAAAGCTCGACTTAGAAAAGACGAGCCTATAATTTTCTTGTCCTACTTAAAATGAAAACTATATATTGAAAACCACATGATAAAAATCAAGTGATGAAATCCATGATTTGTTAAACACGATCATTTCTGATCAAAGTCCTCGCGATTTTCCTAGTTAATAAAATTGGATCAAAATCAATTTTATTAACTAGGGTTGGTGTTAGAATGGATCCATTTCTGGAATGACGCAATCTGCATGACACCAATATTTATCATCGCTTGCTTACTAATTATTCAATTTAATGATAAACAGATTTATATCTTATTTCACTATTTTTTGTACGTAGTGAATACCTGTAGTCAAATTTACAATTCGTAAGAAATATGTACCTGGCGCAATATTTGATAACTGCTCAAGTAGAATCGTATTGTTGCCTGATTTTAATTCTGAATTGATTGACTTAATCACTCGGCCTGATACATCAGTTAATTCAAGATAAATTTCAGAAACTTCTCCACTTGGATAATTGATTGTGATATTATCACTAAATGGAATAGGATAAATTGAGATATCACCATTCGAACGATTAAGCTTCACATTAATAATATTTGAAAGAGTATATCCTCCGTCTAGATCATTTAATTTTATTTGATAAAATAGTGTTGAGCCTTCAATTAGATTTTCAATATTATCAACGAATGAATAGTTTGTTTTCCCGCTCGTTTTAGTAGATGCTAGACTGGTACCAATAGTTTGGTAATCAATACCGTTTATACTTCTTCTAATTTCAAAGTTTTTAGTATTCACTTCATCAGTTGTATACCAATTTACTTTAGATTGAGTATTGCTAATTAGTATTGCATTGATTGCTTTTAAATCAGCAACACCTAAAGGAATTCCTAAGTAGAAACCAGCATCAATATTTGGATTGTAAGAACCTGAGTTTAATGAGATCAGATTTGTTTTACTATCGGCATTGATATCACTATTTAATGAATCATTGATGGCGCCAATCACTTGTGTTCTCGTATATCCATTTGGCAAATTTGAAAAACCAATTATATAACTATCCACCTTCAAATTTGGAAATGAATTTAGGCATTGCAATTATGTGTTTATGAAAATTTGGTTTTTGACCATAACTATCCAAAGTTCCAAACTTCCAAAAGAAATTTCCAACAAATGATTTATTTGATTTGCAAGCTGATAGTAGAATTTCCATCTTATCAAAACTAGTTAAAGTCTCTGCCTCATCTATTGATTGATATGTTGCAATTTTGAAACCATATTTATTATATTGACTTAAAGGCTGAACAATATCTCTAATTTGATGAATAGACGAAACACTTTCGATATCATTTTTAAGGAGTTCGAGATTTTCAATATGATTATTTAGTGGATTAGAATCTTTATTAATTATAATAATATTTTCATCGTTAAAGTCAATAGGTTCTACAAATAAGTGGTAAACATATTTCTTCACTGGAATAGGCAAAGAATTGCCCAATGTCAATTCAAATAATTGCTTCTTAAAGATTGGATAATAAATCAGAGATGGCTTTAATTGTTTAAATTTTGATCGCAGATTTGTCTCGTTACCATTTTCAAATTTCACTATTTTTGATGGAACCTTTACTCGACCGAAATTTGAAAAATTAAGAGCGAGATCTTCTAAAACTTGAAATTGCAACCAACGTTCTTGACAGCAATCTAAAGTATGCTTATTGAATATGTCTGCACTAGATAGAATATGCTTCATTACTAATTTACTATTCTCCTCTTTATTTGAACCTTTAACATGTTAATTAATAGAATCTCCTGTGTTGCTAATTTTCAATTCTAGTTTGGAGTATGTTGGCTCAGTACATCGTTCGGAGTTGCCAATGGTGAATTAGATAAGTAAATCTTATTCAAAATAAAGTTCTTATCATTATCCAAGTTATTGTACTTCACCTTACCATCCATATTCGCGTCCTCCTTTCTATACACCGGACCTAGTATATTATTGAAAGTCGTTAGTCCCACGGCATAAAGGATCGGATCTTTATCATTGTTCAAACCATTGTATTTTGTATTCTTATCAGTTCGAGTATCACCTGGCCATAACAACCTATATACGCCTGCCCCTTCTCTTGCGGGTTTGATAATTCCAGGTTTTGTCCAAACAGGATTACTTGTTGTAAAGTCAATAATTGAACTTGTACTTGACAAATACATGCTATTTGCAGTCATGACTCCTAAATGATTTCTATGTTTTACTGTGATGTAATAATTACCAGGACATATGCAATCAAAGTTCAACGGATTTCCATTTATATCCACAATATCGCCATCTCGTTGTATCAATGCATTTTGAGTTGCCACTATAGTATAAGCAGCGTCTGTATCCCTTAACTCCACATGTACCCAATCAACAATGGCATCATTGCCTGTGACTGATAAAATTGAATTACTAATGGTTTCACCACCACTATAACCAGGGCAACCAAGAGGCATAAAGTTCATCATGGTATATGGCTCAGTCAAAG
>DAOOQH010000059.1:0-15436 GCA_035388625.1 Chitinophagaceae bacterium | reverse complement strand
CACTTGTGCTTAATGCAGCATAAACAATTCCTGTTGATGAAACTTTGACTTCTGTAAAATATGAATTATTGCCATTACCCAATACCGCTTTCCATGTTTTTCCTGTGTCTTTACTTCTATATATACTGCCATAGGTTGCCATATAAATTCCTGCATCTACTGTATCAACTGGAATGGACGCAATACGCCAGCCTCCTTGAAAATTTGAACTAAAAGTATTAGGTGTGCCTGAAGCGGTTGAAGCTATTGGTGTCCATGTTGTTCCATTGTCTATTGATTTGAACGCACCATCTCCTAAATAAAACGATTCGCCACCACTTGCTGAAGTGCCATACAATTCTCCCGATAAGGCATACCAAATATTTGTTTTGCCTGGTCGTGTATCTTGTGAAATACTTACCACACCCGGATGTCCATTCACATCACTAACCCTTGCCCATGTTAATCCGCCATTAAAACTTTGCCATATGCCACCTGATACTGCTCCAATAACTAAATGATTTTCATCCATTATATCAATTGCCATCGCCCTAGTTCTTCCACCTACATTCCATGGTCCGCGATTTACCCAAGTTCCACCTCTTGTCTTTCGTTCATTTGATAGAGATTCTTTATGTTGTAATTCTTTTAAAAAAGAATAATTTTTATATGTAATGCCTGCAGGAATTTCACGCGTTATTGGATCAACAAGTTTTTCGTTTTCCCAAGCCTCGCGTTGAATATGCTCTTCATTCGAATTTTCATATTCAATATTTGAATCTATAATAATATGATTCTGTTGAAGATAAAAACCAGAAATTACGATAGCAGTAATAATTGATAAGACAAGTAATCTTTTCTTCATAGATAAAATAGAATTAGATTTTAAAAGTAATTTCTTTCAATGACAAAAAGAAAACAATCTTATAAGTTCGAGAGATGGTTTGGGATAAATGAGTCAAATTTCGAAAATCAAATAATAAAGCGTGAGTTCAAGTTTATTTTAGATTATGATAAACTTTCTGAACATCTTCATCTTGTTCCAATCGATCAACTAATTTAAGTAACTCTTCTGATTGCTCTTCATTGAGTTCAACCGTGTTTAAAGGAATTCGAGTAAGTTCAACAGAAATAGGGGTAATGTTTTTCGACTCTAGAAACTCACTCATTTTGCCAAATTCTGTAAAGCTAGATCGGATAATAATATTGCCTTCAGCATCTTCACCTATTTCTTCCATACCGTAGTCAATACCTTCCAATTCTAATTCATCTAAATCTATATTTTCATTCTTTAATTTGAATTCACCCATGCGATTAAATAAAAACGCGACTGAACCACTATTTCCCATAGCTCCATTACCTTTATTAAATGCGGCTCGAACATTGGCAACTGTGCGTGTACCATTATCTGTAGCTGTTTCAACAAGAATAGCTACTCCATGAGGACCAAACCCTTCGTATAAAACCTCTTCATAATTGGTCATATCTTTTCCCATTGCCCTTTTGATCGCTGCTTCAACTCGATCTTTTGGCATATTCACAGATTTCGCATTTAGAAAACATCTTCGAAGTGCTGGATTATTATCAGGATCTGGACCCGCGGCTTTAACAGCAATTGCAATTTCTTTACCTATTCTCACATAATCCTTCGCCATCTTGTCCCATCGAGCAAACATGGCTCCTTTTCTAACTTCAAATATTCTTCCCATTATATTTTTTATTTTGAGGGGCAAATTTAATCACATTTTTTGAATTATCAGATTTGGTTATCGAGATTGATCTCATTTGATTTTTAGATTATGATTGTAATTTATATCTTTAATTAAATTATTAAAAATGAAAAATTTCTTTTTGCAATGTTTTGTATTGATTTTATTTAATCAAAATGTAAATGCTCAATCCACAAATGATAGAACATTTCCAAAACCTAAAGTATTACTTGTAATGCTTCATCTATCTACTAATAAAATTGAAGCTTTAAAAAAAAGGAATATGGAGGAAGATATTTTGCAAGTCATTCAATCTGACGAAGAGATCAATAATTCAATTATGCGTGATTTTTCAAAGAACTTCACTTTTTGTCCAGTCTATTTTTTTTACGATACTTGCTACGAGAAAGCCAAGGCAAAGCAATGGGAGGATATTACTTTTTATGATTACGAATCAATTAACGTAAAGAAAAAAATAACTACCCAACATTTTAGTGATTATTATTTTGCTGAAATTGGTTATCGTTCGCCAGGATCGCAATTAGATATTGATACTGTTGGTAGAAATAGGGATCAATATAGAGGTGAAGAAGATCATGTGGCCACCATGAATTATGGTGTTAATTTATATGATGAGGATTTTAATCCGATTAAAGGTAAATTGGGTTTTACAGATATTTCATTAAGACCGAGGGGACCATTGTTTGGCGCTAAAAAAATGGTTTTTGTAGGAGCGACAGAGTTTAATGAGAAACTAAGATCTAGGTTTTCTTCTTACACTAAATAAGGCTCGTTAATCAAGTCAAATATTTTCTTTTGTCTTAGCCTCTGAGCGTTGTACTTTAGTCAAATTGAGCAATTAAAAACTTTAATTAAATAAAACTTGAATAATCTACAAGTACTCACGAATTGATGAACTGAAACTAATTAGTTTTTTTCTTCGAAGATTTTGCTTTCTTATTGAATTCAAGAGCAAGATTAATCCAATAGTCAAAATCATCTTCAGATTTGATCCCAATACTGTTGATCAAAACATATCCTATCATCGGACGATTTGTAAAGTCCATTGTTCTGCAACCATTTTTTTCAATACATGCAGCATGCATTAATGGATCTATACGACACATCAATTCATCTTTTATGATTCCTACACACATTTTTTCGTTATACATAAAAGTTAATCCACCCATCATTTTTTTTTCAACAATATTTGGCAAATCAATCAGCCTATTCCTTATCCTGATTGCTAAATCTTCTGAATATGCCATTTTGTTTATTTCATTGAATGTAGTGCTACTCGATTACCTTCTGTATCGATAAAATGAGCCATAAATCCATTTTCACCAATGGATGTTTTAGGAAATAATATAGTCGCACCAGCATGTTCAATTCGTGAAAGTGGAATATTTAAATCATCTCCTCCGTTTAGATATACAATAGTACCTTTATCGGATGGTGTAAATCCTTCACCTTGCACAATGCCTCCGCCAACACCTTTTTCCATATCGCAAGGTAACATGCCGTATCTTCCATCTGGGAATTGCATTTCCATAATTTCAGCATCAAATAGTGTTTCATAGAATTTTTTTGCTCTAGCGAAATCTGTTACTGGGATTTCGAACCAATTAATCGCGTTGGTCATTGTTTTAATTTTGTTGAAATCAAAAGTAATAATTTTCATTTTTAATTTTCAAATTCGAATTCAATTTTTATTCTTTTCAATCTTATCTTATAAACAAGTTCGAATCAATCAAATAGCATTCTTAGGTTATGACAGTGATTACAAGAATTGATAAATACTAATTGATTACAGAAGGAATAGATTTATATTCAACTCAAACAATTTTATATTATATAGATCAATAAGTGTCTGAATTGTTTTTCTTACTCTAATGACAATAAAATTCAGCCATATTCTCGAACATTTAAATTGATCATGAATAGCAGTTTTACTGAATAAATTCTCATTTCACTTTTTACATCATTTTGACTACTTTTGTGCTTCAAATTTTTTAAAATCAAAAAATAAATTATGAATTACGATGTCATTGTTATTGGCGCAGGCCCAGGAGGATATGTTGCAGCTATACGCGCTTCTCAATTAGGTTTTAAAGTAGCAGTTATCGAAAAGGAAAGCCTTGGAGGTATTTGTTTAAATTGGGGATGTATTCCAACAAAAGCCTTATTGAAATCTGCTCAAGTATTTGAATATGCCAAGCATGCTGCCGACTATGGTGTGGTGATTGATAAAGCAAGCGCCGATTTTAATGGCATGATAAAACGCAGTCGTGGTGTAGCCGATAAAATGAGTAAAGGGGTTCAATTTTTGATGAAGAAGAATAAAATTGAAGTGATTATGGGCCATGGTAAAATTAAAGCCAAAGGTCAAGTTGATGTAACCAATGCCGAAGGGAAAACCACAACTTATGATTGCAAACATATTATTATCGCAACCGGAGGAAGAGCAAGAACTCTTCCTAATTTACCAATTGATGGTAAAAAAGTAGTTGGATATCGAGATGCAATGGTACTTCCAACTCAGCCTAAAACTATGATAGTAGTCGGAAGCGGTGCTATTGGAGTTGAATTTGCTTATTTCTACAATAGTATTGGCACCAAGGTAACAATCGTTGAATTTATGCCGCGTATTGTGCCTGTTGAAGATGAGGATATTTCAAAAGAATTAGAAAAGAGCTTTAAAAAGCAAGGAATGGAAATCATGACCAATGCCTCTGTCGAAAGTGTTGATACAAGTGGGGCAGGCGTTAAAGCGAAAGTTAAAACAGCAAGTGGCGAAGTTATTTTAGAAGCAGATATTATTTTGAGTGCTGTTGGTGTTGTTTCAAATATGGAAAATTTAGGACTTGAAGCACTTGGCATTGCAACAGATAAAGGTAAAATTGTTGTAGATGGTTTTGGTAATACCAATATTCCAGGAATTTACGCCATTGGAGACGTATCGCCTGGACAAGCTCTAGCGCATGTTGCGAGTAAAGAAGGAATTGTTTGTGCTGAGAATATCGCGTTTTTAGAAAAGAAACATGCTCATCAGCCACAACCAATTGACTACGGTAATGTGCCTGGATGTACCTACTGCTCACCAGAAATTGCAAGCGTTGGCATGACCGAAAAGGCTGCTAAAGAGGCTGGCTATGAATTAAAAATTGGTAAATTTCCTTTTGTTGCTAGTGGAAAAGCTACAGCAGCCGGAAGCACTGAAGGTTTTGTAAAAGTGATTTACGATGCCAAGTACGGTGAATGGCTAGGCACTCACATGATCGGTATGAACGTTACCGAAATGATAGCAGAAACTGTATTAGGTCGAAAACTTGAAACCACTTATCACGAGGTTCTTAATTCGATTCACCCACATCCAACTATGAGTGAAGCCGTAAAAGAAGCAACTGCAATGGCTTTTGGTGAAGCAACTGATATATAGTGCAATTATTGAAGTTTGAATAAGAACGAATTTCAAGAATGAGATGCTAATCAATTATTGGGGAAAGATGAATAATTTTCAAAGAAAAATTTCTTCCCAACTTATATTTTATTTAACGCAAAACAATTAGTAATACTAAGATTCCTTTTTTTATATTTGCCTCCTATAAATTTTCTATATGAATTACAACAAAATCAATAACATCCTCGGTTGGGCCATCTGTTTAGTAGCATGTACCGTTTATATGATCACAAAAGAAGCAACGGTCAGTTTTTGGGATTGTGGTGAATTTATTTCTGGTGCTGCTAAACTTGAGGTTGTGCATTCACCAGGTGCGCCCTTATTTTTGATGATAGGACGAATATTTGTTGCAATTTTTGGGATGAAAAATGCCGCATTTGCTGTAAATAGTCTTTCAGCAATTTGTAGTGGCTTTACAATATTATTTCTTTTTTGGACCATCACTCACTTCGCTAAACGAATTTTAATTAAACAAGGAGAAGAAATCTCTTCAAATAATTTAATAAAAATTATGGGTGCTGGTATTGTAGGGGCTTTGGCCTATACGTTTTCAGATACATTTTGGTTTTCAGCTGTTGAAGGTGAGGTTTACGCGATGTCATCATTTTTAACAGCATTGGTTTTTTGGGCTATTTTGAAATGGGAAGACAGAATCACAAATGATCATGATACTCATGCAGATCGTTGGATTATATTAATTGCTTATTTAATGGGACTCTCAATCGGAGTGCATCTATTAAACTTGCTAACTATTCCAGCGATAGTGATGGTGTATTATTTCAAACGTTATCCAGTAACAAAATGGGGTACAGTTTGGGCATTTTTATTAGGATGTGTGATTACAGGTGTTGTTCAATATGGTGTAATTCAAGCGATACCAATTATTGCCACAAAAATGGATATCATGTTTGTTAACTCGTTTGGAATGCCTTTTAATAGTGGTGTATTATTTACGATTATAGGTTTAGGTGTTGGCTGTTATTTTTTATTGACTTGGGCAAAAAAGGCGGGTCATTATTTTGTTCATCTTGGAACACTTTGCTTCTTATTTATTTTGATTGGATATTCTGCTTTCTTTCAAACAATAATTCGATCAAATGCAGATGTGCCTCTAGATATGACGAATCCGGATAATGCAATTTCATTGATCAAATATTTGCAACGTGAACAATATGGTTCAGTACCATTAGTTACTGGTCCAGATTTTAATTCGAAACCAACTGGAATGAAAGATGGTAAAATGCAATATTGGAAAGGAGAGAAGAAGTACGAAGAATTAGGGGAGAAAAAAGATGCCTACACTTATAACGCTGAAGACACAAGATTATTTCCTCGTATTTGGGATGGGAACGATCCTAATCATGGTAAGTATTACCAAAGTTATTTAGGATTAGCAGAAGGTGAAAAAGCAAGTAGTGCCGATAATTTGAAATTCTTTTTTGGTTATCAAGTCAAACAAATGTGGTGGAGATATTTCTGTTGGAATTATATTGGTCGACAAAATGATGTACAAAATATACAAGGTGAACCACAAAATGGTAACTGGCTTTCAGGTATTAAATTTATCGACCAAATGTTTTATGGTGATGTAGATAAAATGCCAATAGGAATGAAGGATAATCGTTCTCGTAATGAATTATATTTCCTTCCATTTATATTAGGTTTACTTGGATTGGTTTATCATTATCAACATGATAAAAGAAATTCTTTCATTGTCGGTTTATTATTTTTCTTTACTGGTTTAGCGATTGTGATTTATCTAAACAATACGCCTCTTCAACCTCGTGAGCGTGATTATGCTTATGCAGGTGCAACTTATGCATTTGCCATTTGGATAGGATTAGGTGTTATGATGGTAAGCGATTTATTGAAACGATTCAAACTAGGCAATATGTCACCAATGGTAGCTACCGCTTTATGTTTAGTTGCTGTACCGTTATTAATGGCAAGTAAAGAATGGGATGACCATGATCGTTCGGCAAAAACATTAGCCAAAGCAACAGCTATAAATTATCTTGAATCATGCGATCAAAACGCAATTTTATTTACAGAAGGAGATAATGATACTTATCCTCTATGGTATGCCCAAGAGGTGGAAGGTTTAAGACCTGATGTTCGTATAATTAATATAAGTTTGTTGGGTATTGATTGGTATATTGATCAATTATCGCGAGCGATTAATAAAGCTGCACCAGTACCATTAATTTGGAAGCCTGAACAATATCGTGGTCAAAAAAGAGATTATATTCAGTATCTTGACAATAAATCAATTGCACAAGATAAGTATGTAAACCTAACCGAGGTGCTTAAATTTGTTGGTGATGATGGCGCTAATTCAACGATGCCAACTATGGATGGAGGTGCTTCTAATTATTTCCCAATTAAAAATTTCTTCATCCCAGTTGATAAAGAACTAGTTGCTAAGAATAATATCTTAGCTCCTGGCGATACATCAGTTATTGTGGATCAAGTTCAGTTTAGTATGCCAAAAAATGTAGCTTACAAAAATGATCTTGCCATCTTAAATATCTTAGCTGCCAATGCATGGAAACGTCCAATTTATTTTGCCAATTCAATTGATCCTGATCATTATGAAGGTTTAGAAGAATATTTGCAATTAGAAGGTTTTGCTTATAAACTAATTCCAGTGCGTACTCCAGGTTCAAAAGTTATTCAACCATTACGAGTGAATCAAAGTAAATGTGTTGATCTATATCTAAATAAGTATCAATTTGGAAATTGTGAAAATGGTATTCATCTTGATCAAACAAACCGCCGTATGGCAAGCACAAATCGAAGATTTGCTAGTATGACTGCAGATGCTTTAGTAAGAGATAATAAAAAGGAAGATGCCCTGAAAATTTTAGATAAGGTATATAATAGCATTTCGGAAAAATCCTTACCTTATATTATTTCACAAGACAATGAAAATATTGGTAATATTTATATGTGCATGTCATATATAACCGCAGGCGATACTGTTAAAAGTAATATTTTGCTCGACAAATTTGTAAAACAAGCACGAGCAGATATCGCCTATATGAACAGTCTTTCTGATAAGAGTGAGGGTGCAGCAGCAGCGCAATTTGATCTTTCAGTAATAGGTAATATAGTAAATAATGCAAAAATGAATGGTCGAAACGATGTGTATGATCGAATTATGCCTATCCTTCAGGAATTATCAGCGCAAGTGCCACGTCAATAACCTTAAAAAATAACATGTATAAAACTTCGATTGGAGAATTTAATTTTGAAATCATACCCGGATCAAATACCCATGTAAATGGGGTTGCTAGAAACGTGAATTTTTCAAAGGAAACTGAAAAGAGTTTTCTCGTTCAAATAGATGGTAAAACAAAAGTGGCAGATCTTGTAAAATTAGATAAGGATCTTAAGCAAGTCGTTTTGCGTATCGAAGGAAAAAAATATTCAATTCAAATTAAAGAACCTATTGATATTTTATTAGATCGGCTAGGTATTAAAATAGGGAATTCAAAAAAGGTGAATGATCTGAAAGCGCCAATGCCTGGAATGATAATAAAAGTTTTAGCAAAGGTTGGTGAACATTATAAAGCAGGTGAACCACTTTTGGTTTTAGAAGCTATGAAGATGGAAAATGTATTTAAAGCGGCAGCTGATATTACCATTAAAGATATTTTAATTGATGAAAAGAATACGGTTGAGAAGGGGCAAGTATTAATGGTTTTTGAATAAGCTTATGAGACATTTTATTTATTTGTTGTTTTTAAGCTGTATGCTTTGTCCGAAATTGCAAGCACAGAATTCATATATTTATATTGAAGGTATTAAAGGCATTCCCTTCAATGTAATAAGCGAAAATAAGGAAGTTGAAAAACTAGGACAGGCTTATGCGATACTTACTTTTGCCGAGCCAGGCGAAAAAAGCATTGATATTAGTTTTGCCAATTCAAATTTTTCAGTTCAGAAATTTATAGTCGATGTTCAACCTAATTCTTCTTACGGCTTTCGATTAGGGAAGACTGAAGAAAATCGATTTTATTTAATTGATATCGTAAATGAAGGAAGTATAATAGAAACCAACTCTGCTGTAAATCTTGCTTTGAGTACTAATAAAAATCTTATTAATATTTATCAAGTACCTAACATGGTAAAAAAAGATAAAGAAGAACAAGAAATTGAATTGCAAAACCAAAATGAAGTTGAAGAAAAAGAAACTCGTGAACTAGTAAAGAATAAAAAATTATCAGAAGAAAAAGTAGCAAAGGAAGAAGCTAAACGTCAGCAAGCTGAATTGGAAAAGGAAAAAGAGGAACTAAGAGCACAAGAAAAATCACAAAGACTGAAGGCTGAGGAAGAAAAAAAAGCGCTACTAGCCAAAGAGAAGATGTTGGCCAAGCAAGCATCTGATTTAGCAAAGATAGAAGAGAGAAAAAAAGAAGAAGAACGTGAAGCACAATTGGCGCAACAGAAAAAAATAGCAACTGAATTAGAGGAACGAGAAAGACTTGAGAAGCAAAGAATATCAAAACTTGAGGAAGAGAAATTGGCGAAAGAAAAACAAGCCGCTAAAGAAGCTGCAGCCTTAGCTAAATTAGAACGTAAGCAAGAAAAAGCGCGTCTTTTAAATGAAGCCAAAATTGCTAGAGAATTACAAAAAGAAAAAGAGAAAATTTCATTGGCGAATGAAATTGAACAAAAAAAGATTGAGGAAGCAAAGTCATTATCCAAACAAAAAAATAGTCAAGAACAACAAATTGAAAAACCAGTTAAATATGGTGTAGTTGATGAAATAACATCAAAAGAAAGAGCAGCGAATCAAATTACAAGCAATGTTTCAACTCAACCCAAAGCATCAACCAAGAGAAATTCAAATTGTGCAAAAATTGCGTCTAATTTGGAAATAAAAAGTATAAACGAAAAAATTGAAACAAAAGGCGATGATGAGGACAAACTTCTTTTTATAAAAAAGAAAGTGCTTTCAGGATGTTTTACCTCAGCCCATGTTTATTCAATGGCTGAAGTTTTTGATACACAATATGGTCGATATTCTTTGGTGAAGTTTGTACTGCCTCTTACCTCAGACCCTTCAAATTTATTAACACTCGAAAGTTTATTCAAGTACGAAGCTTACAAATCAAAACTCCGTAAATTGGTGGAGAATTAGTGCTGATAGTAACCACTAAAATTTGGAATCCTTATTTATAGATTCTATTAAATTTTATCAAAAAAAAAGCCAAGCAATTAAGCTTAGCCTTTTCTCTTTCATTTGGCACAAGGTTAGGAATTGTACACGGTAGATCGAGTTATTGTTTTTGTTGTTTGGTAAAGCAAAGATCAAGCAATCAATGAATGCAAACAATAGCACTTTTGTGTGATATTTATATAATAAAATTGTAATGTGAAATTTTTAAGCAGAGAAGAATAATCTCAAATGGTTGTAACGATTTATCTTTCTAAGTATAAATTAATAGCTTCAGTTCGATTATGAACATGTAACTTTCTATATATATTACTGGTATGCTTTTTTACTGTATCTAAACTTATACCAAGTTTACCACCAATTTCTTTATATAAATATCCTTCAGCTAATAAACTCAGAATTTCATTTTCTTTACTGGTTAAGATATCTAACCCATTTTTGGCGGATTTGTAAAAGAAGTCAACAACCTTTCTGGCAACATTTGCACTCATTGGGGCACCACCATCTATTGCTTCATGTATGGCTTCGGTAATGCTATTCATGGCCTCTGATTTGTGAATATATCCAATGGCTCCTGCTTTTAATCCTTTAAAAATAAAATCAGCATCAATAAATGAAGTGCAAATAATAAAATGTACTAAAGGAAATTTTGATTTAAATCTTGAAATGAGATGAATACCCAACTCATCGGGTAATTGCACATCAACCAACATAATATCTGTGGGGTTCAAGGGAAATCCTTTCATTGCGGATTCATAGTTTTTATAAATCGCTTCTACAGAAAATTTAGAATCTTTAATAATAGATTCATTTAGGATTTCGATAAAAAAATCATCGTCTTCTACAATTGAAATAGTTGTTTTCATTTTTTAGCTTCGAACCACAACTTAATAATTAATGATGGAAATGTGAAATCTATTTTTAAGTATTCGTAATTCTTTTCTACTTTTTAATTACAATCATCTCAATTTGAAATGAATGGAATTATAAATGTATTTGCATATACGTTTAATGAATCAGACTTATAAAAAAAACGAGCTTATCTCTAAGCTCGTTCTTCGAATTGATTAGGAATTCAAAAATTAATTATTTAAGTTAAGAGGGCATATCTTTTATGAAAGTGAAATTAAATCACAACATTCATTCTTATCAATAAAGTATACGAACGATCACTAATAGTCTATGAACCTAAGTCAGACAAGGGTTAAAAATAGGCTATAAGTAGAAAATTTAAAAAATCAAACAAATATTATTAGATTTACTTTCCTTATGTCAACCCATAAAATTAAATATCTGATTGCTGATGACGATATAATGTATCGTTCATTGACCATGCAGCAATTGCAGTTAATTCCAAATCTTGAATGTATTGCTGAATGTAATAATGCTATCGAAGCGAGTGCGTGTTTGCAAGAGTTTTCGCCAGATTTGTTGATCTTAGATATTGAAATGCCAAGTTTAACTGGTTTGCAATTTGCTAAAAGTATTAAGGTTTTACCTCTTATAATTTTTATTAGTTCTCATTCACATTATGCGATTGATGCATTTGATGTGGATGCCATAGACTATTTAATGAAGCCAGTAAGCCCTGAACGCTTATTTAGAGCGATTGATAAAGTTCGAAGTTTATTAGATTTGAAAAATTCAACACCTCCAAATGAGGGGATCAAACAATCGGATCAGGATTCATTTTTTATCAAGGAAAAACATGTATATACAAAAATTAACTATTCTGATATTTTATATATTGAATCACTTGGCGATTTTGTACATATTTTTTTATTCAACGGAATGAAAAAAATTGCTCTAGTCAACTTAAAAAATTTGGAATTGCAATTGCCAACTTCACATTTTGTTCGAATTTCACGAACTCATATAGTCAATAAATCTAAAATCACTTCTGTTGAATCAACCATTCTTCAACTTGATAAAATTCAACTTCCAATTGGTAAAACATATTCTGAATATGTGATGCAAAGTGTAATTGGTAAATCATTCATTAAAAGGCATATTTAGAATAGATGAAAAGTAATATTCTATTTCTTGTATGCGTTTCATGTGTTTTGACTTCAAAATCGCAATCCAACCGAGAATTAGATAGTCTACTTAATTTGCTAAATAAAAAGAATACAGACACTATTCAACTTCAAACATATAGAGCGATAGGTGATTACTATATGTATAATAATGCAAGTAAGGCCATTGAATACTTTGAGCATGCAAAATCTATCGCAATCAAATTAAATAGAACACTGGATATTGCAAGTAATTATTATAGCATAGGCTTCTGTAATTTATTAAAAGGGAAGTATGATCTTTCATTGGATAATTATTTTCAATCAGTTAGATTATATGAAAAGCTAAATGATGATAGGAGACTGGCAAATGCGTATTTGTCAATTATTAATGTGTATACAAGTAATTCGAATATTGCAAAAGCGAATGAATATTACGACAAAGCCAATAGCTTAATTTTAGCACGAAAAGATAGTGATCAGTTGATTAATTTACTTAGTTCAAAAAGTCAACTTTATTATAATCAATCGAAATATGATTCAGCATTATTTTATTTAAGTGAGCAGTACAAAGTATCTAACCTAATAAGAGACACACTAAAAACTATTTCACTTCTTTCAAATATGGGTTTGATGTATAAAAAGCTCAATCGAAATAGGGAAGCGTTAGAATATTGTTCAAATGCATTGTCGCTTTTAAATAAAGTAAATGCAAACGATTACTATCCAATTGTGTATAATAATTTAGGATCAATTTATTCAGCTATAGGAAATTATAAAGATGCAAAGGAATCGTTTGATAAAAGTATTGCGTATAGTTTGCAAATTGGAAATAAAAGTGTTGAGATGGAAAACTATCTTAATTTGTCGGATATGTATGGGCGGATGGAGAATTACAAATCTCAAAATGAATTTTTGAAAAAGTACTATACGATAAAAGATAGTTTGTTTACACTTGACTCTCGAAATCAAATGACGCAGTTAGAAGCAGACTATCAATTAGGTAAAAAGAATATAGAAATCGTAAAAAAGGATGCTGATATCAAGGCTCAAAAAAATCAGCGAAATATATTTATTGTCATTGCCTTAGCAACTTTTATTTTACTGTCAACATTGTATTATTTTTTTGTTCGTATTCAAAAAAAGAAAGCATTGCTTGAAGAAAAAAATACTCAAATCCAAAAACAAAAAACTGAATTAGAGAATTTAAATATTGTAAAGGATCGGTTGTTTAGCATTCTCAGTCATGATATAAGAAATCCCTTATTAAATATTCGTTCTTATTTGCTACTGACTGAAAATGAAAATCTTAATACTGAACAAAAAGCTATCTATAAAAATCAAACCTTATATGCAGTTTCACAAACGGGTGAAATGCTTGATAATTTTCTGATTTGGGCAAATATGCAAATAAAAAATACCCAAACAACTATAACGCCAATCAATTTAAAAGATTGTGTTTCGGATATTATTTCTGTTTTGCAAATACAGGTTGATCAGAAGAAGATTTCTCTTGTGTCAACTATTGATGAAATTTTGATTCCTAGTGATTATCATATTTTAAGTATTGCCCTTCGAAATTTATTAACCAACGCAATAAAGTTTAGCCACGAAAATCAAATAGTCCATATTCAATCTAAGATTGAAAACAATTATCTATATCTTACTATTCAAGATCATGGTATAGGTATGAATGAAGATCAAATCCAACAGATTTATAAGAAGGAAAATATATCTACATTAGGCACTCAAGGTGAAAAGGGGAGTGGACTTGGTTTATTTCTTGTAAATGAATTATTGAGTAAAATAAATACTGTACTAATTATTAAAAGTAAACTTAATGAAGGCAGTCAGTTTATTCTTAAAATACCATTGTTATAAATTAAAAATGCCAACTTGTGATGCTGGCATTTTTATATAATTAAGTTTGAATATTAAGGATGGGCTGAAAATATAAAACCATTGGTATTTGATTCAATAAATGAGGCATCTAAAATATCAACATTACCATCTCCATTAATATCAGAGTTTGTATAGCCAAATAGGAAATTACTAATATCTACATCTAGATTTGCTAAATCAACTAGATCTATATTTTCATCCGTATTAATATCGCCTGAATAAAAAGCCCATATACCACTTTCCACTTCAATTTGGTTTGAGCCATATGCTTTAGTACTTGCATTTGTGAAATCATAATTGGTTGTTGATGAAATTGTAATTGGATTGGCACTCCAAGTTTCAATGGCATTGCGATGTTTCACAGCAATATAATAATTGCCTGTAATTGGAAAAGTGCAAACTGAAGTCCCGTCAGAGTTTAAAATCGACTTAACTGAAGCAGCGACGCTATATGGAGAAATTGTATTTCTAAGTTGAACTTCAATACTGTCTGTCATAGTTGAGGTTGAATTTATAACACCTTGGTTAAGTAAAGTGGGTCTCATCAAACCAAGTCCACTATAATATCCTTCAATATAAAGTTTTAAATTAACAGTACTTCCACATGATAAAACGGTAATTGTTCTTGTAGCTGTTTTTGTGCATCCCGAAGTATTTGTTCCTGTAACAGTATAAACAGTTGTTACTAATGGTGACACAGTAATGAGCGACCCCGTTAAAGAACCAGGTTGCCAAACATAAGATGAAGAACCGGTTGCCCCAATTTGTGTAGAGCTTCCTGGACAAATTGAAGTTGAAGTCGCATTTGTATTAACATTAGATAACCCATTTGCAACAATTGTAATTGACGCTACTTTCGTGCAACCTAAAGTTGACGTACCTGTAACTGAATAAGTGGTTGTGCTGAAAGGTGAAACTGTAATCGAAGATCCGCTTAATCCGCCAGGAATCCAAGTATAGGTATTGGCACCTGTTGCTGAAATGATGGTGGGTGATCCTGCACAAACAGTTGTAAGCGTAGCACTAATACCTACTGAAGGAAGCGGATTAACTGAAATGGTTCGTGTATTTGTTTTTGAACAACCAGTTGTTGAATTGGTTCCTGTAATTGTATAGATTGTTGTGGTTAACGGTGAAACAGTGATTGCAGTTGTTGTAAATCCACCTGGATTCCAAGTATAAGTATTGG
>DAOOQH010000058.1:0-15463 GCA_035388625.1 Chitinophagaceae bacterium | reverse complement strand
CAGGAGGAATCTATAGTCTATCCAATCCATATAATGGCCCTTCAACCACCTATACCTACACATATACAAATGGCAATGGTTGTATTGGAATTTCAAGCCCTGCAACTATTACAGTTAATCCCTTGCCTACTCTAACTGTTTCAGCATTACCGAATGACAGTATTTGCGAAGGCGGTTCATTAACCTTAACCGCTTCAGGTGCCAACACGTATATCTGGTCGAATGGAATATCAACGGCTAATAATGGAATATCATTTATACCAACTTCAAATTCAGTTTATACTGTTACTGCAACTGATGCGAATAATTGTATTTCTACAAGTTCAGTTAGTATCACCTTATTTAATGAAGTACCAACTGTATCACATGTTTCAAGATGTGGTCCTGGTGTTGTGAATTTATCAGCATCAGGTTCTGGAAGTTTAAATTGGTATAACTCACCGAGTGGTGGAACCGTTATTCATACAGGGGCAAATTATAATCCAACATTAGCTGCTTCTGCCACATTCTTTGTCGACAATACTATTTTTATAGGCACAACAGGTTCTACTTCAAATATTGGTCCAGCCAATAATTCAATAGGAATAGGATTACAGTCGACTTTAAACCAATATGCTTTATTTGATGTATTTCAACCATGTACTTTACAAACTGTTATTGTTTATCCTGGGGCTGCGGGTAATATTGTGCTTGAACATAGAAATTCAACAGGAACGATTGTGCTCAATTCAAGCAGTATGTCTGTATCTGCGGCACAGATTGGCACAGCAGTAATGATGACGCTGAATTGGCCATTGACAGTGGGTAGTGGATTTAGATTATATAGAGGTGCCAGTGGTGTTTCACTCTACAGAAATTCTGCAGGCTCTGCTTATCCTTATTCAAATTCATTTGTAAGTATAACTGGTAATTCGTTAAACCCAAATTACTATTATTGGGCATATAACTGGACAATCAGTAATCAAGTAAATAATTATTGTACAAGTACGAGAGTGCCAGTAACAGCTACTATTCATCCTCTCCCAATTGTTAGTGCAGGAAATGTAAGTGGTTGTATAGGAAGTCCAATTACATTAATTGGATCACCGGCGGGTGGTGTATTTAGCGAGGTCAATCCATACACTGGTCCTAGTACCAATTATACCTATACATTTACCGATATCAATGGATGCAGCGCTACATCTGCACCAGCTTCAATTAGTTCCAACTCTTGTGGCTCCATTTTAAACTTAAATTTATTTATTCAAGGTTATTATATTGGATCCGGTATGATGACTGATGTATTACAAAATCA
This sequence comes from Chitinophagaceae bacterium, assembly GCA_035388625.1. GTDB lineage: Bacteria > Bacteroidota > Bacteroidia > Chitinophagales > Chitinophagaceae > OLB11. The sequence goes on along the minus strand of DAOOQH010000058.1, from coordinate 14,169 downwards.
AGGGATAGGTGTTAATAATAATTTAGTAGACTCAGTTGAAATAGAATTACATGAACCTAATCCTCCCTATGCATTGGTAGCAAGTAATAAGTCCATATTACAAACGAATGGGCAAATTCAAACAACTTTCTCAGCTATTTCTGGGTCATATTATATTGTGATTAAACATCGAAATTCACTAACAACATGGAGTGCAAATCCTATAACCTTTGGTTCAATTACAAACTATGATTTTACTAATGCAAGTTCAAAAGCTTATGGTAATAATATGATAGAAGTTGATCCGGGCATTTGGGCAATTTATACCGGCGATATTTTAAGCGATGACAATATCGACTTGATTGATTTAACTTATTTAGAAGTAGATTTACTTGCGTTTCTTTCAGGTTATTATTCAACAGATTTAAATGGCGATGGGAATGTTGATTTATTAGATTTTACAGATTTAGATGAAAATATATCTAACTTCATTTATTCAATTCATCCTTAGATAAAATTATTGAAACGAATTTTGCACACAGAATAATTACAAAAACAAATTAGACATTTTATGACGGAGGCCATCATTCCATTAATATCACTCATTGCGTTGGAAGTAATTTTAGGTATTGACAATATCATATTCATTTCAATATTAGCCGACAAACTGCCCGAAAATCAAAGAAATAAATTAAGATATTGGGGCATTGGTTTAGCAATGGTAATGAGATTATTGCTTTTAGCATTTATATCTTGGATTTTAAAATTAGATAAAACTTTGTTTACTTTATTTGATATTGACTTCTCAGGCAAAGGACTTATACTTATTATTGGAGGCTTGTTTTTGATTTATAAAAGCACACGCGAAATCTATCATAAAACAGAAATTGCATCTACTGAAACACCTGAAATACCAAAAAAGAGTAGCTTTCAGAGATTGCTTTCAGAAGTTATTATATTAGATTTAGTTTTTTCAATTGATTCAATTATTACCGCGGTTGGTATGGTGCAACAACTTTGGGTGATGTATACAGCTGTAATTGTAACTGTAATTATTATGTTGTTTGCTTCAAAGCCAATCAGTAATTTTATTAGAAAACATCCTTCCTTTAAAATTTTAGCATTATCCTTCTTACTAATGATAGGAGTTTCACTTTTAGCTGAAGGATTTCATTTTGAAATTCCAAAAGGCTATATTTATTTTTCAATGGCATTTGCATTTTTAGTAGATATCATACAAATGAAAACAGTTAAAAAGAATGAATAGGTATTTGTTACTTTTTCTTAGCATTCTGTCAACCAATATATATTCACAATCCTTCGACTTAGGGAGTTGGAATATTTTAAATGTAAAATACAATGTCAATCAGAATTGGAGTGCATTTGGCGAAGCACAACTGCGCTCATTAAAATTTTATAATAATTTTCATTATTACGAATATAAAGGTGGCATAAGCTATAAAATACAAAAAAACTTAAGTCTCACATTAGGTGCAGGTAGCTATCAAACTTATAAAGAAGGTGGCAATTTTATTCTACCAAAAAATAATAATGAGTTTAGACTTTGGCCTCAAATTGTATTGACTCAATCGATCAGCAGATTCAAAATTGAGCAACGATATCGAGCAGAATTTAGATTTACAAATAATGGATATAGAAATCGATTCAGATACAGAGTTGGACTCTCCTATCCTTTTGGAAAGGAAAAAAATAAATATCAACCCTTTCAAATAAGTGCGAGTGAAGAAATATTTTTAACAGATAGGGAACCCTATTTTGAACGAAACAGGGTATTAGTTGCATTCAATTATAAGCCATCAAAAGCAACCAGTATACAAATTGGTTATTTACATCAATTTGATTATAAAATTAATGATGAAACGGGACGAGACTTTTTGCAAATCGGATATTTTATTGAGTTGAATAGAAAAACTTCACGGCAATAAATATCTCACATTTTAAGAAAGGTGATCTAAATTACCCTTGAGTTTTCTTAGAAGATTTTTCCGTTGCAGTTTTCTCATTCAGTCGTTTAGTTTGCTTGAGACTATTATGAAGCATCCATTCTATCTGGCCATTCACACTTCTAAATTCATCTGCAGCCCACTTTTCAATAGCCTTCATCGTTTCCGAATCAATACGTAATGCAAATGATTTTTTTTCAGACATACTTCTATTTATTGATTTAATGTGCCTGTATTAATCACAGGTTTTGTTTCACTATCACCACAAAGTACAACCATTAAATTACTCACCATTGAAGCTTTTTTATCTTCATCAAATTGAATGATGTCTTTATCCGCTAAAAGTTTTAATGCGCTTTCAACCATTCCTACTGCACCTTCAACAATTTTGTGTCGAGCGGCTACAACAGCAGATGCTTGTTGGCGTCGAAGCATTGAATGCGCAATTTCAGGCGCATAAGCTAAATATCCAATACGAGATTCAATCACTTCTATACCTGCAATTTCTAATCGCTTTGAAATTTCGTTTTCGAGTGCCTTATTTACATCATCAAAATTTGTACTCAAAGTAACTGTGGCTCTTTCATCTTCAAAATGATCGTAAGGAAAAGACCCAGCTAATTTCCGCACACCAGAATCTGTTTGAACACGAATAAAATTTTCATAATTATCCACTTCAAATTTTGCTTTAAAGGTATCGCTCACTTTCCAAACTAGAATAACACTAATCAGAATAGGATTACCCATTTTATCGTTCACTTTTATTTTTTCGCTTTCAAAATTTCGAGCCCGCAATGACACTGACGAACCTAAATAAAAAGGATTAATCCAAAATAAGCCACTCTCCTTTACGGTGCCTTTATAATCGCCAAAGAGTAAAAATACTTTCGCACTATTCGGACCAATGACATATAAACCTTTTAATAAAATAACAATGATAGGAAGTGGACTCACACCAAGTACTATATTTTCGGTAACCCAACCATAGATTGAAATCGCGGTTGCAATCAATATTATTAAGATTGCAAAATACCCATTTATAGGTTTTAAAATTTTTTCTGTTTTCATAATTTATAATATTTAAATGATATCAATTTGATATCACAAATGTAAATACAAAATTTAAATAAAAAACAATTTATTTTGGATAACCTTTTTGGTTGGGTATGATTTCGGATGGTGGGGACAGTAGCCGATAGTAGAAATACGGAATAAACAACATTTTAAGAAATTCGGCTGATGGAGACACCAGCCGATAGAGGATTGCAATAACAGTCAATGACTAGTTTAAGTCAAAAATCAAATAATATTCTTAGGTTTGCGAAATGAATTTATTTCCTATTATGAAAAGCCTTTTAATAATTTTAATATCTAGTTTTAGTCAATTATTATTCGCACAAAACGTAAAAATAAATTGCCAATTTCCTGAAGGCAGTCAAGATACCTGCTATTTAAGAATCGACAAATTTCATATTAAGGAATATGAACCTAATGAGAAAGCTATTATCAATAATTTGACATGCTCGTTTAATTTAAATATTGATCAACCATCAATTGCTATCTTATCATATAATAACCAATCTATTCAATTATGGCTAGAACCTAATGACGATTTGAAAATAAAATTCACTTCAAGCAATTTGGTCAATGATATTCAAATTGAAGGTAAAGGATTGGAGCAAAATAAATTTCTTGCTGCATTTTCACAAAAATACAAAGTCGACTATAATGAAGATAGTATCAAAGCAAAAATCCTGAGTATGAGTATTGATGCATTTGAGAACATGATTTTTGAAGCACGTAAAAATCAATTCGACTTTTTGAAACGAAATAAAGCCAATTCAAATTTCTCAAGCACCTTCGTAAATTATATAAACAACCTAATTAAGTACCATTACTATTATCAATTGCAGGCATTCCCAATCATTCAAGCAAATTCAAATACTGGACTTACTGTTACGCCACTTCCAGCTGTATTTTTAGAAGATATCACTACAACATTAGTCAACAATCATGAAGCATTAAACTGCTCTTCCTATCGAAATTTTCTCTCTTACTATATTATTTATAATACCTCAAGACTGAATGCATATGATAAATTTACTGACAATTCGATTTCTATGGAAAGTAAAATGAACTTTACCAACCAAAATATACAAGGACAATCAAAAATATTTTTTATCGCTAATTATTTAAATGAACATATACAAGGTGTAACGACATTAGCGGCAAAAAAAACATATTCGCTATTAAGTGAAACCGAAAATAAAGGTGTTTATACTAAGCTGATCAAACCGAAGTATGAACTTAAAATGAAAGAAAAAGGTAAGAGTAAAAAAGACCTAGCCGATAATAATTCAACCTCACCAAATGATGCAAGTAAAATAAAAATTCTTGGTACGAATGGCAAATACTTCACCTTAAACGATTTAAAAGGCAAGGTTCTCTATATTGATTTTTGGGCTGGATGGTGCGGGCCATGTCGCGGACAGTTTCCATTCTCAAAAGAACTACATAAGAAATTTACAAGCAAACAACTGAAAGATCTTGTGTTTCTTTATATCTCAATTGACAAAAATGAAGAAGTTTGGAAGACAGGACTTGAACAAAATAAATTAGGTGAATTTATGAATGGTCTAGTGCCAGGCGATTGGGGCAGCGAAATTGTAAAGCAATTTAAAATATCATCAATACCTCGTTATATGTTAATTGATAAAAAAGGCAATATTGTTGATGATAATGCAAAGCGCCCTAGTGATGATGGAATTTACAAGGATATTATTCGATTGATAGAATAATTTAAATCAAAGTATTTATTATAGTTGGAAAAGAAAAACCCTTTTACTAAAAGGTGTATATCCTATTGTATAGATAGGCGAAAAAGAATACCTTTATTCTTCATTGAATTCTTCTCATCATTCAATGTTATTCTCTAACTAAACATTTTCAAAATGGCTGACATATTTATCAGTTATTCAAGTGAAGACAAAACCATTGTTCAAAAAATTGCAAGTTTACTTGAAGAAAAAAATTGGACAGTTTGGTGGGATAGAAAAATACCACTGGGTGAAGCTTATGATTTGGTGATAGAAACAGAATTAGAAGAGGCGAAATGTGTCTTGGTAATTTGGACTAAAAGATCAGTTCAATCTGAATGGGTAAGAAATGAAGCTTTAGAAGCATCTTCAAACAAAAAACTTGTTCCTGTAATTTTAGAATCAGTAAAAATTCCGTTGGTATTCAAACGAATTGAGTCAGCCATGATGATAGATTGGGATGGCGATAAAAACCACTCTGAATTGGAGCTTTTATATCAAGCAATAGATAATATCCTAAATGGAAAACCACAAAATGAAAATGATGATGAGGAGAGAGGACAAGATAATGAAATTAAGAATGGTGTCATAAATAAAGCTTCAATTAAAACTTGGATATTGATTGCATTTGGAATCGGATTACTTTTTTTGCTTGGATATTTTTTGATAATCAATTTGAATAAAAAATCAAAAATCGAAGACAATAACTTTGTGATACGTGTTCTTAATCCTAAAAGAGAAAGAATAACCCAAGGTGATGTAAAAATTTACTTAGATGAATTTAGTCGAGAACAAAGATTAGATAGAACTGGCCAAGCATTATTTAGTGGACTACCTAATACCGCATTACAAAAGAAAATTCGTATTGAATTGTCAAGTCCTGGATATGAAACTAGCGTGATTGACACCATTCTCTCCTCGGCATCATCCATTGATTTATTTTTAGCGTATGCCAAGTTTATGTCGATATCGGGCAGAATTAAAACGGCCGATGAAATTCCTATCAAAGACGTTGAAATAAGTATTGACGGCACAAAATACACAGCAATAAGTAATACTGATGGTTCGTATCAAATAAAATATAATGAATATACAATTGGCGATGAAATTACCCTCACCACCTCACATGAACAATACAAAGACAAAACCATTCCAATCAAAATATCATCGGCTGAACAATCAAATCTTGATATTTTTTTAAGTCCAACCAATAAATAATTGAATCATGAAAATCAACTTAATCTTCCTCTTTTTAATACTTGGATATCTATATTCAAGTAAGGCGCAAACGCTTATTATTAAAGGAAAAATAAAATGTCAAAATCTAAATGACAACTCAACAAAGGGTGCAGAAAATATCGTAATTGTGCCAACGTTTCAACCATCACGTTCTACAGTTAGTGCCTCATTTCCCTTAGGATATTTCGAATTTAATACAGGCATACCCATTTCTAAATTACAAGACAAAACAATTACACTTCATGCAATCTCAGGATGTTCTAATTGCAAAGAAGCGACCAAGAGAATTTTTATTACTGAAGACATCGATCGGAAAAACAAAGCAGACAACAAGCAATATGTTACTATTAAAGAATGGATGTTGAAATCGAATTGTAAAAAAGCAGAATTATTGCCAATGGCTGCTGATAGTGTTATGAATGCAGTTGTTATGCAACCAGATCTTGATTTAAATAAAATGACATTTGCATCTGCACTTACTGGCACACCAGCCTTACTCAATTTTTTAACTACACTAACCACCGTGGTTGGTGGTACTGGATTTCCGACAGGAAAATTTGATATTAATCAATTGGGAGATGGAAAAATAAATTATGGCGATTTTTTAAAATCTTCATCTCTCTATCATACCACAAATACTGGATTTAATTATTCTCCATCCAGAGATATGTCAGAAGCGGCCATTTGGAATCCATCAGCCATGACTTTTAGTAGAAAGTCAAATAATATTAGTCTGCTTACAAATTTTAAAAATAATGCTAAACTTACTGGCTTTGCTAGGCTTTCAAAGAACATTTCTTTAGGTATTGGCTTTATCTATAATAAGCAAGATGAATTTAGAAATGTTCAATTTAAACAAAACCAAAATACACGGTGGGAGGATTCGTTGCATATGAAACAAACGCAATATCAAGCCTCTCTCAGCACTGGTATAAGAATTCATCGAACGATAAGTTTGGGTGCATCTATCAAGTTGATTGGTCAAGAATTTAATATACCAAACTTCGCAACTGTAGAGAATAGCGGCAAATGGTCATTTACAGATAGTGCAATCATTAGAAGAAAAGTAGATGCCGATATTTCAGCGAGTTATAAACCTTCATCATCATTCCAACTAGGAATTAATATCATGAATATTCTTGGATCAGAGAATTATTATGATGCCTTTAAACCTAAACAGGCCGATAGTTTTCTTCAATCAAATCGATCATTGGGCCTAGGTTTAGTATATAAATATCAAAGATGGCATGTTGGTACCGACATTTTGCTCACTCAAGATGGATTTTATGACGCTAGTTTGGGCGTGAACTATGTTCCATTCAACAATGCACTTATCTCTTTGGGTATGGCTGCCAAACAATTAAGTTACTCTCTTGCTTTTCGTTTAAAAAATTTCAGAATAGCTTATATCAATGATAATGGATGGATGGTGAATGAACAAAGACAAGGCAAATCAACTATCCTTGACGGAAGAATATTTGGCGGATTTGTTTTTGATTTCGATTAACAAAAATTCAATTCTTACATATTACTATCATCTGCAGTAGGACCGTACATACCAACTAAAGGAATATTGAGTAAACGTAAATAAACAGTCAATTGTCCGCGATGATGATACCAATGATTTAAACACCAAGTGCGCGTAACATTGCCTTTGGGTAAAGTAAAATAAATTTGTTCACCATTTCGCATTGTCCATGGATTATCGAAATTAGCTTCATCAACTTCCTTCAAAATTGTCTCCGAACTTGACACCAATCCATCAAAATAGGCTAATAATTCTTCAGTATTATTAATTTCTTTGGGTTTAAAATCACCTACAGAAAAATCAAGTACATCCTTAACCAAACAATCTTTCCACCATCCTGCAATTCCGGCAATATGAATTGCTAATGCCTTGAGTGACATTGATTTGGGATGTGGTTTATAATCCGACTGATCGAAAGGAACAAGGGCTAAAATTTTTCTTGTACTTGCTGCTTCTTGTAAAAACTCATTTAAAAAAAGTTCACTTTGCTTCATAAATTTAATTTGAAATGCTAAAGTAATCGAATTCATGAATACAAACAATATGACTTTGTCTAATAATAATTTAGTAATTCATTTTTTTAGGAATGGCTTACTTATCAATTAATCTTCATCTACTTTATTTTCTTGTAAACCAGCATTCTGAACAGTTCCAAATGAGCTTCGAATTTCAGTATGTCTGATTTCACCACCACTATTACCAGTGAGTTGGGCAAAATAGAGAACAAACAAACACAAGATTATAATCAAATATGCTAATAAATTTGAGAACGACTTTTTCTTCCAATTAGCCCACAATGCTATCAATGAAATGATGCCCAGTATATAAGATAAAATAGCAAAGGTTTCAGCTTTTTCTTCATGCTCATGAATGATACGCTTTGTTATATCTTGAAAATTTTCAACTACTTCCTCAGCACCTTCACCTGTAAAAAATGCAGGAAGAGTGCCTATTGAACCAATGATAAAAATAAAAAAAGCAACTCGTTGAATAAGGGCTGATTTCAAAACAATACCTCCAATCAGGATCACCAAACCAATAAAGGGAACAATGATGGGGATATGGTTAAATAATAAATGATAATGGGCATCTTGCATAACTAAAAGTTTTAAGAATGAATTTAAATTAAATTGTAACTTTTGAAAGGTAAACTAATTATCGGCAATTGATTGTGATACGCATCACAGATTACAAATTAATCAATCGAAGATCTAGCGTTAGCGATTGAAATAGAAATCCCCCTGATGCTTTGATCAGGGGATTGGCATGGAAAGCGCGCCCGAACGCCCAAAATAAATAATCAGTAAATACGGTCTCACAAAACTTCCAGATTCGTTTTCACTAAGTTCCTTCGCGACATCATATCTGTATTGTATATTTGTCGCCTTAATAAAATAATTTCCTATGCCAAATATTTCTAATCGAGGTCATGAGATGCCACCTTCGCCAATTCGAAAACTAGTGCCGTTTGCCGAAGAAGCAAAAAAACGAGGAACCAAAGTTTTTCATTTAAATATTGGGCAACCTGATATAATAACACCCAAAGCAGTTTTAGACGCCGTTCGACATTGTGATATGACTGTGTTAGAATATAGTCATAGCGCAGGTTTTGAATCGTACAGAAAAAAATTAACTGAATACTATAAGCGTTTTGATATTGAACTGACACCTAATGAAATTATTGTAACAACAGGCGGCAGTGAAGCCATTCAATTTGCAATGATGGCTTGCCTTGATCCTGGTGATGAGATCATAATTCCAGAACCATTTTACGCTAATTATAATGGTTTTGCAGTGGCTTCGCAAACCATTGTAAAGCCTATTTCATCGAGTATTGAAGATGGATTTAAACTTCCTCCTATTGAAGATTTTGAGAAGAACATTACACCTCGTACGAAAGCCATCATGATCTGTAATCCGAATAACCCAACTGGTTATTTATATTCACAAGACGAGATGAATATTTTGAAAGATTTGTGTTTAAAACATGATTTATTTTTATTTTCAGATGAAGCTTATCGCGAGTTCTGTTATGATGGGCATGTGCATATTTCAGCCATGAATTTAAAAGGACTTGAGAAAAATGTAATTTTATTGGATACGATTTCAAAAAGATATAGTGCTTGCGGTGGCAGAATTGGCGCCTTTATTACAAAAAACAAAACAGTGTATGATGCTGCGATGAAATTTGCACAAGCGAGATTAAGTCCACCGAGCTTTGCTCAAATTGCTGGTGAGGCTGCAGTTGATTTACCATCAGACTATTTTGATGAAGTGAAAGCTGAATACAAAAAAAGAAGGGATGTTTTAGTGAGTCGTTTAAATAATATACCTGGTGTATTTTGTCCGAATCCAGGAGGCGCTTTTTATGCAATGGCAAAACTACCCGTTGAAAGTGCTGAAGATTTTTGTCGCTGGCTACTTCAAGAGTTTTCATATAATGGACAAACCATTATGATGGCTCCTGCTGCTGGTTTTTATTCAACCAAAGGATTAGGATTGAATGAAGTGCGTTTTGCTTATGTGCTCAATACCGATGATATTAACCAAGCGATGGATTGTCTTGAAAAAGCATTAGAGACTTATAACAAAAGATAATACATGTCAGACTCAATTATTACCTATGCCATTATAGGTATAACCGCCATTACTTCATACGCTGCTTTTCAAAATAATATTTTACTCAATCAATTATTATTTTATCCGGCTCAAATGAAGGAACGCAATGAATGGTGGCGATTTATAACGCATGGTTTTATTCATGCCGATTTTCAACATTTAATATTTAATATGTTGACTTTATTCTTTTTTGGGCCAACGGTAGAGCGTGTTTTTTATCAACTCTTTGACAATCATTTAGTGTATCCGCTTTTTTATTTTACCGCACTCATTTTTTCTAGTGTGCCATCGTATTTTAAGCATAAAGAAAATTATTATTATAGAGCACTTGGTGCCAGCGGCGCAATTGCGGTTGTGTTATTTACTACCATCATGTTTGATCCATGGCAGCGATTACTTTTTAATTTCTTTATACCAATTCCAGCCATTTTATTTGCTATTGGTTATGTGGCCTATTCAAGTTATATGAGTAAAAAGGGTGATGACAATATTGGACATGAAGCTCATTTATGGGGTGCTGTTTTTGGATTGGTTTGTCCCATTATATTAAAGCCAGGAATCCTTCCTTATTTTATTGAGCAATTGTCGCATCCACGCTTTTAGGTTTCGATTATCCTATTTTCTTCCAATAGAAATTATCATGGCCAATTTTCCAAATAAAACCATCAAGCACATAATGCGTCCATTGAGGCAAGGTTAATAAAGGAATTATAAAAACTAAATAATCTTCTGAAATAGGCTTGAAATAAGAAAACATTTTGAAGATAGTTTTATGTTCATTCCACACTAAACTATCCCAAATGCCTTCCTCAAAATAGGCAAATACAAGTAAACAAGAAGCAAAAACAATTAAGTATTTGAATTTGAAAAGCTTAGACAAGAAAGGATTTTCATCACTACTTTTGTAATTTCTGTAACCATAAAACCAAACCAAGGCAATATAAGGAATACCATGTGATACTACATTTAACAGGGTAAATATCAAATCGCCATTATACAAAACAATACCAATATACCATGAAAGTGCTGTACCCATCATAAATAAAAATTTAGGCAATGAGAAGAATTCATGATGAAACAATGAATAAATTTCTTTGCCAATATAGATGATGAGTAAAAGAAAAAATAGATACTGAGCTCCGTTCTTTAGATACATATTTTCAAAATAGAAAAAATCGCCATCTACAAACCAATTGAAATTTTTCATTCCTGTAAAATGCCAAATTAATATCGGGATGATTGTAAAGCCGTAGACCGAAATTTTATCAATTTGTGCACTCCAAGATGGTAGGGTTAAACTTTTACTATACAAACGTACAAAGCCATATTGTTGTCGGATAAAATGAAAAACAGCAAGATAAGCAAGTAGTCGCCAAAAATAAATAGCCTCAAATGAATACACTATAATACCTAGAACAAGACCAATAAACGGGATAAGAATTAAGGTATTAGAATTTTGCTTCCATGATTGTTTGTCAAAATAGGTTCGAAATAAAGTGGAGTATACATGTGATACATCAATACCCAATATGAGAATAACCCATGCCGCTAGTGGAATTGTTAGATTATGTGATTGGAAAAAAGATTGAAATAAAATCAAAAGAAACAACCCTATAAATTGAGGAAGAATAATAAATAAGCTGTCAAAACTTTTATTCCATATCCAATTATACTTTACAGATTTTAGCATTGAAATTTATTTAAGTAATTCATTTACGGCAGTTTTACCTTGCCAAAAAGCCTCTTCAAAAATCGAAATCCCGCTATAATCGGTATGAGCAAAATAGACTTTGTTATCAATGGGCTTTCGCAATTCATTGCGCTCGGGGTGACATAAATAATGAATTCCAGGCGAAACCATACCATGCCCCCACAGCATAAAATCTAATTCCAAAATTGAGTCTTCAATATTCGGATAATACTTCTTCCATTCATTCAATATTGTTTGCTTTAATTCCTCGTCAGACTTGGTATAATAGTTCTTACGTGTTTGACTTGGCAAATCATCATCTAATGGCATATATAAGGTGAAACAATTTTTGATTTCAGTATTTGTACCAAGATATTGATTTCTATTATTAATAAAGCCAAGACTTTTTCCTTCTTTAAATACATTATCCCAACAAATTGGGAATCCATGTTTATCATCAAAATGTGAGAGTAGAATAGTTGACACTAACCAAGGTTGATGTGATGGAGCTTGAATTGACTTCAACTGAAGGGGCAATAATTTTTGGCGAACATGAAACGGAATTGCCATAATAATTTTCTTTGCATTATATAAATAAAATTCTTTTGTTGAGGTATGTTGAACCACGATCTCAACTCCATTTTCATGAACAGAAATACTTCTCACTATCTGATTGGTATGAATTTGATTGCCTTGTGTTTCGGCCAACAATGAAACTAGTTTGCCATTACCTTCAGCCCAAGTAAGCACTTCATTTGATTTGCAATTTGCGCCCTTGCCTCGTCTTGCGGCAAAATAATGAAGACCTGCAAAAGCAGAGATATGCTCAATTCCTTGACCAAAATCATCGCGACATGAATAATTCAAATACCAGAATAAATAATCTGACGAATAACCTTGTTGTATAAGATATTGTTTAAACGAAATTTCATCTAGTTTACGCCAATCATCATTTAAATCACCTTCATGAATTGGAATTTGAAATACATATTTATCATTTGGTCCTTTTACATTTTTTAGTATTTCAGCAAAAGACAAAAATTTATCAAGTTCATTTTTATCCTTTGGTGTAAGATTTTTAACTGGCATTAAACCTTCGTTCCAATAATTATTTTGAAGTATACGTTCATGCGGATCATGACAGAGATCATCTTCATTAAAAAATGGCAACCCATCTTCATCTATTGAATTGATGATCTTTTTTTCTACTAAAAACTGAATCAGTTCATGATCATCTGAATTGGGTATTGGTAAATAATGCGCACCATAGGGGAATTTTGAAAATGAGTTTTCGCCACTTTGCGAATTCCCTCCGATTGTTTTATCTAATTCTAAAATTTTATAATCAAGTTTACTTTGTTTCTGCAAAAAATAGCCGGCCGTAAGTCCAGAAATACCACCACCAATAATTAAAACATCGGTTTCAAAAGTTTGTGATATTTTCTCTTGTCCATTTAAAGGTGTTCGAACAAGATGTCCAATATCGGCTCCAACCCCTGCCCTTCTTAATTTCAATTGGGTCCGAACAAAATCAGCGCATGAGTACAATAAAGTTGAGAGACCTACAAAAGCAGATCCAGATAAACATAATTGTATAAATTTTTTTCTTTTCACTTGAGACAAAAATTACTGAACCTTATTCCATTCATGTTCAAAATAATTTACCAATGCTTGATTATTGAGTTGATTGATATCGGTTTCACGATAGGCAATATCCTTCGAAAATTGCATCATCGTAACAAAGGTGGTACTATCGAAAAACTTTGTTTTGGGTAATTGTGTATAATCCGCTTCAAGACTTGTTTGTTTAGAAAATAAAATATAACCCCAATCGCCAAACGAAGGCACATAATTGTGATAAGGCAGCACTTGCATACCAATTGAACGAATCGTGTTTACAATACACCAATACGAATTGGGTGCCACATAAGGTGAGGTAGATTGCACCACACAAACACTTGATTCATGCATATGCTTTTTTACTTCGGCATAAAAAACATTACTATATAATTTACCTAATGAATAGTTTGATGGGTCGGGTAAGTCAATAATGATAATATCAAATTTCTTGAGATTTTTTTTAAGCCAAATAAAAGCATCGGTATTATAAATTTTTACTTTATGATTCAAAAAAGAATTTTGGTTGATCTCTTTTAAAAAAGAATTCTGTGTAAATAGTTTAGTCATGGCAGGATCTAAATCAACCAAAGTGATTTGATTCACGGCTTTATATTTAAGTACTTCTCTTGTGGCGCATCCATCTCCTCCTCCTAAAATTAAAACTTCTTTGGCTTGTGGAAACAAACAAAAACTTGGATGAACCAGGGATTCATG
>DAOOQH010000057.1:0-15479 GCA_035388625.1 Chitinophagaceae bacterium | reverse complement strand
ATTTGTATACACTATCTGTGAAAAGTTGCATCGCTCCTAAACTAGTTCTATCTGTTCTGTTTTTTACCGCAGTTGGATTTAGTAAATGCGGACCACCAGTTATATAAGCATGGATATTATTGTTCGAAGTTGAGTCGGCAACAATAAATGCGCCAATATCGCTAGAGTCGCTTGGTCCACCAGTTGCAACACTTTGTCCATAACAAGAAAATGGTGGATTCATGACTACATGTAAAATATTTGAATAAGCGTTTGAACTGCCATTGCAAGTTGTTCTAAATCTAAACCATGATTCATTATTCACAGTATAAGATAGGGTGTCTAAAATGGCTCCAGGAATATCACTCCAAATGATGCCATCGTTTGAGTATTGCCAATTATAGGTTAAGTTCAAATAGTTGATATCGTAGCCAGTATCTTGTAAAAATAATATATAGCCAGGGCAAGTAACTGTGTCACTTATAGTTGCAATACCTGGATTTGGTGGTGTTAAACAAGGCGGTAAAGAAATATTAATTAAATAGTCTTCAGTTTCTCCACTAGGGTAAGTACCACAAGGTTGTGTTGTAGAAGCTGTTCCACCAACACGATAAACTACTCTCATTCCAGTTAATCCAAATTGTGCTGTTGTGGGTACTAAAAAAGTTGAAGCCATTAATTGAGTTCCAGGATTTAAAACACCGCCACCCACATTTTCTGTTATTGGATCAAAAACACCATCACGATTATAATCAATATAAACTTTTGAATATCCACTTATAAAAGAAGCATTTCCACTAATCGCAGTTACCTTTAGATCAAATACAGAATCTCTATATATTGTAGCAGGAGCTAAGGTTGAAAAATTACTATAATAATTCATCACAGATGTATTATTAAGAAGTGGCGCTGCAACTCCATTATTTAAAATGGCAGTATTTTGAGCATTAAAAATGCTGTAGTTTCCGATATTCTGCGGATCAAAATTTGTTTCACTTTGTGAAATACAATAGCATGTATAAAAACTTGCTAATTGAGCGAACATTACTGGAGTAACTTCACTCAATCCACTATTTGGACATTCAACGGTGCATCTAAAATATGTTGAAACACTTACTACAGTATTGATTGTTGGTCCGGCTGTTGTACCAACACTTGTCCATGGACCACCAGCTGTTGGTGCACTTTCCCAGATATAGTTGATACCACCAGCAATGGTTGCACCTGATAAAGTTAAGTTGAAAGGCACATTCGCACATGGACTATACGGGTCAATAATTCCAGCATTAGGCATACCTGTACAAGGTGCCAACACATTTAAATTATCAATACCCATATCAGTGTCAAATTGAAAATCTCCATGGCCTCTAAAACGCACAATGGTATTGGTTGAGTTTGAATTAATAATTAATGCATTTGACGACCATGAAGGTGAACTATGATAGGATCCTAAACTTGTAAATGTAAAACCAGCATTATCTGAAAGTAAAACTTCTAAACTGTCAAACCCAAATCCTGTAAAATTATTATTCATATAATCGAAGGTCAATGTTTTAGCGCCTGTTAATAGGCCACAGTTTAAAAACAAATCAAGGTCTCCCGTGATATTTGTTCCATATGAATGAAACCGAGCAGAATTTAAACCAGTACTTGAAGTCGGAATATAAAAACCAGATGTTGAATTTAACCAGTTAGCCGTATAGCCTTCATCGTCTTTTCTCCATGAAGGATTGCCAGTTAATGGATTATTTGACCAGTGGAAATCGTTTGGAACATCTTGTACATCACAATAACTTGCCCATGTTTCAAAATCTTGTGTATAAGGAACTGGCACATAGGTTGGTGCCACAACATTTACAATCAATGGTGGTGTTGTATTTCCGATACCTGAGTTGCTACATGTTACTGTACATCTATACCAAGTGGTTCCTGTTAAACCAGGTGTTAAATAACCTGGTGTTGGTCCTCCAAATCCACCAAGTACATTTGTCCAACTTGCTCCAGAATTTGTTGACTGTTCCCAAAGATAGGTTAAACCGCCTGTAACAGTATTGCCTGTTAATCCTAAATTAAGTGTTTGTCCAGCGCATTGTGTAAAAGGCCCAGCAGGTGTAACCGTACCTGCAACAGGTGCACCAGCGCAAGGGCCAGTTGGCAAAACTTCAAAATTATAATCTTCACATTCCCCAAAAGAAAAATCTACACCGCAATAATCAGTTGGAAGTGGCACTGTCACAAATCTACAAATCACTCGCATTCTGGTAACTCCTGGAACTGCAGTAACAGGTACAGGAATTATTCCTAAAAATGGTGTTGTGGCGCTTCCAGGAGAAGAATAAACAAATTCGCCCGCATCGGCAAAATCATAATCTTGATTCCAATCTACCCAAATGCCAAATCCTTGCGACCATGTTGGGCCAGATTGAACTGAAAAATTAACATTAGCACCTTGCACTTGTGAAACTGTCATGGTACTATTATAGGTATAAACATTTGGTATCACTCCATTGCAACCTGTGGCTAAGTTCGAAATATTAGTCAGTCCACCGGTGGTAGAAAAATTATTAATGAGATCATTACTTGTGCAACCTATAGAGAATGTAGGAACACAATACTGAGCACTAGCTAAATTAAACAAGGTGAGAAGAAAAATGCCTAAGAAAAGTAATTTTTTGATCATATAAATTCTTATTTAGAAAATGAATTGAGGAAGCAATGAAATCAATCCGTCAGACGTATATTAACTTCGTTATGGTTTGTAAAGCTATATAAAAAAACTCGATTATTTCTAATCGAGTTTAAAAAAAATATTTTGAAAAGTCTTATTCTGAAACTACTTCAAAATCAATTTCTATAATATTTGAATTGCCAAAATCGATATTTGCTTTGTAAGTACCAATTTCTTTTACTTCGTCAATGATGCTGATACGTTTTCTATCAATTTCATAACCTTTCTGTTCACGAATTGCACGAGCAATTTGAATAGGTGTTACGGAACCAAATATTTTGTTAGAAGTACCTGTTTTAGCACCAATTTTTACCGGAGAGGCTTTTAATACATCAGATACTTTCGTAATTTCTGATAGTAAAGCAGCTTCTTTTTTGTCTTTCACTTTATTTCTTTCAGCAACAACCTTCAAATTAGATGGAGATGCCTCAATTGCATATTTCAAAGGGATAAGATAGTTACGAGCGTAACCTGGGCGGACATTCACTACTTCATGAGCAGATCCCAAATTGTCCATATCTTTTACGAGTATAATTTGCATGATTTGTTTACTTTAAAAGGTCAGTTACATAAGGTAAGATAGCCATTTGACGACATTTTTTTACAGCCGTTGCTACTTTACGTTGAAATTTCAATGAGTTTCCTGTCAATCGACGTGGTAATAATTTACCTTGGTCGTTAATAAATTTCTTTAAGAATTCGCCATCTTTATAATCAATATACTTGATGCCCATTTTCTTAAAACGACAATATTTCTTTTGACGTACTTCTACCCGTTGGGTAGTTAAATATTTAATATCTGATTTTGCCATGATTATGCTTCTTCTTTTGCTGTGATTGGATTTGGTTTCTCAATTTTGATGCCTTTTCGCTTTCTGTCATTATATGCTACCGCGTGTTTGTCTAATACAGTAATCATAAATCTCATGATTGATTCATCACGATTCATTTGAATAGTGAATTTAGCATTTAATGTAGTTTCAGCTTTGTATTCCATCACATAATACAAACCAGTGGTTTTTTTTGCAATTGGATAAGCTAAAGATTTTAATCCCCAACTATCTTCTCCTACAATTTCGCCGCCATTGTCAGTAATGAATTTTTTTAAGTTTTTGGTCCCTGCATTGAACTCTTCGTTCGATAAGACAGGTGTAAAAATGACCATCAGTTCGTAACTGCTCATATATTATAGTATTAATTTAAAAGTTTCGAATAATCAGCAACTATGATTGGATATCTAACACATAAATGTTCGATAGCTGAATATTTCGGAGTGCAAATGTATGAAAATAATTAGAATTTCAAAGATTTTGATATAATAATAAAAAAAACCACCAATAAAGGTGGTCTTAATTACTTTTTGAATTACTAATATCTTAGTGCTTTGCAGTACTATCAGCTACTGGAGCTGTTTCTGTAGTTGTTGTTGTAGTTGTTGTTGTAGTAGAATCCGGAGTTGGAGCTGGAGTTGGCTCTGGAGTTGGAGCTACTTCTGTAGTTGTTGTTGTTTCTGTAGTTGTTGCTTCTGGAGTTTCAGAGCAAGATGCGAAGAATCCTAAAGCGATTGCGAAGATTGAAATTTTTACTAAATTTTTCATTTTTTAAATTTTTAATTGTTTGAACATTAATGCGTAAACTTGAAAAAGGTAACCCTCAAAATAAAAAAAATATTAAATTAATATAATTATAATATTTAAATGATTGAAAAACAGCTTATGTAAGCTTATTTTCCATTCTAATTTTTTTTAAAATTTTTAATGGAATCATAAACTTTTACCCAAATTCGAATTTTTATGCGCTGAATTGGATATTCTTCAACAAATTATTGGACTTTTGGGTTACCTAAACAAAGTAATCGTATTAATGGCATATAATTCAACACAAACTTTGAGTGATGAACAATTAATTCGTTCTTTGGCATTAGGGGAATCCTCAACACTTACATTTATCTATAAGAATTGTTATCCTACCATTGAAAAAATGGTTTTTAAAATGAATGGATCACTTGACGACGCTTATGATACTTTTCAAGATGCTGTGACTATTTTATATGAGAAGGCGAAAGCTGATGAATTGCATTTAACTTGTAAATTTTCAACCTATATAACAGCTGTAGCAAAACATATTTGGCTCAATAAGTTGACAAAAAAGAAAAATCAATCCTTTTCTATTCTTCATGATAATATGGAAGATATGATTGGAATCAATGATGATATCAGTGTTTTTTATGAATTTGAAAATAATGTTTCTAAATTAACAAATAGTCTCAATCAAATTGGAGAACCCTGTAAAAGTGTCTTAACTGCTTTTTATATTACAAATAAAAGTATGCAAGATATAGCTTCAGAATTTGGTTATACCAACGCTGAAAATGCCAAAACACAAAAGTATAAGTGCTTGAATAGATTAAGGAAATTGTTTTTTAATGAAAAAGAAGTAGTAAGAAATGAACGAACATATTAATACATACGAACTAGTAGAGAAATATTGTCTAGGATTGATGGATGATAAAGAGAAGATGTTTTTTGAAATTGAGATGGAAAACAATCCTGCTCTAGATACCCTTGTGAAAGAACACAAAACGCTTTTATTAACTTTTAATCATCACAATAATAAAGAATTTATTTCGCTTGCACTTGATTCAATTCATCAACAACATCAAAACCACACGCAAATTCTTCTTAAGCAATTAAAACTGAGTGTAAATAAATATTGGAGAACCGCTTCGGTAGCTGCTTGCGTGGCATTAATGGCTTCAACATTTACTTTTTTAATTGCTCGTTCAGTGTATAAAAAAGATTCAAGAGCTCAATATCAATCGTTAAGAGGAGAAATTAATAGTATTAAAAAAGACCAAAAAGCGATAAAAAATGAAGTGGCCAAAGTGAAAAAGAATGTAGTTCCGGTGCCTAATGAACCTTCACAATTCAGCGGAACAGGTTTTGCCATTAGCAAAAATGGCTATTTAGCAACGAATTTACATGTGGTTGACGGGTTTACTAAAATATTTACTTTTACCGAAGATGGTGTCGGACATCAATGTAGTGTAATCGCAACGGATGAAATCAATGATCTAGCCATTTTAAAAATTAGCGAACCCGAATTTTCGTTTTCAGGTAAAATCCCATATTCTATTAGAAAGTCAAGTCTTAATTTAGCGCATCGTGTATACACACTCGGATTTCCTAAAAATGAAATAGTTTATAACGAAGGCTATATAAGTTCAGTAACTGGATTTGAAGGTGACACGAATAAATTTCAACTCGAATTACCATCTAGTCCTGGTGTAAGTGGTGCACCAATTATTGATGAAACAGGAAATGTTTTAGGTATTATTTCTGGCAAACAATCTCAAACCGAAGGCATTACTTATGCTATAAGGTCAAAAGCACTTTTAAACTTAGTAAAAACGCTACCAAAGGATTTTACCTCTAATAGTCTACAAGATAATTCGGTTAAAGGTCGCACCAGAAGCGGTCAAATCACTGAAATTCAACCTTTTGTTTGCGTTGTAAAGGTATACAACTAATATCGGCAATATCAAGAAATAGCTGATTATCGTAAATTTATTTAAAGCTTTGAACTTGATTACCACTTAATTCTGCAATTGGCTTGAAAAATCTTGCCTTAATAGCATAATCAATAAAATTTCCACATGCTATTCAGAATAAAATTCAGTACAGTGAATAAAAAAAATTTATTATACCACATATAAGTAGCACTTTTGTGGCTAATGGGAAAAATAATATCAATTGCTAATCAAAAGGGTGGGGTCGGCAAAACAACAACAGCCATTAATTTAGCATGTAGTTTGGCAGTTTTAGATTACAAAACTTTGTTAGTAGATGCTGATCCGCAGGCTAATGCAACCACTGGTAACGGGTTCGATTTACGAAATATTCAAGTAAGTGTTTACGATTGTTTAGTCAATGAAACAGATGTAAATCAAGTTATCTTAAAAACAGAAACGCCTAATTTATTTCTTTTGCCATCACATCTAGATTTGGTAGGAGCTGAAATTGAATTAATTAATCATCCAGGAAGAGAAAAGAAGCTTGAGCAAGTATTGTCTGAAATTCAAGATCAATATGATTTTATTATTATCGACTGTTCACCTTCACTCGGATTGATCACTTTAAATGCTTTATCTGCTAGTAATAGTGTCATTATCCCAGTTCAATGTGAGTTTTTCGCATTAGAAGGTCTTGGTAAATTACTGAATACAATTAAAATTGTTCAGTCGAAATTGAATGAAAAATTAGCTATTGAAGGCATTCTAATGACAATGTATGATGGAAGGTTACGTTTGTCAAATCAAGTAGTTGAAGAAGTGAAAAATCATTTTGATGATGCCGTTTTTCAAACAATCATACATCGAAATACTCGTTTAGGTGAAGCACCAAGTCTTGGTAAACCCGTTTTGCTTTATGATGCAGAATCAACTGGGGCCTTAAATTACTTAAACTTAGCAAAAGAAATTCTCCAACGCAACGATTTGACCAAGATAAAAAACATTGATAAAACTTTTGAAATAGAACAGAATGAGCACTAAACCAAATACAAAGGCACAAATTGGCAAGGGCATAGGTGCCTTATTAGGAAATATTAAAGATGAGGTCAATGCTTTTACAAAAGTACCAACAGATCAGGATGAAGTATTAGTCGGAAGTATCACTAGAATTCCTTTGTCATTAATTGAAGTAAATCCGAAACAGCCTCGTCGTACGTTTGATGAAATACCATTAAAAGAATTAGCTGAATCAATTAAATTACATGATATTATTCAACCAATAACGGTTGTTAAAATTGCAAATAAAAAGTATCAATTAATATCAGGTGAACGAAGGTTTAAGGCTTCTGCTATGGCCGGATTGATTGATATACCAGCTTATGTTCGAATTGCGAATGATCAAGAAATTCTAGAAATGGGATTGCTCGAAAATTTGCAACGAGAAAATTTAAATGCTATTGAAATTGGCCTAGCTTTTAAAAGACTAATGACTGAATGCAATATGACCCAAGAAGATGTTGCAGATAGAATGAAGAAGGAGAGAAGTACTGTTACCAATTATATTCGATTACTAAAGTTGCCCCCATCTATACAAGTTTCAGTTCGTAATAAAGAAATTTCAATGGGGCATGCGCGTGCTCTGCTAGGTCTAGAACATATCGAACAACAATTATTTGTTACTAAAGAAATTAAAGAGAAACAGCTTTCAGTTAGAGCTACAGAGGAATTGATTAAGCAAATTGCCTCATCAAAAACGAATTCAAATTCACAAATTAAAACTAAAACAAAGCCAGGTTTAGAACCTGCGTATAAAAGAATTGAAGATCAAATTGCCTCCCATCTTTCAACGAAAGTAATATTAGATAGAAAGAAAAATGGTAAGGGTACTATCGTACTTGAATTTTACAATGATTCAGATCTTGAACGAATTTTGGATAAAATGAGTATTTAAGAATCTTCTCAATCATCGATGAGATCAAACTATCCATTCAATTATATTTCAAATGCGTTATATATTTTCCATCTTCATTTTTATTTTTTCTCAACAATTAGTTTGGGCTCAAACGAATGATAGTATAGTTGTAACAAAAAAAAGTGAAGGCGTAATTGTATCTGAATTTCCAGATTCTGTGTTAAAATTTCGAGTTGATAAACCCAATCCCAAAAGAGCAGGATTGTATGCCGCTTGTTTGCCAGGTTTAGGGCAGTTATATAATAAGCAATATTGGAAAGTTGGATTGGTTTATGTTGGTGCGGGTGTTATTACAGGGTTTGTAATCAGCAACTATAAAGAATATAATAAATATCGAAAGGTTTATGTTGGCATGATTGATAGCAATCCTCAAACACCAAATACTTATGAAAATTACACCGTTGATGATGTAAAGTATTTGAGAGATGGATTTAGACAATATCTTGAATATTCAATAATGGCAGCTGGGTTGGGGTATATACTCAATATTTTAGATGCTTTTATTTCCGCTCATTTAAAAAGTTTTGATATGAGTAAAGACATAAGTTATAAAATGAGGCCCACACTAAATAGTAATAAGCAAGTAGGATTTGCCTTGAATATTCAACTAAAATAATTTGTATGAGAATTGCATTAATTGGTTACGGAAAAATGGGAAAAGCAATTGAGGAAATTGCTATTTCAAAAGGTCATGAAATAGTGCTTCTTATTACACGTGAAAATATAAATGAATTTAGTACAGAAAATATTCAAAAGGCTGAAGTTTGCATTGAGTTTAGTTCGCCTGAGACCGCATTCAGTCATGTTAAAAAGTGTTTGGAAGCCCATGTACCAACAGTTTGTGGTACAACGGCATGGCTCGATCACTTAGAAGATGCGAAAGCAATCTGTTTAAAAAATGAAACTGCATTTTTGTTTGCAAGTAATTTTAGTATCGGTGTTAATTTATTTTTTAAAATTAATAAGATGGTGTCTAAATTAATGAGTAATCATCATGAGTATAATGTGACCATGGAGGAAATTCATCATACCCAGAAAAAGGATGCGCCTAGTGGAACAGCGGTTACATTATCTGAAACAATTATCGAAAATTATCCAGAAAAAGACAAATGGGTAAATGAACATTCAGATAGAGAGAATGAGTTAGTAATTATTTCAAAACGTATTGACCCAGCACCTGGAACGCATTCAATTCATTTTGATTCAGATATCGATAGTATAACACTTACGCATACAGCACATAGCCGGAAGGGATTTGCAATGGGCGCTTTAATGGCAGCTGAGTATATTTATAATAAGAAAGGTGTGTTTACAATGGAAGATATTTTAGGTTAGAGAATTTCGGAATGAATTTCAATTAGTATTTCAAAATCTTATTTAAAAGTTGGAGATTTTCAATTGGTTGTCTAAAGACAACTGATTTTAGATCATTATAATTATCAAATAGTAAGTCGTTAAATTTCAATTTGATGATTGGGTATGCAGCTTGTCCTCGTTTGTATTGTTTGTATAAGTAATGCCAATGTTCTGGAAACATTATTGCTGAAAATAAAACAGTCCCAATTGCAAACAATGATTTTTTGCCATTCCCAAATAAAAAAAAGTATAAACCTGCTTCTTGTTTTAAATCGGTATCATAATCAAGTAAAATATGAAATACATCATGCCTTTCAAGTTTGTCAATCGGTTGTAGTTTTTCTTTTTGTAAAAATTCTCCAAGCATTTTACCCATTGAGTGAGGAGGGTAATTTACAAGTTCTTCAGTTTTAATACCCCATGGTTTTCGTTTCGAATGAACCTTCGCATGTGCTTTGATTGATTGGTTTAAAAGGTTTACCACGAATCGTTCTCTGAGGGTATACTTTCTTTGTGGAATTATAATATTGTTTTTCATAAAATAAAAGTGCTTTGAAAAACAAAGTAAATTATTATTTTTGAGAATCAACTTTATATAATCTTAATAAATTCTTAAATCATTTTATGCCATTGCGACTCAGTAAATCTTTAGTTCAGATTATTTATTTGATACAATCAAAAGATGATTAAATGATTCATCAAAAATGCGTTGGTAGTTTGATGAAGATTAAATACCTTGCTTATTCAAAGATTAAAATTGCAAGAAGATAATATTCGTTTTATATCATTTACTATTAAGTCAAGAATAAATCAAATAAATGATGAGTATAAATCGAAGTTTTACAAATCAATAATTAAAATGTCAGCGACTCTGTACCGATTTATTGGGATCTTATTTTTTATATTAGCCAATCAATTTTTATATGCACAAACTTTATCTCCACTGAGAATTAGTGTTATCACTTGTGGTGTAGGAGAGGATTTATATTCTTGTTATGGGCATAGTGCAGTTCGAATTATTGATAGTGTAAACGAAAGTGACATAGTATACAATTATGGAACTTTTAATTTTAACGATCCTGATTTTTATTTAAAATTCACACGTGGCAAACTGCCTTATTATTTAAATGATGAAGAGTTCAATGGTTTTATGCGAACCTATTTAAGTGAAGGAAGAAGCGTTTATGAGCAGGTCTTGGCATTGTCAACATCAGATGCAAAATTAATGCAACAGTTTTTGATCAATAATTTAAAAGAAGAGAATAAATATTATCGATATGATTTTTTACTAGATAATTGCTCAACGCGCATTCGTGATATTTTTTCATCACAATTTAAAACAAGGTTTCAATATGGACATTCGATGGCTGATGATAGTTGTTCGTTTCGAACCATATTGGATTTTTATGAGAAGGAAAAGCATTGGGAGCGATTGGGTGTGAATTTATTAATGAGCAATATTGTTGATAATAAAATGACGAATCTTGAAAGTATGTTTTTACCTGATTATTTGATGAAAGGATTGGCAGATGCAACTTTAGATGGGCAACCAATTGTTCAGGAAACGATTCAATTACTTCCTCAACAAGTTTTAATTCCAAAAGCATTAAATCAGCCGAAGGTTATATTTTGGGGATTACTCATTTTAATTTATTTCCT
Source organism: Chitinophagaceae bacterium (assembly GCA_035388625.1). Classification (GTDB taxonomy): domain Bacteria; phylum Bacteroidota; class Bacteroidia; order Chitinophagales; family Chitinophagaceae; genus OLB11. Next base: position 4,274 of record DAOOQH010000057.1, on the reverse strand, counting down.
GTCAAAGTATAAGCAGATGCAAGTGCCACTTCTTTATTTTGATGTTTTCTTTTTTATGATATTAGGTTTGCTTGGTTGTTTCATGCTTTTTATGTGGTTTGGAACTGCCCATCAAGTTTGTAACAATAACAGAAATTTATTGTGGGCTTTTCCTTTGCACGCAGTATTTGCATTTTTAATACCTCGTAAATCAGATAAATTAGCGAAGTATGCGAAGTACTCAATCTATCTCATCATACTTTCAATGTTATATGGTTTTTTCGCATATCAAAAATATATGCCAGAACTAACGCCCATTTTATTACTCATGCTTTTGAGATTCTCTAACTATACCGTCTCCAGAAGTTATTTTAAATTTAACACACAATCATAAATGTATGCAAGTAGAACTCATAAGTAAACGTTTTCAAGGAAGTCAATATTATAAAACAGGTAAGGGAAAACCGATTTTATTGTTACATGGTTTTGCTGAAGACAGTCATATCTGGGAACAGCAGATTCTATCTCTTGAAAAAGAATATTGCGTAATTGCGCCTGATTTGCCTGGAAGCGGATCATCACCGATGCCACAAGAAGAAATAACGATGGAATTATTATCAGACTTTGTTTCTGAAATTCTAATTCAAGAACAAATCGATCAATTTATATTGATGGGGCATTCAATGGGGGGATATATTGCATTGGCTTTTGCCGAACAACATGAAGATCAACTTCTTGCATTTTCATTAATTCACTCATCAGCTTTTGAAGATAATGAAGAAAAAAAAGAAAACAGACGCAAGTCAATTAAATTGATTGCAAATGATGGGAAGGAAGTTTTTTTGTCGGCCATGATTCCAAATTTGTATAGTGAGACTTCAAAAAACAGACTGAAAAATGAAATGGCTAATCACCTAACTATGGCAATGGGCATTTCGTCTAATGCATTACAAGCTTATTATAACGCTATGATTTTGCGACCATCCAGAATTCATGTATTACGAAATACCAAATTACCTGTTCAATTCGTTATTGGAAAGGAAGATAAAGCGATACCTTTCGATCAGTCACTTAAACAATGTTATATTCCTCAGATTTCTAAAGTTGATATATTAGATGAAATTGGGCATAGTAGCATGGTTGAATCTCCAGATAAATTAAGCTCTATCTTAAATAGCTTTTGTAAATACGTTTTAAATTATAAAATGCCTTAATTTTGTAACTCTTGAAAAAATGGTTTCTCATCATATTAACATGTATCACTCATACAACATTTGCATCGCATATTGTTGGAGGAGAATTTACGTATAAATGTGTGGGTGTCAACCGGTATCAATTTTCACTAAATTTATATCGTGATTGCTTACCTCCATCTCAGGGTGGCGGAAATCCCAATGCCCTAGCAGATGATGATCCAGCCTATATTACCATATTTAGAGGGAATTCGTTTTACAGAGTTGATTCAATTGGCGCAGATAGTAATATTATTGTGCCGCCAAATTTCAGCAATAGTTGTATTAATAATCCACCAGCAACTTGTATCAGCAAGCTGACATTTAATTACACAATAACTTTACCAGATGACATTGCAACCTATACCATCATGTGCCAAAGATGTTGTAGAAATGGGTCTATCAATAATATCCTAAATCCTGGAAATACTGGGGCAACTTATTTCTGCACCATACCACCATCACCTGTAGTTTGCAATACCAGTGCTGATTATTTAAATTACCCTCCACAAATAATTTGTATTAATAATCCTTTTGTTTACGACCATTCGGCTTTTGATGCTGATGGTGATTCTCTTTCATACGAATTATGTGATGCATATCGAGGTGGCAATCCAGATAATCCTAAACCAAAAATTGTTGGTGGTGGCTTGCCTTCCTTATCGGCAGTAAGTTATTTATCTCCGTTAAACGGTATTAATCCAATGGGAGGAAATCCTGTTATTAAAATTAATCCAGTAACTGGTGTCATAACTGGAACACCCAATCTTATAGGAAGGTTTGTTGTCAATGTATGTTGTAACGAATGGCGAAATGGCGTCATTATTAATACGGTTCGAAGAGAGTTTCAATTTGTTGTTACCAATTGCTCGAAGGCGGTTGTTGCCAATATACCGCAATTTTCTGAAGAGCAAAATACCTATATTGTGAGTTGCAAATCGAAAAGCGTTTATTTTGTAAACACAAGTACTGGTGGCTTTAAGTATAATTGGGATTTTGGAGTTGATGGAATTACTACTGATACATCAACCTTGTTTGAACCAACTTTTACTTATCCTGATACTGGGACTTATTTAATTAAATTAGTAGTAAATCAAGGTTCAACTTGTCCGGATAGTATAACACGAATAGTGAAAGTTTATCCAGATTTTAAAACAGATTTTGATTTTAAAGGCTTGCTTTGTCCAGATGTGCCAATTTCTTTTTCAGACAAATCAACATCTACTTATTTGCCAATTAATTTCTGGCAATGGAATTTTGATGATGGAACCACTAGTACTGAACAAGATCCAATTCATGTTTATTCAAACTTGGGTAAAATGTATAATGTCACACTTATTTCTGGAAATAAATATGGATGCCGTGATACTGCAATTAAACAACTTGATATTCCTTATGTAAATGTGTTTGCCGGCAATGATACAGTTATCGTAAAAAATACTGCCATCCAATTTAATGGTAGTGGTGCCCAAAATTATAGCTGGTCACCATCAACAAATCTCGATAACCCATTTGTTTATAATCCAAATGCAACTTATACCGACACCGGTAAATATTCATACTTATTGCAAGGTATAACTTCGAATGGGTGTGTTGGTTACGACTCTATCAATATCATAGTATCTTCTGGTCCCTATTTGCAAATTCCAAATGCCTTCTCTCCAAATGGGGATGGCAATAATGATGTGTTTAAGATTTTAGCTTCTGGATACAAGAAACTAAATTATTATAGAGTGTATAATCGTTGGGGACAAGAAGTTTTTTACACCAATAATTTCAGAAGAGGTTGGGATGGAACACATAAAGGAAAAGACTGTGAATTGGGCACCTATTTTTGGGTACTAAGTGCAGTTGGTATAGATAATAAAGAAAAAATGATAAAAGGGGATGTAACCCTAGTTCGATAATTTATGAGTAGAACCGTTTTAATAACAGGCGCCACCTCTGGTATTGGTGAAAGTTGCGCCTACCAATTTGCAAAAAATCAGTATAATCTAATTTTAACAGGGCGTCGATTAGAACGTTTAGAAGCATTAAAAGCAAAATTAGAAGGCGACTATAAAATTCATGTTCAAATTTTATGTTTCGATATTCGAAGTCTTGACGAAACAAAAAATGCAATATCTTCAATTGATTTTAATTTGTTTCCTTCAATTGATATTTTAATTAATAATGCTGGTTTAGCTGCTGGGATGAGCACAATTGATGAAGGTGATTACGATGATTGGAATCAAATGATTGATACTAACGTAAAAGGGCTATTGCATGTTAGTCGGGAAATTATACCTTATATGAAAGTAAAAATGCAAGGTCATATCGTAAATATAAGTTCAACAGCAGCAAAAGATGTGTATGCAAAGGGCAATGTGTATTGCGCTACAAAGCATGCAGTTGATGCATTGAGTAAAAGCATGCGTATAGATTTATTGCCATTCGGTATTAAAGTAACTGCTATTAATCCAGGTGCTTGTGAAACCGAGTTTTCATTGGTTAGATTCAAAGGTGATGAAGAACGAGCTAAATCTATTTATGCTGGATATCAACCCTTAACGCCCGCTGATGTGGCAGATGCAGTATATTATGCATGTACCTTACCAGCACATGTTTGTATCAACGATTTAACGCTTACTTGTTTAACTCAAGCAAATGCACATTACAGTATTAAAAAATCTGTTTAATTAGATAAAACTTAATTCTAAAACTATTTTAAATGTATATCGAACAATTATATACACATTGCCTATCAGAAGCTGCTTATTATATTGAGTCAGATGATGAGGTTGCCATTATTGATCCATTGCGTGATATTGATAAATATATTGCAATGGCAGTTGAAAGGAAGTCTACTATTAAGTACATTTTTGAAACTCATTTTCATGCGGATTTTGTGAGCGGTCATATCGATCTTGCAAAAAAAACGGGAGCAACAATTGTTTATGGTCCAAATGCTAAAACTGATTTTGAAAAGTATTCGGCAAAGGATAATGAAGAATTTATTATAGGGAAATTAAAGATAAAAACGCTTCATACACCTGGACATACTTTAGAGTCAACATGCTATTT
>DAOOQH010000056.1:0-15617 GCA_035388625.1 Chitinophagaceae bacterium | reverse complement strand
AATTTGATTCAATTTTCGGTGTTTCAATTGTAATCTTTTCAAATTATATCGGCATAAACCATTCTAAAATTTACTTGTCGTTTAAACTACTTGTAAATTAGAATTGGTATTATACCGTATATGATATTTGTAATAGACCAATAAATTGATCTAAACAACTATCATATCGGCATTTATTCCCGCAGGGCGCGAGATAAGAATTGGTCTACCAACCAATTCACATTGATACTATCTGTGGATTCTGTGCTATCTGTGAGACAATGGCTTTCTAAACTATCAACTAGAGTTAAAGCTATTTGACTCATTAAAGAAGAATTAAAATGGTGCACAATAACGGATTATCATTGAGATTTTAATTGAAGACTATAAATCATTCTTAAACATCATGAGTATTTCTTCTTTTCGATGACGACTCACTGGGATATTGGTACCATCTTCCATCACTAAATATCCTCCATCTTTTTTGCTATATTGTTCAATATGCTTCGCATTAATAACATAAGATTGGTGGGGCCGTATAAAACCGAGTGGCGTTAAAATATCTTCAAAATGCCGAATTGTTTTAGATGCTATTACCTTCTCGCCATTGCGCATTTGTAAGGTGGTATAATTATCATTGCTTTGACAAAATAAAATCTCCTTAGGATCATAAAACAAAATCTTGTCTTGAAACCCAACTGCAATTTTATTGTTTGTAACGCTTGGTATAGTTGCAACAGGCGATGAAGTAAGATTATATTGTTGAAGCAAATTCGTTAATTGACTTTGAATATCATATTGTCCTTTTACCTTTCTAAATTTATGAATTGCATTTGTAAGAAGTTCTTCGTCAATGGGTTTCAATAAATAATCGAGAGCTGAAAGTTTAATTGCATTAATAGCATATTGATCAAATGCCGTTGTAAAAATAATATGAAAATTATGCTTCTCTAATTTATGAAGCAAATCAATACCTGTTAAAAATGGCATTTGAATATCAAGAAAAATAAGATCAATGGTATTTGACTGCAAAAATTCCAACGCTTTTTTTGAAGAAGTAAACTTTTCTACAATGACCAAATCTTCAAAATTTTGCTTGATTAAAATTTCTAGCACTTCAACACAATTTATTTCATCATCAACAATTATTACTTTATACATGATTTATAGTTTTTTAGTTTAGAGATATTTTTTCTTCAATAAATATATTACTTGGAATAATAATTTTAATAGTTGTACCTGTAGGATTATTATTTCGATCCACTTTATCAATCACCATTACACTGGCTAATCCTATCGTTCCAGCATTCATTAATTTAAGCCGATTCTCACCAAGTTCCATTCCAAATGATTTTCGATGTTTAGGCTTATTTTCAATCTCAGCTGCTTTAATTCTGCCTACCCCATTATCATCAATTAAAATACAAACACTTTCCATTGATTGTTTAATGACTCTTATAGCGATGGATTTCTCACCTTCTTTATGTAATAATCCATGCCAAATGGCATTTTCAACATAGGGTTGCAATAATAACGAAGGTATTAAAATATTGGCTGTATTAATATTCGGTTCAACATCAATTAAATAAGTAAATTGATTATTAAATCGCATGCCTTCAATATGCATATATAATTCAATTGTATTCAGTTCTTCTTTCAAACTAATATATGGACTAGATGAATTATTAAGAATACTTCGAACCAATTGAGAAAATTTTACAAGATATTTAGATGCAAGCTTATTGTCATTTTTAAGGATATAACTATTAATTGAATTTAAAGAATTGAATAGAAAATGTGGATTAATTTGTGCCCGAAGCGCCTTCATTTCAACCTCAGCAATTTCCTTTGTATGAATAATTTTCAATTCCTCTTTTTCATTTGCTAGCTTCAATCGATATCTATAAAACAGATAAGCAATTTGAGTACCTAAAGCAAGCAATAATAAAATAAACCACCATGCTTTATAAAAAGGAGTGGCAATATGAATTGGCAAACTTGTATAATTTTCGTTCCATACTCCATCATAATTACATGCCTTTACTTGAAAGGTATAATCGCCAGATCGCAAGTTTGTATAGGATACATAATTACGACTATCAGCATTAATCCATTCATTATCGTTACCTACAAGTCGATATCTAAATTTTGTTTTACCCGGTAATGAAAAACCAATTGTACTAAACGTAATGGAGAATGAATTTTCGAAATGAGAAAGATTTACCGACGACATGTATGAAATCAGTGTATCCTGGTTCAATACATTTTCAAAAACCTTAAACTCATTGATATATACAATAGGAACAATTTCATTATTCTTAATTTCTTTCGGATTAAAAACATTGATACCATTTAAACCTCCAAATGCCATATTTCCATCTTTCAGTATTTGATAGGCACCCGTATTAAATTCATTTGATTGCAATCCGTTTTTTTCATCATAATTAAAGGTCTGAATCTTACCATCTGCAGTAAGCGACTGCTCGTTCCATTGAAATGATGACAAGCCAGCATTTGAACTAATCCAGAAGGTTGAATCACCATCAGGCAAAATACCATAAACTACATCATTCTTTAGAGAGTTAGTTGAATTGAAATTTTTAAGTAATTGATAATCCTGTGACAAAACGGCAATTCCCATTCCATCAGTTCCTAACCAAATTCTATTTTTCTGATCGATATAAATTGTTTTAAACGATTTAATGGCTTGATCCTTTTTACTTTTTGGAAATACCATTTTCAATTGATTGTTTCTTGGATTTAGTTCAAACAATCCTTCTTCAGACCCGATCAAAATATGTTTATTAGACAGTAATACCATACATCTCATACCACTTGACAACAAAGGATATTTTGCAGTATTAAATTGCTCAACTTCTCTTGTTTGAATATTTACTTTATTCAATCCGTTTGTGCGTGTACCAATCCAAATATTACCATTGCCATCATTTAAAAACGACCATATGGTTCCATCTGAAATTTGATTCTTTAATGTTCCAATTTTGAAACTTCCAATTTTTTTGAGCGAATTGATATCCAGAATATCAACACCTTCGCCATTATAACCCAACCACAATTGGTTGTCAACGCGAATCATTTCAATAATAAAATTTCCAGAATTTTCTAATGCATTATTTGAATTATAAAATGCAAAAGTATGTTTGTCGCGATTGTATTTTACTAACCCACTGCCGCTTGTGCCTATTAGTAAGTTGTTATGATCGTCTTCAATAATTTTTCGTACGAATCGTAAACTTTTCAAATCATCAGCATCCCTTTTAACAATTGATGTAAATTTTTTAATGAAAGGATCGAGTACATCAATACCCATACCATCATAACCAATATAAATTATTCCTTTTTTATCAACTATGGTTCGTTGAATATAATTACTTGACAAATTAATAGATTCACCGTTTTTCTTGTACTGACTTAATAATTCAGTTTCATAATCGAATACAAATAATCCTTGCCCATAGGTACCTAGTAATAAAATATTATTTGTTGAATCGAAATGTATAGATTTTACTGAAATCAGTTTACTATTTTTTGAGTAAAATTTAGAAGGTTGAAAAGTATTTAATTTAATATCGAAATAAATCATATCTACTTGTTGCGAACCAAAGTAAATATTATTGTATTTATCTAAACCAGCATTATCATAAACAGTACCAGATGTAATGGTATTTTTAATGAATGAATACTTACTAGAAGAAATATCGTATACAATCATATCGCCACATTCACCTAAAATATAAATTCGATTTTCGATTTTATACATATCAAGAATATCACAAAGCGTTGGTAGGTTACTATTTTGTTTAGCTGTAAATTTATTTGATAGAATTTTTGTATTAATCAAAGTCAAGCCTTTAGATTTAATATAGGCCCACACACTTTCATCGTCATTCTCGCAAACCCAACTAATGGTTTGATTACCTAAAAACTCTAAAGGCACTTTTTTCCCAGTACGTGTATCAAATAAACAAACACCATTCGATGTTTTAATCCATAAATGATATTGCTTATCGGCTAATAACTTAAAAATTTTTGAAGATGGAAGCGATCTTTCATCATTTGGAATATGTTTAAACACATTGATTTCAGTACCATCAAATCGATTTAATCCATCAAAAGTACCCAACCATAAAAAACCTTTCTGATCAACTGCCAAATCGGTCACTACACATTGAGAAACCCCCTGTTCAAGATTAATATTTTTAACAAAAACTCTATTCGGATTAAAAAAAGATTTAACCTTGCTAGTCGCCCCAAACGAAAGAAGAAAAATGCATATGAGCTTATGAACCGTATTCACCAAAGCAATATTATGAATTATTAGTTAGCAATTTATGATAATTTTTTTGGCGAATTATTTTGAATGAGTAACTGGTAGGTTTTAACTATTATTAGACAGTTTCAAGCGGAATTTGGTATTTTCGCCATCAATTTAAAATTATGAGTACCGCTGAAAATACAATCCTTGGATTAAAACTTCCTTCAGACCCACGTTGGGTTAACTTAGCCGAAATGTCGCTCGAAGATATTTTATCTGATCATGCGTATTGCGAACAAAAGGCTGCTAGTCACGCTATTAGCCTTATTCAAAAATATCCTGAGTACACCAAATTGGTAGATGAGTTGTCGCCAATTGTAACAGAAGAATGGGGCCATTTTAGAATGGTACTATCAGAAATCAAAAAAAGAAATCTACGTTTAGGACCTCAAAGAAAAGATGATTATGTAAACGCACTAAACCAACTTGAAACAAAAGGTGGTCGACCCGAAAATCGTTTTCTTGATAAGCTATTAATTTTCGGATTAATTGAGGCAAGAAGTTGTGAACGTTTTCGTTTACTGAGTGAGGGATTAGAAGATCCCTATCTGAAAGAATTTTATCGAAAATTCATGATTTCAGAAGCTGGTCATTACAAACTTTTTTTAGATTTAGCGAAAGAATATTGTGATGAAGAAAAAGTGAATACACGTTGGCAAGAATTGCTTGAACAAGAAAAAGAAATTTTAGATAATATGGAAATTCGGGGCGACCGAATTCATTAAAACTGATAACTTTAATTAGATAGAATTGGGTCGAATGGATTAAATCAAGTGCTTCTTTATCTGGCTTCAATCTCACATTATCAGTAGCTATTAGTATCTGTAAATATAGTCGTGAGTCTGTAAAGAGTGTCCGAGTTCGAGGCAGTCGATGACTTGAAATTCAGGAGTTGACTAAGCACAATGACTGGATTTCAAGTCAAGAATAACGAAGAAATTGGACATTATTGACAGACTCTAACAAGTTTCCACATTTCTTTTTACTTTTGCGCCATGAATCCGAATAGACATTTAATGACGCTTGATGAATTTACTTTTTATCAAACGAAGCAATTTAAAAATTCAACTGGCGAACTTTCAACTCTTTTACGTGATATAGGTCTTGCCTGCAAACTCATTAATAAGCAAGTAAACAAGGCTGGACTTACAGAAATACTTGGTGCACATGGTGCAGTGAATGTACAAGGTGAAGAGCAAATGAAATTAGATGTTTTTGCCAATGAGGTGCTGATTTCGGTTTTAAGAAATAGCGCTGATTGTGCAGGAATTGCCTCCGAGGAAAATGATGATATAGTTGTATTTGAAGATGAACATTCAATGAATTCAAAATATGTTGTCATGTTCGACCCTTTAGATGGATCTTCGAATATCGATGTAAATGCCTCAATCGGAACTATTTTTTGTATTTATAAAAGAATTAGTCAGACTGGGAAACCCTGCGATATAAATGATTTTTTACAAAAAGGTAGAAATATCATGGCATCTGGTTATGTTATTTATGGATCAAGTACCATGTTGGTCTATGCATCTCGATTAGGTGTTAATGGATTTACACTTGAACAAAGCATAGGCGAATTTTGTTTATCTCATAAAGACATGCGTGTGCCTGTTGATGGAAAAATTTATTCTATTAACCAAGGGAATACGTGTAAACTCAATGACAAATTAAAGTCGTATTTAGAATTCTGTATGGAGGATGATAAAACAACCAATAGACCTTATTCACATCGATATATTGGTAGCATGGTTGCCGACCTTCATAGAACACTTATTAAAGGTGGAATTTTTATGTATCCCGAAGATAGAAGCAATGCAAAAGGCAAATTACGTTTGCTTTACGAATGCAATCCAATGAGTCATATTATTGAAATGGCTGGTGGTAAAGGCGTTTCAGGAAAAGAAAATATTTTAGATATTGAGCCCAATGAATTACATCAACGGGTGCCAATTTATATTGGCTCAAAAAATATGGTTGAGAAAGCAATCAATATGATCTTCAATGACAATTAGTTTCATTGGATATCAATGTTTAGAGCAACTATTCAATTCCTACGGTAAGTCCACGAAATATTTCTTCAAGTGTTTTATTCGGATTGGCATTTTGTAAACCAATTAAAGTATTGTCTGCCACAATATTTCCTTTACTTATAATAATCACTCGATCGCACATGGCTTCCACTTCTTGCATAATATGTGTTGAAAGGATCACAGTTTTTTCTTTCCCAAATTTTTTAATCAAATCTCGAATTTCAACAATTTGATTTGGATCTAAACCCGAAGTAGGCTCATCCAAAATTAATACATCAGGGTTGTGCAACATCGCTTGCGCAATACCAACACGTTGTTTATAGCCTTTTGAAAGTGCACCAATTTTTTTCTTCTCTTCAACTTTCAAACCCGTTTGCTCAATAATATCATTAATTTTTTTTTCTGCATCTGTGATTTTATGTACGCCGGCTAAAAAATTCAAATACTCCCTTACATACATATCAAAATATAAAGGATTTGATTCAGGCAAATAACCAATTCGCTTTTGAGTTTCCAAAACATGGGTTGCCACCTCATCTTCACAAACAAAAGCTTTACCATCTGTAACAGGTATATAGCCCGTAATCATTTTCATTGTTGTTGATTTACCCGCTCCATTAGGTCCCAAAAAACCAACAACTTCTCCTTTCTTTATATTGAATGAAATTGCATTCACGACTGTTTGATCGCCATATATTTTTGTCAAATTTTCAACTCTTACCGCCATAGCCATTTATTTGTGGATGCGAATTTCGTTTATTATTGTTATCTATAGAAAGTTTTTATGAATTAAAATAATTTTGACGACCTAGTTTTACACATTAAAGAATGTTAAAAACTATTTGAAACTTTATTCGGTTAGAAGAATAAAAAGAATTTATTTTCGAAAAAATTGTTGGACTCAGAAGAGATATGAAAGAATCAAAAGAATTAAAAGCACTTTTACATTTACTTGACGACCCCGATAAAGAGGTTTACGAGACTGTCTCCGACAAAATTATACATTATGGAAAGGAGATCATTCCGAAACTTGAAAATTTATGGGAGCATACTGAAGATAATGAGGTACAAGAAAGAATTGAAAACATTATTCATAAAGTAAATTTCAATGAGGTTTATACAAATTTTGCAAAATGGAACCGCGCAGAAAAACCGAGTTTATTAAATGGCGCCATCATGATGGCAAACTATCGTTTTCCTCAAATAGATGAAGATGCCATTCGAAAAACAATTAAAAGTATTTACCAAAGCTGTTGGCTCGAACTCAATAATTATTTAACCCCACTTGAGCAGATTAATATTGTGAATAGCATTATTTACAATATGTATAAATTCAAGGGTTTTGAACTAGATGAAAATAAACCCAACCATTATTTTATTAATGAGGTGATTGAAACACGTCAAGGTAATAATTATTCCCTTGGTATAATTTATCAAATTTTGTGTGAAATGCTCGATATACCTGTATATGCAATTCAACTTCCCAAACAATATATACTCGCTTATTATGATACCCTGCACGATTTTTTTAAAAAAGAAAAGGCACCGATTCATAAAATACAGTTTTATATTGACCCAAGTAATGGAATGATTTATACGCAACAAGATGTTGATGCTTTTGTTTCGAAATATGCCATTGAAACTGATGAGGAAACGTTTTTACCTCTAACCAACAAAACCATTCTTTATAAAAACATTGATGCCTTATCGCAAGTGTATCAAATAAGTCAAGAAGACGATAAAGTAGAAGAGCTTAACAAGTTGATGTCGCTTTATCATGAAGACAATCAATAATTCATTCGACATTTAATCATCATCAATTTAATATTCGCTTAATCAAACGCAATTTGTGCGTTCGCTCGCCAGTTTTTTTACTGATAATTCCTTCTTGATCAATAAAATCTCGAACAACATAACCTGCTTTTTCAGTGGCATGTATAATTTCTGAAGAATTGACAAGTATTCCCACATGAGAAATTTCATGATCATCATTTTCAAAAAAAGCCAAATCGCCACAGACCGCGTTCTGTATAAAATCTAGTATTTTGCCTTGGTTAAATTGTTCAGCTGCATAACAGGCCAATGGTATTCCCAAATATCGATAAAGCATTTTACTCAAACCTGAACAATCAATTCCTTGCGGTGTTATACCTCCCCACATATAAGGTGAGTTCATATACATCTGCAAAATGGCTTCGATATCTTGAATATTATTACCAACTAATTGTAATTGTGTTGATTGAGTATGATCTTGCGAATAAAATAATGTTCCTGGAATTTGATTCCAATTTGATTGTTCTACTTGAGATGGCAAATAAACAGAAAAGGGTTTGAGATTAAATTCTATTTCATCTATTTCAATAAATTGCCCCTTTAAAACCCAGCCTAATGTTCCATTATAAGCACTTTTTATAGGAATCCAATTTCCAGATTCAGGACCGAGAACTTCAACTCTATCATTGTATAATAATTGGGAAACGCGTTCACTTTTATGAGTGGCTTCAAGCATTATATTGGCAATACTAACAATGCACTTTAATTTTTTGTTCATATCAAATACAAATCTAAACTTTCAAAACTCAGATTAATTGAATTCAAACAATATATTTTATTCTAGGGAGGTATAGATATTTATGTGATTTAAAATAGTTTAAAACTTTCATAAGCTGAATTGGAGTATTTTAGTACATTCGTTTCGCAAATTGTGGGCACAATACTTAAGAATCATACCGACGACGAATTACTTCAAATTTACCGCGCTAAAAAAAGTGCGGAAGCTTTGACGGTTTTATTTAATCGATATTATCATATGGTTTATGGAATTTGTATGAAATATTATAAAAATACCGACAATGCAAAAGATAGCACCATGATGATATTTGAAAAACTCATGGATGATATACCCAAACATGAAATTCAATTTTTTAAGGCTTGGCTTTATCGTGTTTCGCAAAATCACTGTTTAATGCAACTTCGAAGCAATAAATATAAAACGGTTTCATTTGATTTAATTATTGAGCAGCCTATGGAATACGACGAATCAGTGCATCCCTCGGTCGCTAAAGAAGAAATGTTAACGAAAATGGAATTTGCGATGACCGAATTAAATGAAGATCAACGAAAATGCCTCGAATTATTTTATCTAGAAAAAAAGACCTATGTTGAGATAATGCAAGTAACTGGATTTAACTTTATGCAAGTAAAGAGCTTTATACAAAATGGGAAACGAAATCTAAAAAACAAATTGACATCCTCAGTGAATGAATAACCTCTCTAATATATGGACTCATAGTAATTGTCTCACTAAAAGTCAATTGATTAACTATATCAAACAAAATCTTGATAGAGATGAAGTTTATTTAGTTGAAAGCCATTTAAATGATTGTCCAATTTGTTCAGATGCACTCGATGGCATTATTGATGAAGATTTAGATATTGTACAAGCTGATCTTTCAGAAATTAAGTTGAAAGTTGAACAAAAAATTCAAGAACTTCATCCTATTGAAAAACCACATTTAACCGTTAATCATCGAATCAATAAGGAAAATCAGCTTAAACCAATATCAAATTTATCATCTAAAAAGACTGATATTAAAAAATGGCTGGTTGCAGCAAGTGTATTAATTTTAATGGGATTGGGTGGATATTCAGTTTTCTCTTATATCAAATCGCAGGATCAACAATTAGCTCAAAATAAAAATTCTGAAGGCACCAAGGAAGCTGATTATAATCAACCGAATGATCCTAATGCAAATGAAATAACTACCCTACGTGTAAACCCGCCTGATAGTTTTAGTAAACCGTCAATACAAGATGAAAAATATATTCCGAAAAAAACTGAGCCTCAACCCATATCAGTAACTAAATCGCCCAACGAAATCAACAACAAGCCTGAACCGCCAACAGTTAAAAAAGAAGAAGAAAATATTCAAGAAAATCTTGCAACGGCACCTCAAGTTGAAATAGCAAAAGAAAGAGATAATACTAAACGACTTGAAGAAAAGGACAATGCATTAGATGAATCAATTACCAATTATCAAGAAGAGGTGAAAGCTAAAAATGTTCAACCTGCTTATTCTGGAAAGAAAAAAACGGTGGTTGGATTAAGTAATTCAAAAAATATTGCCACACAAAATTCAAGAGAACTTTCGTATCCATCTTCATCGAACAATAATAATATTCAAAACAATGATGTCAATAATTCTCAAACAAAATATTTAGAAAAGGAATCGAATTTATCCGACTATGATATTGCTATGGATAATTTCAACAAGGGTAATTTCAAAACAAGTATTGACTATTTTCAAAAAGCATTAAAAGTAGCTAAAGGCGAACAAAAAGAAGATATACAATTTCATTTAGCACAAGCTTATTTGCAAACAGGGAAAAGAAATAAAGCAGAGAAATTATTTGAAGAATTAGCTCAAGGCTCAAAATATAAAACAGAAGCAAGTCAACAATTGCTTCGAGCTAAATAGTAGACCATACTCAAAAATTATTGTGGTTCAATCTTTGGTTGAATGTCAGAACTTGAATTTGCAGAACTTGCTGGGGCAGGTGTAGGGTAAGCCTTTTGAATTTCAACAAAATAGGTCTCAATATTTTTTAGCTCTTTTGCAGCTTGTTGTAATAATGTTTTTCGTTTACCTGAATTTCTAATTTGAATTCCTATTCCAATGCATAATAAACCAATCAGAATAACTAGACCTTTTATGGCCAAATTAAAAGTTTCAATTTCGCCTTTACTTGTTAAAGCTTGTTCGTAAACATGTTTGCTAATAATTTCACCTAAAATATGAAAAGGGAAAATGGTATTCATAATAAATGAAAATGCGATGATAGCTAAACCTAATAGATACATAAAAATTTCGGCCACATTGTTTAATCCTTTACCAATTGCAAACAAAGCACTATTGCTATAAATTGATTGAACCAAAGGTGAAACCGTTGTCAGAAACCTTGTGGCATCTTGAGCTTGTTGCTCATTGGTGAGTAAACTTTTTTTATTTGAAGAGAATAACATAGTAGATTTTTTAATGAATTTTGAAATGACGAAAATTTCTTTTGTAGATTAGCGCAAATTTACAAAAAATGAAGTTACATTATTTTATCGTTCTAATTTTGGTTAGCTTGCTATTTGCATGCAAGGATAATTCAAATCCAACAAAAACAAATTCTGCAACAATTGAAGATGTACTTGGTTCACATATAGACACCACTGTTCATCCTGGCGATGATTTTTTTAGTTATGCCAATGGAGGATGGTTAAAAAATAATCCTATTCCAAACAGCGAAAGCGGTTGGGGCATATTTAATTTGGTGGCAGACGAAAACTATACTCAAATTAAACGCATTAGCGAAGAAGCCAGTGCTAACAACAGTGCAAAAGGAACACCTCAACAACAAATTGGTGATTTCTTTTATTGTGGGATGGATTCATTATCAATCGAAAAAAATGGTATTACCCCTCTTAAAGAAGAACTTTCTAAAATTGAAGCCATCAAAACCAAAGATGATATTATTCAAATAATTAATGATTTTCAGCTCAATGGTGTATCGCCTGCTTATTCACTTTATATTGGTCAAGACATGAAAAATAGTGACATCATTCGTGTTTATCTATCACAAGGTGGTTTGGGCCTACCCGACCGTGACTATTATTTCAATCAAGATGAAAGAACAAAAAATATTAGAAATGAATATTCAAAACATATCACCAATACATTGTTTCACACCTATAATGATTCTAATAAAGCCAAACAAAATAGCATCAGTATTCTTGCTTTAGAAACTGCTTTAGCAAGCGCGCATAAAAAACTTGAAGACCTTAGAGACCCTTATGCCAACTACAACAAAATGAGTCTTACACAGCTGAATAAAACAACCACAGCCTTCAACTGGACTGACATATTTAAAAACTTAAATCTCCCTGTTGATAGTGTGATTGTTGGACAACCTGCATTTTTTACCAAGCTCAATTCACTCATTCAGTCAAATAGCATTGAAAGTTGGAAAGCCTATTTAACTTGGCAATTGGTTTCATCCTATTCACCCTATTTACACAGCGCACTTGATCAAGAACATTTTAATTTTTATAACAAGACTTTAAACGGTGCTAAAGAACAAAGACCCCGTTGGAAAAGAGTTTTAGATGCACAAGAAGAAGCTTTGGGCGATGCACTCGGGCAATTATTTGTAAAAGAATATTTTCCTGAAAAAACTAAAAAGAGATATGATGATTTGGTTGAGCAAATTGTAATTAGCTATCGCGAACATATTCAAAAATTAGATTGGATGAGTGATAGTACAAAACAAAAAGCAATTGTAAAATTAAATGCCATAACACGTAAAGTTGGCTACCCATCAAAATGGAAAGATTATAGTACTATGAATATTGGAAAAGAATCGTATTGTAAAAATGTAATGGAAGGCAATAAATGGCAATTCAGACATGAAGCTGACAAATTAAATAAACCCGTTGATAGAACTTTATGGGATATGACGCCACAAACTTATAATGCCTATTACAATCCATCAAATAACGAGATTGTTTTACCTGCAGCCATTTTTACAGCCCCAGGTTATAAAGATGAGGATATTGATGATGCCGTTATATATGGTTATGTAGGCGCATCAACCATAGGCCATGAGCTAACTCATGGATTTGATGATGAAGGTAGACAATTTGATGAAAAAGGAAATTTAAAAAATTGGTGGAGTAAAGAAGATGAAGTCAAGTTTAAATTAAAGGCCGATCTCTTAGTTGATCAATTTAATAAATATGTGGTTCTCGATAGCTTACATCCCAATGGAAGAGCTACACTTGGCGAAAATATTGCTGATTTAGGAGGTATTGTGATTGCCCTTGATGCATTTAAAAAAACAAAACAATATAAAGAAGGAAAAAGCATAAAAGGATTAACCCCTTTACAACGCTATTTCATGGGTTATGCATATGGTTGGATGCAAACACGAACACCTGAAAAATTAGCTTCGCAATTATTAACAGATGTACATGCTCCTATATTTTTAAGAGTGAATGGACCTATGTCAAATTGCGATGAATGGTATACAACTTTTAATGTAAAACCGACTAATAAAATGTATAGAGATAGTGCAAGTAGAGTTAGAATTTGGTAGTCAAAAACCAACCTTTTCATACTTTTTAATTCTAAACAAAAATACACAATTGAAAAATGTGGAAATTAAAATTAATAATTGCTTTACTACTTTCTTCATGCGCTTCGAATACACCAATTGATCCAATATATGAAGATTATGTTCTCCCAAAAGAGGCAAAATTCAAATTTGGAGATTGTTTTTATTTCAAGGCCGATGACTCAATGTATGCTAGTGTAATTTTATCAAACTATTCAAATGAAGAAGATGGCATTTGGTATGAAATATTTTATTCGGACTATTACTCAACTGACATTCCTAAATTATCCGATATAAATGATGGAAAAGTAATGGGTCGGAAGGTTAAAAGTATGATAGATGAAGAAGGATTCAAAAGGTGCCTTGATGGTGAACTGATTCAGGATAAGCTTTTCACAAACAATGACAATTTTAAACTCATTGGAAATATCAAATTGAAAGGTAGGATATTTCCGGGTTCACAGGGAATGATAAGTTCAATGAAAGAACTTAGATCCTCGTATGAAAAGGGGAGGAAAATTCGCGTAAACCCTCCCGATCATTATAATGATCTCATGAAAAAAATGAATAATTTTCACCCAGAAGAATATTTCCAAATGTCGGATTTTATAAAGCAATAAAATCCACTTCCTTATAGGGATGAGGATTGATAAATATCAAGCACTTCGTATAATAATTGTATCCTAATCTAATAGTAGTACACTAATATAAATGTATCATAGATTCGATATGATGATCACATTTTGAATTGAATAAAATGTACTATTCACTATGAAAAGGTTTGACTTTAATTGATAATAATTTTCTTCACAATCTGTTTATTATCAACCTGAATTTTTACAAAATAAACACCTTGCGATAAATTGGTATTGAGATGTGTTTTATTAGAGCCTATTATATCTTCATATACAATTTGACCAACTGAATTCACAATTTCTATTTTCCCAATTTCTTTATTCAGTGAAAGATGAATATCAAATTCACCTTGCGAAGGATTAGGATAAATTGAAATTAGAGATTCATTATAATTTTCGATGCCGGATGGAGACACTACTTTTTTAATTTGAATCCATTCATCATTCAAATCAAAAAATACATTACCTGCACCTTTTACCTTCACACGAGCCCAATCACTTGCAAAATTTGGAACCACAATTGATTCTGAACCATCATTGCTTGTATTCGAAGCCAATATAAAAGGCCATGTTTTGCCACTATCAATTGATAAATAGATATTGACATTATTCGCGGCAACTGGTGCTATATCTGTTCCAGCAACATTCCAAGTGATTGTTTTTGATTCATAACCAGTCCAACTTTGTCCCGTTGTATTCTGACTCGTTACTCTAAACAAACTAGCTGTTTGTCTAACATCTAATTTAGTTGTATCCACACTTGTGTAAAATGCGCCATTCCCTAAATGCATATCACGAACAGTGCATCTGAATCTTAATATCCTTGCGGTATCTGGTAAAATCTCACCCAAATATGATTCAGTATTTTTTATAAGTTCACTATACTTAGGAAACACACGAGTTCCTGAAGTATCCGGATTAAATGAACGCAATATTGGCGCAACAGTTGTTTTTGCATTCCAAGCACTGCCACTTCCACCTCTATTATACTGCTCCCAACAATAAGTCAGCGGATCATTATTAGCATCTGTAGCGGTGGCGGTTAACTCAAAAGGTGTTTTGTATGGAATAATATATGTTTTGTTGATTGATGTCAAAACTGGCGGCGTATTGCCCGTCATGGTAATAGCAGCACAAGTTTTTACACTTGAACCCGTCATCTGTTCAAGACTTCTTACATGATAATAATCATCACTATGAGGTTGAATATTATCTGTACCACAAATACCGGCATAACCCATAATGGTGGTTGCACTTCCAATTTCATATGCACTATTACTACTTCTATTTCCGCTACATGAACCAGTTACCGAATTAAATGTATGACTTCCCCCAAATTGATGTCCCATTTCATGTGCTACATAATCAATATCAAAAGGATCACCAACTGGATTAGATGAACCTGTTACACCTTGTGCCTTATTGGTTGCACAAATACAAGCTAATGAAGCTATACCTCCTCCACCTGTGCTAAAAACA
>DAOOQH010000055.1:0-15831 GCA_035388625.1 Chitinophagaceae bacterium | reverse complement strand
GGAAATAATAATACATCTTGTATACTCGATTGATTTGTCATCAACATCGCTAACCGATCAATTCCAAATCCAATACCAGCAGTTGGAGGCATACCATATTCAAGCGCACGTAAAAAATCATAATCAATAAACATCGCTTCATCATCACCACGTTCCATTAATTTAACTTGCTCTTCAAAGCGCTCACGTTGATCAATAGGGTCGTTCAACTCAGTATAGGCATTGGCAATTTCTTTTCCATTGATGATGAGTTCAAAACGCTCAACTAAACCTTCTTTGGTTCTATGCTTTTTAGTCAACGGACTCATATCAACTGGATAGTCAATAATGAAGGTAGGTTGTATATAATGCGATTCACATTTGCCACCAAAAATCTCATCAATTAATTTGCCACGTCCCATACTTGGTTCAGTATGAATACCTAATTGTTTACAAACATCTCTAATGGCATCTTCATTCATTTGACTAATATCAAAACCTGTATGCTCATGAATGGCATCATAAATGCTGATACGTTTATAAGGTGCTTTAAATTCAATCTCATTGCCCCATGAAGCTAATTTTGTTTTGCCATTGGTTGCAATAGCAACTTGTTCAAGCAATTGCTCTGTGGTATCCATTAACCAGATATAATCCTTATACGCTACATAAAACTCAAGTATGGTAAATTCTGGATTATGGGTTCTATCCATTCCTTCATTTCTAAAGTTTCGACTGAATTCGTACACAAAATCAAATCCACCAACAATTAATCTTTTCAAATAAAGTTCATTGGCAACACGTAAATAAAAAGGCACGTCTAAGGCATTATGATGTGTAATAAAGGGACGCGCCGAAGCACCACCTGGAATATTTTGCAATACGGGGGTATCAACTTCCAATGCATGTCGAGAATTTAAAAATTCACGAATACAATTAATCATTTTCGTTCTCTTCAAAAACGTATCCTTCACTGAAGGGTTAATAATCAAATCGGCATAACGCTGGCGATATCTAAATTCAGGATCTGTTACTTCATCAAACACATTACCTTCATCATCACGCTTTACAATTGGTAAAGGTTTTAAACTCTTTGATAGCAAGGTAATTTCTTTTGCATGAATACTAATCTCACCTGTTTTGGTGGTAAACATATAACCCACACAACCAATAATATCACCCAAATCGGCCTTCTTTACCACCTCATCAAAAAAGGTTTTATCTTCATCAGGACAAATATCATCGCGTTTTATATAGAGTTGAATCAAACCTTCAGCATCTTGAATTTTAAAGAAAAAAACTTTTCCTTTATCATTAATACTCAAAATACGGCCAGCCACACAAACATCAAATGCCTCATTATTTCCTTCGGTATATTGTTTCTTTACCGATTCGCTGTAATGACTCACAGGATAAAGTGGGGCAGGGTATGGGTTGATGCCGATCGACTTTAAATGTTCTAATTTTTCTCTTCTAATGATTTCTTGTTCAGATAATGCCATGTTTATATTATTATTTTCTATTTTTTTATTGAGGTCGCAAAACTACTAATTTTATTGCTTTGTGAATCATGAATCATGAAAGCAATTTGAAGCTTTTCCCGCTTTATACTCCAAGTCTTGCCCAAAGCGGCAAGCGCTTTCCGTAACAATCGGGGCTAGGGCTTGTCGCATTTTAAATTATAATTTCTGCAGTGGATGCTGCCAAACCAACCGAAACTAACTCATCTCAAGTCAGACATTAATTACCTCGAATCACCGCGCCAATTTTTGTTTCTAGCGTTGCAATAATTTGGTTCATTTCATGTTCTACTTCAATATCAGTCAATGTTTTTTCATCATCATAAAACGATAAATTAATAGCATACGATTTTTTATCTGTGCCTAATTTTTCGCTTTCAAACACATCAAACAAATTGATATTTTGCAATAATTTACTTTTTGCTTGACGAACCGTTTTTTGAACATCCTGAAACTGAACCGATTTGTCGAGTACCATAGCCAAATCTCTTCGAACGGTTGGATATTTTGGTAGCGATTTAAATCCATTTTTCTGATTCTCATAAAACGATCGTAAAGTATCCCAAGCTAATTCAACAAACCAAACTTCATTCTTGATATCAAATTGTTTCATTTTTTTATTCGAAACAAGTTCTATTCTTCCTATTCGTTTGCGTTGAAATAAAATATCTAAACCATCTTCATTTTCATTGAATTCAGGCTTCATTGCAAATAGTAAACTTTCAACAATTCCTTTGATATAGTAAATATCTATTTTTTGCGATTTTAATTTCCAATATTCTGTCGTGTAATTACCACTAAAATAAAGACAAACTTTTTCATGCTCAAGGTAGCCATTTTCTGAACTATGATAAGTTTTGCCAAATTCAAAAAACTTGAGTTGGGTATTTTTTCTATTTAAGTTGTACGCAATTGCCACCAATCCAGTCTCTAGCATCGATGGTCGCATACAATCTAATTCGGCAGATAAACTATTCATCATTTTTACAATGCCAGTCTGGTCATCGTAATAAGCGCTGTTGGTAATTGAATTCGTAAATATTTCTTGAAATCCTTTACCAACCATCAGTTGAGCGAACTGGTTTTTTACATCAGGTTTATAACCTGTTGTGGTTTCCGGCAATGCAAATGATATTTTTCCTGTAAATGGAATATTATCTAAACCATCAATGCGCATAATTTCTTCAACTACATCAGCTTGCATTGTGATATCTGGTTTCGCAAAAGGAACCTTTATCTTGATATGATTTTCATCTTCTTCAATGATTGAAAAACATAAACTTGTTAATATGCTTTTGATTTGTTGACTTGAATAATTTTTCCCAGCTAATTCTCTTACTTTTTCAAAATGAATATCAATTGTTTTCGCTTCAAAAGGATTAGGATATATATCTTGAATCTGAGATGAAATTTTTCCTCCAGCGAGTTCACAAATTAATTGAGTTGCTCGTTGCAAAGCATACATGATATTGCTGATATCAGCGCCTTTTTCAAATCGAATCGCAGCATCTGTTCGCAAGCCATGTCGCATCGACGTTGCTCGAATAGAATTATTTTCGAACCATGCACTTTCTAAAAATATAGATGAAGTAGTTTCTGTTACACCGCTCTTATTGCCACCATAAACACCTGCAATACACATTGGTTCATCAGCATTACATATCATCAAATCATGCTCACTTAATTCTCTCTCTTTTTCGTCAAGTGTAATGAACTTCGTCTTATCGGCAACAGTTTTAATGTTGATTTGATTTCCTTTCACAGCATTTAAATCAAAAGCGTGTAAGGGTTGTCCGCATTCGTGTAACACAAAATTTGTGATATCAACTATATTATTGATTGGTCGAAGTCCAATACTTTTCAATTTATTCTGCAACCAATCAGGTGATGCTGCTACTTTAATATCACGAATGCAAATACCGGCATATCGAGCGCATTTTGATTCATCTTCAATTTTTATAGTGATATGATTTAAATCTGTTTCAGAATCCTTAGGAATTTTTAAATCAAAAGAAGGGATTTTCGAAATCACCATTTGTCCTTCACGGTTCGATAAATAGGCACAAATATCTTTTACCGCACCTAAATGACTCATGGCATCCATTCGATTGGGTGTTAATCCGATTTCGTAAATAAAATCGGAAATTGGAATTTTATAATACTCTGAGGCCAATGTCCCTAAGGGTATTTCATCCTTGAGTATAATGATTCCATCATGACTTTCACCTAATCCAATTTCATCTTCGGCACAAATCATACCTTCGCTTTCTTCACCACGAATTTTTGCTTTTTTAATTAAAAAGGGTTCGCCTAATAATGGATGAACAGTGGTTCCAACTGCAGCAACCACAACCGTTTGACCTTCCGCAACATTAGGAGCACCGCAAACAATACTGAGCAACGCTTCTTGTCCAATATCAACCTTAGTAAGTTTTAATTTATCGGCATTTGGGTGTTGAATACACGATATCACTTTCCCGATCACCAAACCTTTTAATCCACCTTTAACTGATTCAAGTTCTTCCATCTGCTCGACTTCCAATCCCACAGCAGTGAGTATCGTTGAAATTTCTTCTGGGCTTGGTTTTACTGGCAAATAATCACAAAGCCAATTATAAGATAAGGTCATGTTTTAAATTTAAGGTTGCAAATATAGTAAATTCAGCATCAGTTGAAAGGGCTAAAAATTGTCCTTCCAGCTGGTAGGGAAGTAAATGGCTAAGCTGGTAGACCATCATGATTCAAATTATTAAATAAGCTAAAGTCCATGTATTATAGGATTTAAATTAGTATCAAAATGATTTAAAGACATAGAATTCACAACTTATCCTCGCTTATGATTAATCTCAAATCACAGCTTTTTTTAAGGTTGAATCTTTCATCTTTTCTCCTTACATTTGCCATCATTTTATTACATGGACAACGAAATTTCAAACAACCCAGATTCTGAACCGCAAAACGACAGAATCATTCAAATTAATATCGAAGAGCAAATGAAATCCTGCTATATTGACTATTCAATGTCAGTGATAGTAGGTCGAGCTTTGCCCGATGTTAGAGATGGTTTAAAACCAGTACATCGACGCGTTTTATACGGTATGAGTGAACTTGGAAATACCTTCAATAAACCTTATAAAAAATCTGCCCGTATTGTGGGTGAGGTTCTTGGTAAATATCATCCTCATGGTGATACAAGTGTTTACGATACAATGGTACGTATGGCACAACCTTGGAGCTTACGTTATATGATGATTGACGGTCAAGGAAATTTTGGTTCGGTAGATGGTGATAGTCCTGCTGCAATGCGTTATACAGAGGTACGTATGCAACGTATTGCTGAAGCCATGATTGAAGATTTGGATAAGGATACAGTTGATTTTCAAAATAATTTCGATGATACCTTGCAGGAGCCAACCGTGATGCCAACGCGTATTCCGCAACTAATTGTCAACGGATCATCAGGTATCGCCGTCGGTATGGCTACCAATATGATGCCTCATAACTTGAGTGAAACCATTGATGCAATTTGTGCCTTCATTGACGATCGTGAAATTACGATTGATGAAATCATGAAGCATATCAAAGCACCTGATTTTCCAACCGGCGGTATTATTTATGGTATGGAAGGCGTTCGAGCAGGTTTTGAAACAGGTAGAGGTCGAGTGGTTGTGCGTGGTCGATTAAATATCGAAACAATGAAAAGTGGTAAAGAGCAAATCATTATTCATGAATTGCCTTACCAAGTTAATAAAGCCATGTTGCATAAGCGCATTGCTGAACTTGTAAATGAAAAAGTAATTGAAGGTGTCAGCGATGTGAGAGATGAAAGTGATAGAGATGGGATGCGACTTGTGCTCGATTTGAAAAAAGATGCAATCGCTAATTTGATAGTCAATCAGTTGTATAAATACACTGATATGCAAACATCATTTGGTATTAATAATGTTGCCCTAGTTGGAGGTCGTCCTCGTATCCTAAATATAAAAGAATTAATCAGTGAATTTGTAAAATTCCGACATGAAGTTGTTGTTCGTCGAGCTAATTTTGAACTACGAAAAGCTGAAGAGCGTGCTCATATTTTACAAGGGTATTTGATCGCTCTTGATAATTTAGATGCTGTAATTAAGTTAATCCGTGAATCACGAACACCAGATATTGCAAAAGAAGGATTGGTAGCGAATTTCGAATTATCTGAAATTCAAGCCAAAGCCATTCTAGAATTGCGTTTACAACGATTAACTGGAATGGAGCGTGATAAAATTCATCAAGAGTTTGAAGAAATCATGAAAGTGATTGCTCATCTAAAAGAATTGTTGAGTAATGAAGGTATGCGCTATAGTTTGATTAAGGATGAAATGATTGAGGTGAAGAAAAAATTTGGAGATGAGCGTAGAACTGAAATTGAATATTTATCAAGTGAAATCAGTATTGAAGATTTAATTGAAGAAGAAGATGTTGTAATTACTGTTTCACATCTTGGATATATTAAACGAACTTCAGCAAGTGAATACCGAACTCAACGAAGAGGCGGAAGAGGTGCTATGGGTGGTAAAACTAGAGAAGAAGATTATATTGATCAACTTTTCATTGCATCGACTCATGCAACTTTATTATTCTTTACAGATAATGGAAGATGTCATTGGTTGAAAGTATATGAAGTGCCACAAGGCGAGAAAAATAGTAAAGGTCGAGCGATTCAAAATGTATTACAACTTCCTCAAGGTGAAAAAGTGAAAACGATATTGAATGTGGCAAATCTTACCAATGAAGAATATGTCAATAATCACTATATAGTTCTTTGTACAAAACGCGGTATCGTTAAAAAAACTCGGTTAAAAGATTTCTCGCGACCACGTCAAAATGGAGTCAATGCAATTACAATCAATGAAGGCGATACCTTACTTGAAGCAGCATTAACGGATGGTAATAGTT
The DNA here is from genome assembly GCA_035388625.1 of Chitinophagaceae bacterium. GTDB lineage: Bacteria > Bacteroidota > Bacteroidia > Chitinophagales > Chitinophagaceae > OLB11. The sequence continues at coordinate 9,400 of DAOOQH010000055.1, read as the reverse complement.
ATGTGATGATGGCCATTAAATCGGGTAGGGCGATTCGCTTTATCGAAGAGAAAGTGAGACCAACTGGACGCGGAGCTATTGGTGTTACAGGTATTGAGGTGGATGATGAAACAGATGAAGTAGTTGGTATGGTTTGTGTGAATAAAGATGATAAGACTAAGACCATATTAGTGGTTTCTGAAAAAGGAATTGGTAAACGCACGAATCTTGATGAATTTAATGAAGAAACTAAGGAATGGGAAGAGATTTATCGAATTACAAATAGAGGAGGTAAAGGAGTTAAAACCTTAAATGTTACACCTAAAACTGGCAAACTAATTGGGTTTCTTGCGGTAGATGAAACCGATGATTTATTTATTACTTGTGTTAGTGGTGTAACTATTCGAACCCATGTGAAAAATATACGTGCCGCTGGTCGTGCAACTCAAGGAGTTAAATTAATAAATCTTGATGAAGGAGATGAAATAGCAGCAGTTGCAAAAATTGCTGAACAAGAAGAAGAAGCAGATGAGATAGTAGATGAAACTTCTGTTATAGAAGGAGATACGATCGAGGCTTCTTCCGAAATCCAAGAAAAAACTGATGAATCAACAAATGAAACTGGCGAAAGCACTCAGGATGATAATAATCCGATAACAGAACCAGATTCAGAATAATCATACTTTCGTAAACACAATAAAAATTATAACAATGTTCAAAAAACTAAACTTGTTCTTTGCTCTTTCATTTATGATAATTGGGGCAAACGCTCAAAAAGCGAATATTCAAAGTGCCTTTAATTATTTAAAAGATAAAGATGTAGCTGGAGCAAAAAAAATGATTGACGAAGCGGTTGTAAGTGAATCAACAAAGAATAATGCAAAAGCGTGGTTATTAAAAGCCGTTATTTATCAAGCGATAGGGACAAAAGTTCAAGATGATATGCCTCAAATGACTTTCATTTTAAATGAAGAACCTTACATTATAGATTTAGCTAGTGCAAATTCTTTGGCGTCATCAAATCCTAATGCGATAGCCCAATCTATAGAAGCATATAAAAAAGTAATTTCATTGGATACTAAATATAGCAAGGATGAAATTAGACCCTTATTACAAAATATTTTAGGCACTCAGTTTAATGATGGTATTACTAAAATGAATGACAATAAATATTTAGAAGCATATACCGCTTTAGAAGGTGTGAATGAATTAGCTAAAATTGATAATGGTAATTTATGGAAAGGGAATCCTGCATTAGATACTGCCTTTGCCAACGCTAGAATGTATCAAGCGAACTGTGCTTATAATACCAATAAAGAAGAGGAGGCTATTAGCTTAATGGAAGAATGTATAAAAAATCCTATTACGCAAAATCCAGATCTTTATATTATGTTGACTGATTTATACAGCAAGAAAAATAATGATGCAAAATGGTCTGAAACGATGGCTATCGCAAGAGCTAAATATCCAAACGAAAAACGAATTCTCACCAATGAGATCAACTATTATCTTGAAAAAGGAAAAATAGAAGAATCCATTGCCAAATTAAAAGATGGGATCGCATTAGAGCCTAAGAAAGCTGATTTATATTTATTATTGGGACAAACTTATTTGGGGATGTCGAATCCAATGGATAAAACTGGTAAGTCATTACCTCGACCTGCTAATGCAAAAGAACTAGAGCAGAATGCCATTACAAACTACGCAAAAGCCGCTGAATTGGATGAAAGAAATGCCTATGCTCAATTTAATTTAGGCCTGATCTATTACAATCAAGCCAAAATTATTTCTGATGAAATGAATAAATCAGATAATAAAAAATTTGATGCATTAAAGCCCGGTCGTGATGAATTAATTACAAAGGCAATGCCATATTTATCTAAGGCAAAAGAATTAATTGATAGAGAAGGATTGAATGATGGTAATCGATCGATGTATAAAGAATCATTAACTGGTTTAATGAATTGCTATAATGTCTTAAGTAAAAATGATAAAGTTGATGAAATCAAAAAGATTTTAGACAGCTTAAAATAATAAATATCGAATTTGTGAATAAAAAAACCTCAATTCGAGGTTTTTTTATTGAAATTCACTAAAATAGTTGGAATAATAGTGAAAAATGATTTTACTTTTCAAAAATCTTTCATTACCTTTGCACCTCTAAAAATAATATGGGTAAACAACCTTTGATAAAACAAGACGGCGTAATTACAGAAGCATTAAGCAATGCGATGTTTAGAGTTCGTTTAGAAAATGGTCATGAGGTGATTTCCACCATTTCAGGCAAAATGAGAATGCACTATATTCGAATTCTACCTGGCGACAAGGTAGGAATTGAAATGAGTCCATACGATTTAACAAGAGGAAGAATTATTTTACGTTATAAATAAATATAAAAATGAAAGTTAGAGCAGCAATAAAAAAACGCAGCGTAGATTGTAAAATTGTCCGAAGAAAGGGCGTTTTGTTTATTATCAACAAAAAGAATCCACGTTTTAAGCAACGTCAAGGTTAAACTAAAAGAACAAACATTATAAAATTAATTTAATAGATAAAAATGGCTCGTATATCAGGTATTGACTTACCAAAAAATAAAAGAGGAGAAATCGGATTAACCTATATATATGGTATCGGAAAATCAACTGCTTCGAATATTCTTGACAAAGCAGGGATTGATGTCAATAAAAAAGTTAAGGATTGGAATGATGAAGAACAAACTGCAATTCGTAATATTATTAATGGCGAATTTAAAGTTGAAGGACAATTACGTTCTGAAGTTCAAATGAGTATTAAACGTTTATTAGATATTGCCTGCTATCGTGGTCTTCGTCACAGAAAAGGATTACCTCTTCGTGGTCAACGTACTCGTACCAATTCACGTACTCGTAAAGGTAAACGAAAAACAGTTGCAGGTAAGAAAAAAGCAGCTAAAAAATAGATATAAATTACTGATAATCAGTATTTTAATAAATTTAATTAAAGTAAGAAATTAAAATAAAATGGCAAAAGGAAATCAACAGCCAAGCGCGAAAGCCGCAGCAAAAAAGAGAGTCGTTAAAATTGATACACATGGAGATGTTCATGTGAGTTCAACGTTTAACAATATCATTATCGTTTATACCAATAAGCAAGGTCAGGTAATTTCTTGGAGTAGCGCTGGTAAAATGGGTTTCAGAGGTAGTAAGAAAAATACACCTTATGCAGCTCAATTAGCATCTCAAGATGCTGGTAAAGTTGCATTTGATGCAGGTATGAAAAAGGCAGATGTTTTTGTAAAAGGACCTGGGTCTGGACGTGAAAGCGCTATTCGTGCTGTTTCAACTTCAGGTATAGAAGTTACATCAATATTCGATTGTACGCCAATGCCTCATAATGGTTGTCGCCCTCCAAAGAAAAGAAGAGTTTAATTCGTATACATTATTATATACACACTGGTTAAAATCTAAATTCGGATTTTATATGAGTTTAACCGGTTTCATCATTAAAAAAATCCAGTAAAAGCAATGGCTAGATACACAGGACCCAAAACAAAAATTTGTAGAATTTTCGGTGAACCTATTTTAGGAAACGGAAAATACTTAGGCAAAAACAGTAATCCTCCAGGTCAACATGGAGCAACTAGAAAACGTAAGCAATTAGGCGAATATGCCCTTCAGTTACGTGAAAAACAAAAAGCTAAATACACATATGGTGTTTTAGAGCGTCGTTTCAGAAATACTTTTGAAGAAGCGGCTCGATTAAAAGGTGTAACAGGTGAAAATTTGATCAGACTATTAGAGGCTCGATTAGATAATACTGTTTACAGATTAGGTATTTCAGAATCTCGTCCAGGCGCTCGTCAACTTGTTTCACACAAGCATATCACAGTGAATGGCGAAATTTGTAATATTCCTTCAGCCCTTTTAAAACCCGGTGATGTGATTGGATTAAAAGAGAAGAGTGCAGCAAATGGTGCATTGAGTGCTCGCCTTCGTGGTAAAGATCCAAAAATAAACTGGTTAGAGTGGAATGAAAAAGAAATGAAAGGAACATATATCTCACATCCTGAGCGTGAAAATGTTCCTGAAAATATTAAAGAGCAACTTATTGTGGAATTGTATTCTAAATAATATTTACCTCTTTTATTTTATTCTCCTAAACAATTAAAAACAAATACATTAATGGCAATATTAAATTTTCAAAAACCTGAAAAGATAGTTCTTCAAAAAGCAACTGAATTTGAAGGAACCTTCGAATTTCGTCCTTTAGAACCAGGCTTCGGTGTTACAATCGGTAATGCTTTACGTCGTGTGCTTCTTAGCTCACTCGAAGGATTTGCAATCAGCAGTATCAGAATCGAAGGGGTTGATCACGAATTCTCCACTATCAAAGGTGTAACAGAAGACGTAACAGAAATTATATTAAATCTTAAGCAAGTACGTTTCAAGAAGAAAATTGAAACTGAATTATCTAGCGAAAAGATTGAATTAAATATTAAAGGTAAAGAACTCGTAACTGCAGGAATGTTAGGCGAGGTTACTAATAATTTTGAAGTTATGAATCCAGATTTAGTGATTTGTAACATGAACGCAAGCACAAGCTTGAAAATCGAATTAAATATCATCAAAGGTCGTGGATATATTCCTGCTGATGAATTAAAATCGCGTGAATTACCTATTGGTTGGATCGCTACTGATAGTATCTTCACTCCAATCAAAAATGTAAAATACGCTATTGAAAATACCCGTGTTGAACAACGTACCGATTTCGAAAAATTAATTCTTGATGTCAGTACAGATGGAACTATTCATCCTGAAGATGCTGTTAAACAAGCATCTCGAATTTTGATTCAACATTTAATGCTGATCACTGACGAAAATATCACTTTTGATACAGGCGTATCTGAAAAGCATGATATCGTTGATGAACAAACATTGAAACTTCGTCAAATTTTGAAAACACCACTTGAGGATTTAGATTTATCTGTTAGAGCATTCAATTGCTTGAAAGCAGCAAAAATCAATAGCTTAAGCGAATTGGTTCAATATGAGCAAGACGAATTAATGAAATTTAGAAACTTTGGTCAAAAATCACTTTCTGAAATCGAACAAGTATTGATCGATAGAGGTCTAGGATTTGGAATGGACTTATCAAAAATTAACTTAGACGACCTTTAATTTAGGTTGACAATAAAAAAATAGTATCATGAGACACGGTGTTAAAAATAACCATTTAGGTCGTACGACCCCTCACAGAAAAGCATTATTGCGCAATTTAGCTTGCCAATTAATTCAATACAAACGTATTACAACAACTTTGGCTAAAGCAAAAGCATTACGCATATTTGTAGAGCCAATTTTAACCAAAGCAAAAACGGACGATACACATCAACGTCGTGTTGTGTTTTCTTACTTACAAGATAAAGAAGCAATCAAAGAATTATTTGGTGCTGTAAGTACTAAAATTGGTGATAGACCAGGTGGTTATTGCAGAATTATCAAGCTTGAGCGCCGTTTAGGTGATGCGGCTGATATGGCAATGATTGAATTGGTTGACTTCAATGAAATTTATAACGTGAAAGATGTTGTAGGTGAAGAGAAGAAGAAAACAAGAAGAAGTCGTTCTAAAAAAGTAAGTGACGCCACAACACCTGAGGTAGCACCTAAAGCTAAAAAGGAAACTAAAAAGGTTGAAGCAGTATTAGAAGAAGCTCCAATTGCTGAAGCAAGTCCTCTAATGAGTGAAGAATCAACTGTTGAAGAAGTAGTAGAAACAGTGGTTACTGAAACTCCTGCACCTGAGGTTGCTGAAACATCAGCTATTATGGATGATTTGAAAATTATTGAAGGAATTGGTCCAAAAATTGCAGAATTATGTAATTCAATCGGGATTCATACTTTCCAACAATTAGCAGATGCACCTCTTGAAACCTTACAAAAAATGTTAGATGATGCTGGTTCAAGATATGCAGTTCATAATCCTGCTACCTGGTCAGCGCAAGCTAAGATGGCTGCTGAAGGTAAAATGGATGAATTGAAAGCATGGCAAGAAGAATTGAAAGGTGGACAAGAAGCTGAATAAATAATTTATATAATTTGAAAAAGCCGAGTTTATAGCTCGGCTTTTTTTATTAATCATAATAAGTATTCATGATAAAAGACAGAAGTAATCAAATCGAAGCGAAGGAATCAGATTATTTATATATTAATATATCTCAACTTCCGAATTCTGGAAATGGATTACATACCGCAATAACTATTTATAAAGATGAAGTGATTTCGGTATTTAAAGGGAAAGTATTAACGCAAAGACAGGTTCAAATCAGAGTAAATAAAGATCATGACAAGTACTTTATTGAATTATTAGATGGACGAATTATGGATGCAATGAAAGTGAATGGATTTGCAAAATATGCCAATGATGCAAAAGGGTATTCGAATTCTAATTATCGGAATAATGCTAAAATAGCTTATGATGAAAACGATCAAATTTGTTTAATCGCAACAAGAAAGATAAATGCCGGAGAAGAAATATTTTGTAGCTACGGTAAAAAATATTGGGAAAAGCACGGTTAAATCTATTTGACCATGGTCTTAATTTTTATTTTCTTGAACTAAGTATACGTAATACATACCAAAATAATAGCATAATAGAAGCAAATAATTCAAGCGATGCGCCAACATATTGATCTGTTTGATATTTATGTATAAGTTGTGATGTTTGATACAAGATACTTGCTCCAGCTAGTACAACCATTCCTACGGAGAATGCCAATCCTAAATTGAAGCCGAATAATGCACCTACCACAATCAATCCAAGCGATATAAAACCACCGACAATAATACCAGTTCTTAAGAATGAGAAATCTTTCTTTGATAAAAAAGCAACTGCTGTTAACCCGCTAAATAAAAATAACGTTATAAGAGCAGCTTGAGTTAACATCTCAACACCTCCTCCAGAAAAAAACATCGCCATATAAATCATAGGCAAGAAGATAATGGATTCGATTAATATATATAATCCTAAACCAGCATATTGCATATTACGATCTGCCATCATTGTAAATTTGTTTGCAACCATTGATAATAACCAAAAACCTCCGATAATGGCTAGCCATGTCATACGTGAACCCATCATACCTATGATGACATCCTCTGGAACAATTTTTACTAATATACTTTCTAATAAAATGAAAGTTAAAATAGAGAAGGCTACATGTAAATATGTTTTTTTATAAAAAACTGCTTTCTCTTCTTGAGTTGACTCAATAAGAATTGGGAAAATACTATCTGACATAGTTTATGTTTTTAAATTTAAATCGAAAGGTAGGGAATTAATAATTCATATCAAAAATCATTGGAAGATTTGTTTAATCCAAACGATTCAATTTGGGATAAATATTCAATTTTACTTTCCGGCCTGAGTTCGTTCTGCAACTAATTTTTCTTCTGGAAATTTTAAGGTATACATTAAGCGAAGTTTCTTACTTTCACCGGGTTGTAATTTTACTCTCCATAAAACCTTTCCGTAATCTTTAGTAATTTGGGCACCTTCTGCCTCTTCTAAACTAACTTCGATATCAGTATTACTTGAAATCGGAAATTGATCAAGTACCTCAAGTTCAACTGCAATATTTTTATTGTTCTTTATTACGGTTTCATAAACTTTGGTTTCCTTTTTCTTATTACTGAATTTCTTGGTAGTACATAAATCACTTAATTTAATACGTTTAATATTAATTTTTTCATCACGCCCTAATGATATTAGAAGTGTATCAGAACTTATATTTGGATTGAGATATGATTTACCAATATACATATCATCAAAAAATAAGGTAGCGTCCCCGGCTAATAAATTAAACTTGCCCCAGTCGGTAATTTGAGCCAATAAAAATACAGCATTTTCCAATTTTGGTACGGAATGATAATTATAGGTAGCAGGTAGACTTAATTCTTGAAAACCAATAATATGCTCTTGACCGTCACTTTCAATATCTTGTGTTTCTTGAATTTCATATTCAACCATCATATCACCTTCGGCAATTGTAACTGAATTTTGATCTATTTTCAAACCATCTCTGAAACCATCATCTTTTGCATAGGCCATATTTGATGACATCATTTGAACCTTTGCCGTAGCAACTCCTTTTTCTTTATCCATACTAGAGTAACTATTAAATCTATTTTTACCTAATTGATTTTGATAGTAATCTGGCTGCATAAAATCAACATAAATAGGATAAAGTATTGGTCTGTTATGATTGAGATTAGGATTGGCTGTAGATAGTTTGATACGTACATTTTTCCAATCAAAATTTGTGTTTTGAACAATTTTTGCTCTACAGCTTAGGGCAAGTGGTTTCGCAGTATTCTCACAACGTATTTCATAAGTAGGTGTCCAACTAGCTGCTGTAACTAAATATGAAATTTTAAATTGTGTATTGACTTCATTTTTTGAAAATACCTTGAGAATAATTTCTCGAATAGGAAGACCTTGTTTGTTTGAATTTGATTCATTGATTTGATTCTGTAATTGAGTAATACTATTTTTTGTCTCTTCAGAATCTTCATCAATATCAAAAATAAGTTTTTTAAGCTCTGCTTGTTTAACACGATTAATTTCAAGAAGTTCCTTTAATAATGACGGCTTTAATCCATCCACATTTCCACCTAATTTATTATTTGCGTTTAAAACCGCCAATTCAACTTCATAAGCCTCTTTTTGTTTAAGCATAAACCTAGCTTTTTTAGAGAGTATTTTCACTGAGTCCTGCCATGATTTTATTTTTGTTGGACTACTTGCGTTTTCATTTGGTAAGTAGTTTAGGCGAGAAGAAACCGATAAAATTTTGACATTATTTTTACAACCAACCTGAATGGAGTTCTCGTCAATTGCATGTGTAATATTGGTAATAACAATTTCTGAATTGCCTTCAGGGACTGAGGTTGATCCGATTCGGGTTTCTTTGGCGTAAGATCTGTAAATTGTAACATCAGTTACATTTGAGTTTTTAATGATGATATTACCTTTTGCAAAAAATCCTGTGAGCGTTAAAAAAACGAGCGCGATAAATTTCATATTCTTTTTTTTGTTGAGCCTCTTAGAGATAAAAAAGAATATATTCCATAAGTAGTTGTATTTATTTTTTAATGAGTTTTTCTCAGATTCGAATTGGTTTTTAATTTCAAATGAAATCAACTTAGCTTTCGATAATCTTGACCTTGTTTAGTAAGATAGATTTAGCTATTCAAATTAAAGGGATATGAATTTTTTGTAATGGTTAAACAATATAAATTCCTGAATCAAAAAGGCATCAGTTTATCTACAAATCTGTTTTAAGTAATTCATATTCATCTGGTAGTCCAACTTTCTCGAAAAAAATAATTAAATGCTTATCCGCAAATTGACCTATTCAAACCAGGCGAATGCAGTAACCGCAACT
>DAOOQH010000054.1:4794-15838 GCA_035388625.1 Chitinophagaceae bacterium | reverse complement strand
TTAACACTCTGGATATTTTTAGCAATGGCAATTGGAGTAGCAATTGGCTATTTTATTCCGAGCACGCCTGATTTTATCAATTCATTTAATAGTGGTACAACCAATATTCCATTAGCTATTGGTTTAATTTTAATGATGTACCCGCCTCTAACAAAAGTGGATTTTAAAAAGGTTCCTCAAATGTTTAATCAGCCCAAACTGTTATGGACTTCCTTTTTTATAACCTGGATCGTTGGTCCATTTTTGATGTTTACTTTAGCCACTCTTTTTTTGAAAGATTACCCAGACTATATGACCGGACTCATCATCATTGGATTGGCGCCTTGTATTGCCATGGTCATAGTATGGAATGAATTGGCAGGAGGAAATAGAGAGTTGACCGCTGGTCTAGTAGGTATCAATAGTATTTTACAAGTTTTATTTTTTAGTGCTTACGCCTATTTTTATCTTGAAATCATGTTGCCACTATTTGGCATAGAAGCATTGAGTATTGATATTGAATTTACGCAAATTTTGCAAACCGTGTTCTTGTATTTGGGTGTTCCATTTATACTCGCCATGTTGAGCCGGTATTTCATCATTAAACAAAAAGGAGAAGTTTGGTTTAATACTAAATTCATTCCAAAAATATCTCCCATCACCCTAATTGCTTTGCTATTTACAATAGTAGTGATGTTTAGTTTAAAAGGCAATATGATGGTCAAATTGCCAATGGATGTTTTACGAATTGCCTTACCATTGAGTATCTTTTTTGCTATTATGTTCTTTCTGATGTTTTTTGTAAGTAAAAAAATTGGTGCAAACTATCGTGATACTGTAGCGTTATCATTTACCGCTAGTGGAAATAATTTTGAACTAGCCATTGCTGTTGCGATTGGTGTATTTGGTATCAATAGCGGACAAGCTTTCGCAGGTGTAATTGGACCATTGGTTGAGGTGCCTGCTCTTATTTTATTAGTGAAGGCAAGTAATTTTTTAAAAGAAAAATACTATAGATAATTAAGAATTATCAATTACTGATTACGAATTACAAAGTACGAAAGACGAAATAAAATCAATACTATGTTTCAACAAATTAAAAATATCATTTCAGGTTTTAGTGAAAATAACATTTCTGCTGAACGTCAAGAATTACTGAAACCGCTAGTAGATTATATTCAAAATAAAATAAGTTCGAACCAACCCATTCGTTTGAATTTTATTTGTACACATAATTCGCGTCGAAGCCATTTAGCACAAATTTGGGCACAAACGATGGCAAATTATTTTGGAATTAAAAGTATTGATTGCTATTCAGGTGGGACTGAAGCGACAGCCATGTTTCTTCAAGTTACAGAAACGCTGAGAAGTCAAGGCTTTCAAATTCAACAACTCTCAGAAAATCAAAATCCTATTTATGCGGTTAAATATGATGAAAATGAAAATCCAATCATTTGCTTTTCTAAAGTATATCATGATGATTTTAATCCTAAACAAAATTTCGGTGCAATCATGACTTGCAATCATGCTGATGAAGGTTGTCCGCTAGTGGTGGGCGCTGAATCGCGATTTCCAATTCAATTTAATGATCCTAAGGCATATGATGGAACCGAATTTCAATCAGCAAAATATGCCGAAAGAAGTTTAGAAATAGCCCAAGAAATGTGGTGGGTATTTATCAATATTTGACATTAGATTTGGTGGAATAAAGAATCGCTTTAATTGGAAATTACATTCGGGCTGCTTTTTTTTGACACACTTAAAAATTGTTATATTACTGTTTACCACAAATTTCGTGGCATTTGGAATTCAATGAAAAATTGATATTTCAGTATTATAACATTCTTTATTGATTTCAAGTGTTTTTAGTCTACATTACACAAAAGACTTTGAAGAAGGAAAGGAAAGATAAATTTGGATCGAATAAATTATCATCTAATTTATGTAGAGTTCAATCTGTATTTCTAATGCCGAATATAAATTTAATAGGATGATATGAAAACGCAAACACAAGTATTACTTGAACTTTGGATTGAAGCCCGTACAAGGTTTTCAAATCAAATTGAAAATATGGTTGAAAATGACTTGAAAAAGAAATTAATTCCATCTCAAAATTCTGTGGGCTTTTTAATTCGTCATATTGGCGATGTTGAATTACTTTTTGCTAAAAATGTTTTTGGTGCAACAGATATCCATGTTAGTGCTAGAACTGTAATCGAAAAACATGATACAGGTGAATGGACGAATTTACAAGAACTCAGAGATTATGTCACCTACTCATTTGATGCTTTAAAAAGCATCATAGAAAAAGAAATAAATTGGGAAACGGAGATAACCACAAAAGAATTCGGAACAAAAACGAAAGCTGAAGCACTTGGAAGAATCATTTCTCATACTGCTTATCATGCAGGACAATTAGCTATCACTATTAAATACGGCACTCAATAAAATGAACATACAAACATTTCATACAGAAGACAAACCTCTTCAAACTAAAATAATATTCACTGCCTCTGAAGGTAAAGTAATTTCTATTCAAATGGAAAAAGATGCTATTTTAAAGGAACATATTACTAAAGTACCTGCCATGCTTATTTGCATTGATGGAGAAGTATGTTTTGAAAATGAGCATAATATGACTCAAGTTTTGAAAAATGGAGATTATATCAATATTGAAGAGAATGTAAAGCATTGGCTTACCGCTTCATTGAAGAGCAATTTAATTTTAATTAAATAGAATTCTATCCTTAAAGAACACTGATGAAAATTCTAGGTGCAATTGATAATTCATTATCTATTGCTCACATCATTGTTCCGAGGCTAACGGTCGAGACTTCTTGCATCTATTACACTTCAACACTTTTTAATGATTATCCGTAAAGGCACACTAAAAGCAATATTCAATGAAATTAGAATAAGTTGGCTTTGCAGATTCTAACAATTATGGTGCACCTAATAAAGTATTTCGTTTGCGAGGAGGTACGACGAAGCAATCTTAATGAATTGTCCAAACTCAGACTGCTTCGTGCCTCGCAGTGAAGGTTCTTACATAATTGTGTTACATTCTTGCGAGGTGGTAAAACGACGCAATCATATTTTTGATTTGGTGCTGTATAACGTATTATCATTCACTTTTCTATGGCGTAAATTTAGTATAGCGTCGGTATAATGTATTAATACAAAAAACCTATAAGCCGAGACTTATAGGTTTAATATTATAATTGCTTAATCAATTAGTGTTGAATAACAAACTTGCTATTTCACATGACTCAGCACTAGTAATTTTTGAATTAGATAATTTCTACTTCTGCACCAGCTTCTTTTAATTTAGCTGCGATATCATCAGATGTTGCTTTATCTACGTTTTCTTTGATATTGCTTGGAGCGCCATCAACTAAATCTTTAGCTTCTTTCAAACCTAAGCCAGTTAAGTCTTTAACAACTTTAACCACACCTAATTTTGCTGCACCAGCTGATTTTAATACAACTGTGAAAGATGTTTTTTCTTCAACTGCTGCTGCACCTGCTGCTGCTGGAGCTGCTGCTACTGCTGCTGGTTCAATACCGTAATCAGCTTTTAATACGTCTGCTAATTCTTGAACTTGTTTAACTGTTAAGCCTACTAATGTTTCAGCTAAATTTTTTATGTCTGCCATGATAATGTTTTTAATTTTTTAAATAATGTTGTTATATGTTGAAGCTTGGAAGCCGTTTTTATTCAGCCGCTGGTGTTTCTGGTGCATCTGCTGCTGGTGTTTCAGGAGCATCTGCTGCCGGTGCAGCGTCTGGAGTTGATTCAGGCGCAGTAGCTTGAGGTGCTTCTGATCCCGATTCTGATTTATTTTGAAGAGCTGATAATACACGAGAAAGTGGTGATTTCAATAATCCAATTACTTCTCCGATTAATTCGTTCTTCGTTTTGATATTTCGTAAAGCCACTAAGCTTTCGTTACCCATATAAATTTCTTCACCGATTAAAGCCGCTTTTAAAATTGGCTTATCTGTATTAAATTCTTTACGAATTGAAGTAATTAATAAAGCTGGTTCCTTAGGACTTTCGCTGAACATTAAAGCTGTTACACCATGAAATGCATCCATGATACCGCTGTATTTTTCAGCATCTAATTGTTGTAATGCTTTTACAATTAGCGTATTTTTTGCCACTTTCATCTCTACTGATTTATCGAAGCAAAGACTACGCAATTTATTTGTTTGCGTTACTGTAAGTGATTCTGTATTTGTGATATAGAAATTGTTGTATTGAGAAAATTTTTCCTTCAATGCTTCAATTGCTTTATTTTTTTGATCTGTTGTCATTGTAATAATTTTTTTCTGTGAATTAATTTAATGCTGTTCTTGTATCAATAATCAAACTTGGGCTCATTGAAGTAGCTAAGTTGATACCTCTTACGTAAGCTCCTTTTGAAGAAGAAGGCTTTAAACGAACGATGGCATTGATTAATTCTTGTGTATTCTCTTGTAATTTTTTAGGCTCGAAAGAGATACGACCTATTGAAGCATGAATGATACCTGTTTTGTCAACTTTGAAAGCGATTTTACCACCTTTCACTTCGTTTACAGCACCAGCAACATCATTTGTAACAGTTCCTGTTTTAGGATTCGGCATTAAGTTACGAGGCCCTAATACTTTACCCAATTTACCAATTTTAGGCATTACTGATGGGGTTGCGATAATGACATCAATACCTGTCCATCCGCCTTCAATTTTTGTAACAAATTCATCTAAACCTACGAAATCAGCGCCAGCAGCTTTTGCTTCAGCTTCTTTTTCAGGTGTACAAAGTACTAATACAACTTTTGTTTTACCAGTACCGTGTGGTAATGTTACTGTACCACGAATTGCCTGATCAGCTTTACGAGGATCAACACCCAAACGGATATGTAAATCTACCGAGCTATCAAATTTAGTGCAATTAATTTCTTTCATCAATTTAGAAGCTTCTTCTAAACTATATGTTTTGCTAGAATCTACTTTAGAATCCGCTATTTTTCTTTTTTTACTTAGTCCCATGTTGTTTTCTTTTTTTTAAACTGACAAAAATTAATTAGCCCAAGGCGCAGTGCCTTCAACTGTTAAACCCATACTGCGAGCTGTACCTGCAACCATTTTCATTGCGCTTTCAAGCGTAAATGCGTTAAGGTCAGGCATTTTATCTTTCGCAATTTCTTCGATTTGTTCCCATGAAACCTTTCCAACTTTAGAACGATTAGGCTCTTTAGATCCTTTCGTAATTTTAGAATATTCCATTAATTGAACAGCAGCAGGAGGTGTTTTGATAATAAATTCAAAACTCTTGTCAGCGAAAACTGTGATTAATACCGGTAATACTTTACCTGGTTTGTCTTGTGTGCGCGCATTAAACTGCTTGCAAAATTCCATGATGTTAACACCTTTGGAACCTAAGGCAGGACCGATTGGAGGAGCTGGATTAGCTTGTCCGCCTTTACATTGTAGCTTTACATAGCCACTAATTTCTTTAGCCATTTTACTTTTTTTATTGGTTCAAACGTCATTTCGAATCTACGAAACAACTTCCAAGTTCATTTTTATCTATTGATAAGAACTATTAAGGGGCGCAAAAGTAATTTTTATTTTCGAAAATAGCATCTTTCACACCATTTTTTTTCAAAAAAATTCTATCCTGATTTTAAGGGCCTTCATTATGCAATTTTTATACTTGGTATTTTGGCTTATAAATACCTGATTTGGAAAGGGAATTTAAAACAGACTGATAAGAATATCGTGTTTAAAAGAATAATTATACTTCCTAAAATTGGATTAAGGTTGTAAAATCCTACCTCTAAATTTCCCATTTGTAAGTGTCTTGCTAGCACCGCTATCGTTGTATAGTTTACATGAGAAAGTTGCTTTTACGATCTTTTGTGACAAAAAATCTATGCTATTTATTGAAAGATCTGTAATTACAATACTACTCCCTGATTGGTTAGCCGAGCCATTATCACTGCGCCATTCAACTCCATTTTCTACATAATGAATGATGAATCCGTTCATTGATCCAGTGAGCCCTTTATATTTACCAAAAGCCTTAGTTCCTGTTGAAAACAGAAGATTATAATTATTGCTATCAACATTATACCATAATACATCCGTAAAAACTCCAGAAATCCCCCCTTCCTTTGCGTAGACAGAATCTAGGTCATTTGAAATAGCACCTATTTCTCGATGAGCTTTTATTGAATCTCCGATACTTTCTTCTTGACTTCCATAACTTGAAGTATACACCATATCTTCCTGAAATGTGATCCAAACACCATCAATATTCGCTTGGAAATAATAATTTGAAGTTAAAGCTGGTCCACTACTTCCCCCTGGCGTGGAAGGGGTATCTTTTTTCTTACAAGAAAAGAAGGTTAGTAATGTGAAAATAATAAGTAGCGTAATTTTAGATTTCATGTTTATAAATTTTGACCAATATACTGCTTTTTACGAATTGATTCATTTAATATTTTTCGCTTTGTGACCAGAAAAATTATACTAAATTTTAAACTAAGCTTTCATGCTCAATTTTTCGTTTGCTATTTAAATCGATGGCAACTATAGCGGCTATACCTAATAAAAACAGACTACCAATTTTATCCGTCTCTAATAATTCGCTAAAAAAATTATTTACAAATAATGCACCTATCATACATAACGACGACATAATGACAATACGATTGAAACGATTGGTTTGTTGATGAAATAATTTTTGTCCATAATAAAATATCGCCAATATGAGTATAGCGTATAAAATTAGAGCCGGATAGCCTTGTTCAGTAAGCATAAATAAGAAATAGTTATGTGAAGTCGATCGTTCCATATTTCTACTTACCCATGTCTTATATGCGGCTATGGTATAATGCTTGTAATTTTCGTAAAAATTATTGGGACCAACACCTGTTATTGGATAATCGACACTCATACGAATTGAAGCAATCCAACGATAATAGCGCTCTGCCGACGAAATATCTGTTCCTTGCAAGGTTGCCATAATATGATCAGCGATGGATTCATGCATGATGGTTTTTTCAAACTTAGGGCGATAATTTAAGTATTGATTATTATTTGAAAGCCACAAAACAGCCATCAATACAACCGCATAAAATACAAGCATTGCATAATGCATCACTTTAAATCGAACAAATACCAAAACCATGAATGCAAATACAACAGACGCCCAAGCTGCACGCGAATAAGAAAAATAAACGCCGAGTAAAAAAATGATGATCGATACAACCAAAATAATCCATTTAGCGCTCAAACTTCGAACAAGAAATAGAGCACCTACAACCAAGGGTACAAAACAAGAGATCATTGATCCATACATGACATGATTTTGAAAAAACGGTTGAATAGGATCATGCACATCTTCAAATCGAAAACCTAATGCACTATATCTATATAAAACAAGAACAATAATTAGAATAAGTGGAATAAACATTAATTTAAATCCTCGTACTATATTTTCTTTCTCCTGAAAAAATAAAATCGGAAAAAATAAAAATGGAATCAAAAACCAAATTCGTTTTACCAAATACTTTGACGAAAGTGCAGGATCAGTAGAAAATATAACAGCGACAATCATCCACAAAAATGAAAGTATCACTAATAAAATAAGTGGATGTTTTATCCATGTCTTGAATGCAATTTGTTTGTAATTTAATAAAGAAAAAAATACAAATACTGCTGTCAATACCAGCATAAGAGGTTCGTCTGGAAAATCGAGACCAAAGTGAATCCACTCTTGTAAATTAATTGAAATTGGAATCGAAAATAATAGTAAATAAAATGGCAGACGAATGTCGCGGATAAAAATCAATAAACTCAAAATGGCAAAAGGCATCACAATTAGTAGTAATTGTTGCGACCATAAAGCAAAACTAAATATGACCAAAAACAATACACTCCCAATATGAAATAAGGTTTTCTCTTTCATTGGAAAAGCCAAATTCATTTATTGAAATTTATGTTTGTTACTAACAAATAATTCAATAATGATGGCAAGCAATAAGCCGAAGAAGAAGGCAAAGGCAAAGGCTGTAGCAACGCCTAAAATTCTGTAAGGTCCGGCTTTAGGTCCATTAGGTGTAGCCCATTGAACAACATGTATCATTGGAAAACCTTCGTAGGTAGCCGTTTTAAACTCGTTTGATAATGACATGTACTTGGCCTTATTCATAGCAAGCTTATCTTTCACCTCTTCAATATTTTGAATTTCTTCGAGACCCGTTGCATAAGCTAGACCACTACCCTTTGCATTTCCGAGCATTAAATTAGATCTACCCGGACTCACAATATCATAAATATTGTATTTAACACGAAGCTGAATAAGTGAATCGGTTACTACTTTAAGCTGACTTGAAATTGAATCGGTTCGGGTATCTAAAGCCAATGCTAATTGCGAATTAACACGAGCATATAATTTTCGAAGCAAATCATCAGTTCTATTCATTGCTTCATTGACCACTAAATAAGCTAATTCATCATCTTCATCTGTAAATGTTACCTCTAAATGTTTGTAGCCAGACCGAGACAAAGAGAAGTTTTTGGCAAAACGTTTATATACTTTTTTCGATCCATTTTTATCATTTTTTACATCAATATTATAATGTTTAGCAAACTCAAATTTATCAATTAAGTAAGAAATAACTTCAGCAGAATTGCCAATTACATAAGCGCGATCAACTTCATTCTCGCCACCAAAAAAATCAATCCACTCTTGTTGCGATTCACGAAATAGGTTGATTCTACCACTCATTACCGCCGATGAAGGAAAAAATGCACCATAGGCTTTGTACTCATTTTTTTGCATAAAAAAATAAACGGCAGCAATGATTGCCACAGTAGTTGCAAGTCCAATGATGTAAAACTTCCATTTTAGAATAGTTTTAATGATATCAAAAAGATTAAAATTCAACTGATTATTCTCCATCTAAAAATATTAAGTGGCAAATATAGTAATTCGATTTTTAGATAAACTACTATTTAGCCTAAGCATTTGATTGTGATTGACAAGTTTCTGAAACTAATTTAAATTGGATTGCCTAACGTTAGGTATTCGATTTATATTGTTTGAAATACCCTAAAATTGTTTGGATATCCCAAAGTTTGATGCCATAAACGATACCGAAAAATAATGCCATATTTAGAAAAATAGATGGGATTAATGAAATACCCATGTGTTTGAAAAAGAAATTCAATACAATGAGGAAGATAAAAAGTCCAGCAAATTTCAGTAACCACCCCAAATTAAATGGAAGCTGAAAACGTTTAACAGAAAAAAATACACATAATCCCGAATACACCATTTGCACCACTAATGCGGCTATTCCTGTGCCAACAGCGTGTAATAACGGAATTAAAATCAAATTCGTGCCAATACTTAAAATACATGCAAGAAGTGCAATTTTTATCAATAAATAAATATCGCCGTTTGCAGTTAATAATGTTGAATAAATATAGGTAAGGCAAAATGCAGGGAAACATGAAATCACAAAAATATAAATGGTTGGCAAATCAGATGATGCATTTTTATCCAAGAAATGCATAATATCCTGACTATATATCAAGCTATGCGCAAGAATGCAGAGTGAAATTGAAAAGATAATATTCACACTAATTTTAACTAGTTGAATAATATCCATCTTTTTCGATATCAACCTTGTAAACATGGGCAATAAAATACCGGCAAGCAAAAATCCAATCATGTTTAACGCATCTAAAATACGGTAAGCCTCAGCGTAACGACTGTTTACTTCGGGTCCATCAATTCGTTCGAGTAGCAATGAATCACTTCGCATATAAATGCCCATCAACAATATTAAAAATGCATAGGGAATACTTTTTAAACAAAATGATTTCATTTCGAGCCATGAAAAATGCTGAAAACTAATTTTCGAATACCGTTTCATGATAACGATAAGAGAAACAAAAATGGCAATTAAATAAGCGACTATTTGTGCATATAAATACCATTCAATTACGAATATGTTTCGGGTTGAAGATGAGAGAAGTAAGTAACCGCAGACAATAATCATCACCAATTTATCGAGAACCGATAGAACACTATCTATTTTAAAATCATGATTGGCCGAAACATTACTTCGTAAAAATTGAAGAAAAGAGTTCAACATCTGAATACCTCCTAATAAAAACAGCATATAGAAGGCTTTTCCAGAATAATTAAATAAGAAGGCAACAAAAAAAATGATAATGAAATAGAAGATTGAGAAAATACTTTTTGCCACAATCATATTGGGTAATGATAAATGAATGAGGCTATTATCGGTTGAAATATGTCGATTATTATAATTGGTTATACCCAGATCTAAAAGTATACTAAAAATTAAAGTCAAGCTTAAAAGTGCGCTATATAAGCCATATTCAGTATGTCCAACCGTTAATTGAACATTTCGATCAATTAAAAATATCCAAATCGGCTTGACCAATACATTGAGCAACATCATAACCATGAAATTTGACAAAAAATATCGCTTCAACATATGCAGAATTAAATTCCTTTCTTTTGCGGGTAAATTTAATGGAAAGATATTGAATAATTAAATCTAGTCATGTTGAGGATACTGCCATGAAGTGGTTTCCTATGTATTCAATCTGTCTGAATCACGGATTTGAAGGATTACACTGATGGCACGGATTAAAATGCAAAAGGCATGTAATGAATATTCAATCAAGTACCTACCCTGTATTTAATCTGTGTTAATCCTTTCATCTGTTTAATCCGTGATTCAGATTAATTGCTGGAATCACGGATTTAAAGGATTACACTGATGGCACGGATTAAAATGCAAAAGGCATGTAATGAATTTACAATCACGCACCTTCCCTGTATTTAATCTGTGTTAATCCTTTCATCTGTTTAATCCGTGATTCAGATTAATTTTTAGAATCACGGATTTAAAGGATTACACTAATGGCACGGATTAAAATGCAAAAGGCTTGTAATGAATATTCAATCCAGTATCTACCCTGTATTCAATCTGTGTTAATCCTTTCATCTGTTTAATCCGTGATTCAGATTAA
>DAOOQH010000054.1:0-4694 GCA_035388625.1 Chitinophagaceae bacterium | reverse complement strand
CCTGTATTCAATCTGTGTTAATCCTTTCATCTGTTTAATCCGTGATTCAGATTAATTGTCTGAATCACGGATTTGAAGGATTACACTGAAAACACTTATCCAGCTATAGAAACCCCAATTAATTTTCCAATTCCAAATGTGATAGCCGCAGCCAATAATCCAAATATCACTTGTCTAAAACCTGAATACCAAACACTTTTTCCTGTAAACAAAGTGATCGCTGCACCAATTATAAATAATCCCAAACCACTCAATAACGCACTTCCAATGATGGCGTAATATCCTTCTAAAAAGAAAAATGGAATCACAGGTAAAATAGCACCGAGTGCAAATAAAAAGAATGAAGTTACAGCTGCTTCCATAGCCGATCCTTTTAAATCTTCTGGATTGATACCTAATTCTTCTTTGACTAATATTTCATGTGCATGATCTTTATTAGAGATAATATCACTTGCCATTTTACGAGCCTGCTCTTCTGGAATGCCTTTCGTGATATAAATGAGTGCCAATTCTTTCTCCTCCCCTTCCGGATTGTGCTCTAGTTCATCCATTTCAATTTCCATCTGATTTTCATATAATTCTTGCGAACTTTTCACTGAAATCCATTCGCCCAATGCCATTGACAAGGCTCCTGCCAATAACCCAGCCATCCCTGTTAGTAAAACTTCTTGTTGTCCACTGGTTGCGCCAGCGATACCCATCACCAGACTAAAATTCGAAACCAAACCATCATTGCCGCCAAGTACAGCTGCTCGTAATGCGTTACCTCCTACTGATCGATGACGTTTTTCAAAACGAGCCAAATTAGTACTAGAAATATTTGGACTATGTTCTAAAATATTTTTAAGAATAGTTACATGAGCTGTGTCAGATAAAGATTCAGATGTATTCGTCTTTTTTCGTGCTGAGATAATGGAGCTAGAAATACTTTTTTCAGTATCTAACATCACACCCAAAATATAATCATATCCAAATACCTTACCTATGAGTTGCAATATTTTTGCTCTTTGTGAAGGCGGTGGCATTGATGAAATATCCATCTTATTCTTTTTCATAAATACCATCGCATGCCCTTTTTCAATTTCACTCATTTGAGTAAACACATTCGCAACATTTTCATCCGCCTCGTTATCAGCCAAGACTTGATACAAAAAACTTGCATCAATTTCAGTCTGAATTGTTTTTAAATTCACCATAAATTATTTTAAAATATACATTTGTAATCGAACAATTTTTGATTCCCTTTCAGAATCCACACGAAATTACGCGCTCAAAATCTTCTAAGCGGGTAATGTTGAACTTATTCTTAGAAATATGAGTAAAGTCATATTCTAAAGCTATCAATTTATTTTGATGAAAGATTCAATCTAGTCTGTCGAATCAATGCAACATGCGAAAACAAAACAATAGGTACTACCACCGAAGGCAACAAATTAAAAGGGAAATAAAACACAGCTCGATTCGGTTGATCAAATGCAAATTGTTGAAATGAAAAGGGTGCTGAAAAAATTGCATTCACAACAATTGTAAAAAGTAAACCAACACAAACAAAATTCCAGAGAAGAAATAGCCATGGATTCATTGACTTTTTCATAAAATAAAAATAATAAATCAAAGGTGCTGATAATCCTGAAAGGATATCCAAATTTCTGCCTGCAAATGTCATCAGTTCAGGTACTTGCTTATTTAAAAATAACCAATACAAAACAAGCTCAACGGGTATTCGAACCACATGCAATAATGTCAATATTTTTTGATCTAAACTATTTAAAAACAGTTTTCCTTTTCTACTAAATAATAAAAAACAAATTGTCAAGACAGGTGGCATTACCGCCAAAATAAATCGAGGTGGTATAGAAATAAAATTTACATAAAATTGAGAATATCCTAAAACAGATTGCAATATTACCCAGCATAAAAGGACTATTAAAAAAGGCTTATTCGATCGTGAGGCTCGATAAATAAATCCAATGGCGACCAATACGGTAAATAAAAATACAATTGAAATATAATTTGGAATCGGTAACATAAAATGATTGAATTGAAGGCACAAAGTAAAATCTTATGCCAATAATTCAACTTGCCAAATGACAAGAAATCATTACGAGTTTACTTTTTATAAAAATTACTTCTAATTCTACTCAATGAAGTATCAGTAATACCAAGATATGATGCAATTGATTTTAAAGACGCATGTTGAAAAATCGCCTCATTACTCTCAAGCAATTGAATATAACGCTCCTCTGCAGTTTCATGAATAACAGATAATGTTCTTTGCTTTAAGGCAACATAACCTTTGACAAGTAAAGACCGACCAAATTCTCGAAATTCAGGTATTGAATGAAACAATTCATTTAGTTCCAAATAGCGAATACTATATCCATAACAATCAGTCAGTGCTTGAATTGACTCAAGTGATTTACTTCTATTAAAAAAAGAGGCCACTTCAAAAACAACTGAATTAGGTTTAAAAAAATTAGTCGTGATTTCATTTCCATCCATATCAAAAGTGTAAGAGCGCATAATGCCTGATTCTAAAAATAGATAAACATCACTTAACTCACCTTGTTTCAAAAAAAAACTATCTTTTTCCACTTTATGTGTTTGAAATTTAGTTACAATTTCTTCAATCACATCATTGGTAGCGGGTGAATGCATTTTTATAAATTCAACAAACGATTGTTTATTCATCATCTCAAGTTGATCGATCATTTTATACTCTATTTTTTTTCAAGTTCAAAGTTAAGCGGGATAAACAAATTAAACCTTCATTTAACAGCAATTGATTCAAGGTTGATATAGTTTTAAAATTATTTTCTGGGCGTGCCCCTGTGCTCGATTAACCCGAATCAAATTTTTATTTCCCAAGAACTATTCGTTACGGGTTAACTGAGCACACGGTCGTGCTGTTCATTACAAGTCCTCGTCTCGTTTTGAGAAACGAGACTCCGGGCTTTCCATTTCCATCACTCACGCGTCCGTCTAAACTATGAATGTCATTATCTTTTCCAATATTTTAACCATGGCTAACGTATCGAGTTCACAATAGGCAAGCAATGAATTTCGATGTTTTATTCTATCTTCTTCATTCATGTCTTTCAATAATGAATAAGTGAAAGAAGCTGATTGACCATCTTGAATTTCGAGTGAATTATAATTGAGCTCGGGTAATAATGCAGGCAATACCACTTTAAGAGACGCGCTTCCATTGCAAGCTGGGATAAGAATCCATTTTGATTTAAACGGAATCATTAAATCAACAATTCGTTCTATAATAGAATTTATTCGAGTTGCATAATTTGGAAAATTTTGAGCAAGCTTTCTTAGACAAGTTATTTCGAAAGTTTGATTCCAAGTAATGATACTTCCGCTTTCCCCTAAGTCATTGATCATCTTCTCAATTAATGCAGGTCGAGGATCATGAATGCCATCACCTAAAAAGTAAGTATGCTTCAACGTTGAATTTTCATCTTGCAAAGAATGTAAAGAATATTGAAATGGTATTTGTTGATAAGGAGATGAATAATCAAATTCAGGCACCCCATACATGACGGTCTCAAAATCAAAAAAATAAAGTGGATAATCTAAGCCATTAAAAAATTGATCAAGATGTTCTTTATCTATTATAACTTCTCCGCTTAAAATAGGCTTAGGGATTGCAATTTCATCTTTCCAACAATGATCAATAAAAGGACAGTCATAAGGCTTATGACAATGCTCACCAATAGATATTGCTGGTTCAGTTTTAGATGCGATGAGTTGTTTACACTCAGTTAATTTTAAATCAATAAAAGATTGCTGCAAAACAACCTCTTGCAAAATAGAAGTTGTAGTAAATAATTTTCTGGTTTCAATCTCTCCTATTCGAATATAATCACGATCAAAATGTATGATACTGATATCTTCCAACGGCAAACCAGTTTTAGTAATTATATTAAATTGCAAAGCTGCATCAACTATATGTTGATCCTTCGCACTATTGGTACTTTTTACTTCAAAACCATACCATTTTCCATTCCTTTGAATGAGTATATCAATTGCACAAAGTACACCATCAAATTGAAATGCAGCCTCATAAAGAATATCATTCGTCATGAGATACTTTTGCGTTTTTTCAACAGACAATTGATATGAATAAGGGTTGGGTGGCGAAAGGTCAATGCCATTCGGAAACAAATCTTGGGCTAATCTCCCAATCTCTGTTCCTCGTGCAAATACTAAGTTTTGTTGTTCATCATAAGGCTTGGATAACAATGGTTGAAATTTATAGTAGTACAATCGTTTTAAACATTGAACCCCATATAAAAAAGTAGATTTAGAAAGAATATGACGAGGATAAGCCATCATGTAAAACTAAAACAAAATTCTTAATTTGATTAACGCAGAAGTAGTACATCTCCCTTTAGCAAATTTGTCTTGGCATCATCGTAGCATTTTGCTTTTAATAAATAAAAATAGGTGCCCGACTCTGCAGCACTGCCTTTGTAATTACCATCCCATTTGGCATTTTTATCATTTGATTCAAATACAATATTTCCCCAACGATCAAAAATCTTAAAATTAAATACCTCAAATGAACCATTTGTGATGGCTTTAAAATAATCATTATTTAAATCGCCATTTGGTGAAAAAGCATTCGGCACTGAAATATTTCCACAACAAGGAATATAAAACAAATTCAATTCATCCTTTGC
>DAOOQH010000053.1:0-16267 GCA_035388625.1 Chitinophagaceae bacterium | reverse complement strand
TATTATCTAAATCAAATAGTGAATATGAATGATGCTATTTCAACATTAATTCCAATTCAATAATAGTTCCTTCATCCTTATTGCTTTTGATATCCAATTTTCCGTTTAAATCCAATGCTCTTCTTTTCATATTAAAAATGCCATTACCCCCTGAATTGTTTTTTGATATAGACTCATCAAATCCAACGCCATCATCCTTAATTCTTACTTTTAAATGTTGCCCTTCAAGTTTAACATCTACCCAAACCGATGTGCATTTCGAATATTTGGCTGCATTATTCAAGGCTTCTTTAAAAATTAGATAGATATTTTTTCTTTGATCAATATCTACATTTAAGTCAGGCAAATTTTTATTTTCTGTGATATGCAAATCAAATCCTTTTGCTTCAGAAAGTTGAACAGCAAAATCACGCATACGATTTAATAAATGATACAATTGATCATTCTTCGTATTTACAGCCCAAACAATATCGCTCATTGCCTCTAACACTTCGGTTGTATTTGAATGAATTTTATTGATGACCATTGGGATTTTTTCGTCACCTGATTTCATTTTCTGCACAGCCTCGCTATACATGGCAATACTACTTAAAGTGCTTCCAATTTCATCATGAAGATCAGAAGCTATTCTGTTTCTAACTCTAAGAACGCTGAGTTGTTGTGATAATCGAAAGCGAAACAAACCATATAATCCTAAAAAAAATAAGAATCCAATACCCACTTTAAACCACCAAGTTTGATACCATGCCGGTAGTATAACAATTTCAATTGATGCACCTTTTTCGTTCCAAACGCCATCACTATTGGTACCAGTTACAAATAAAGAATAGGTACCAGGTGAAAGATTTGTAAAAGTAGCCTCATTCTTATTTATTGGCTCGGTCCATTCATTATCAAAGCCTTGCAATTTGAATTTGTAAAATTTCTTCTGATTACTTCTGTATTCCAATGATGCAAAATTTATGGTAAACATATTTTGCCAAGGTTGCAAGGTAATTGTCTTAGCATAGGTAATAGGTGCATCTAAAATATCTTTATGCTGTTTCCAATCAACCATTTTATTTGAAATAGATAAACCTGTAAAAACTATAGGTACTTCTTTTTGCTTTTGTAATACTTTCTCTGGATTAAAAATGGTATAACCTCCAATCCCACCAAAAAACAAATCCCCATTTTTTAATTTCAAATATTCAAAGTGATTGAATTCATCACAAGACAATCCATCCTCAGCTGTAAAATTTTGAAATGTTTTGCTCGTTGGATTAAAACAACTCAATCCCCTATTGGTGCTCATCCAAAGATTATTTGCTTTATCGCTTAGTATACCATAAACCACATTATTAGGCAACCCATCTTCTTCAGTATAATTAGTACATTTCCCTGTTGCGATTTCAAAACGATCTAATCCAGAACTAGATGAACCAAGCCATAAATATGTTGAAGGTAGCAATGGATCAGGACAAATACACCACAATGAATTTGAACTTAAGCTTGTTGTATCAGATGAACTTTGTTGGAATATCTTCCACATATTATTACTATCAGTTGACTGATAATTAAGTCTGAATAATCCTTTCTCAGTGGCCAGATAAACAAACTTTTCATCATCGCTATATAAATCTCTGACAAATTGTAATGCATTATTCGTAGTACCAATTGGAATTTTATAGTCGCGTATATGAGTTCCATTCATCTTGTCTATTTGATGAAGGTATTGTTTATTCACACCGTAATCAGCAAAGATCCAAATTCTATTTTTTTGATCGCTAAAAATATGTCGTCGATAAGGGTCAATATATGAATTTGGAAGTGTTGTTATTTTCTGTGCTCGAGGGTTATAACTAGATAAAGACCTGTTGTTAAATGTATGAGCCCAGTACAATCCATCAAGATCTTGTACAATATTCGACATCTCTTGTCCGAAAAGACTATTTATGATTTGCTTCGGTATATGGTCTATCCGGTTTGTATCAACCATAGAAAATAGATTCATATTATTAACTGCATTATAGGCATGAAAATTAAATTTTCGTGTATCACTTTTAATTGCGCCAAAACCAGATGTACCAAACCAAGTAATACCCTCTTTAGATAAACATGGATTATGACAGATAATACCATTCTCAACCAATTCCTTTTGCCATACAGAGACCTTACCCAATTGCACATCATAATGAAATAGTTGCTCATTTTTCCTGATAATGAAATTATGATCAGGTAAGGTTGCCACTTCAAATGAATTTATCTTATTTTCTTTATCACTATCATAGGTGATTGTTTCCACTACTTTATTTTTCTCAAGATCCACAGTATGAATCTTATTACCATTAAACGCATAAACAATATTCGTATTGACTTTACATAGTAGA
Source organism: Chitinophagaceae bacterium (assembly GCA_035388625.1). Lineage (GTDB taxonomy): Bacteria > Bacteroidota > Bacteroidia > Chitinophagales > Chitinophagaceae > OLB11. The sequence continues at coordinate 13,898 of DAOOQH010000053.1, read as the reverse complement.
TCATGATGGTACCATTCATTTTTATTGAAGCCAAAAGTATTTGGCGAATAACCCTTTACTGTCCAATTAGTATAACGACCATTTGCTTTATATTGAATGATTGTGTCGAAGTTGAATAACCAAATTTGATCAGTATTGACCCATACAACATGATTGTGATTAGAAATTTCTGTGCGTAATGTTGAATTATGTTGTTGTGCATTGTAATCAAACAATAATCGTACATGCTTACCGATATTCTTATTATCATATCCGATTCGAAAAGAATCTATTTGATACAATAAGGCATTTGCATTTGTGAGAATAAATAATTTCCCATGTTGATAACGCATTGCATGAATACCAACATGATGTGGTACTTCTTTTAAAATAACAGGATAAAAACTTTCAGTTCGTTTATTAAAAATAGATAGTCCTTTATTTCTGGTGGACACCCATATATTTCCTTGATCATCTTCAAAAAGTCCAGAGATCGTATTATCATTTAGCGAAAGGGAATCTTTTGGATCATTTCTATACACCGTTACCTTGTAGCCATCATATTTGTTTAGTCCATCGCCTGTTCCAAACCACATAAATCCATCCTTATCTTGTATGATACTCGAAATATATCCTTGCGAAAGACCTAGTTTGACTCCCAACCATTCTGCAGGAATTTGAATATGAGGAATATTATGTTGAGCTATGCTTACATAATGCGCAATCACAATAAAAAATATGGCAAACATTAAACGCATAAAGATTGGTTAGTACCACAATAGTATATATAATTTCTGAAAAATAAAGGGTTTCAAACTTCGTATCATTCAAATGAATGATATGAAATTATGAGATAAGTAAATAAACACTTTCTGTCATTCGAATTCACGATTGTGCAGATTCAACAATAGACGCAATTTTGTTCTACCAAATCAAAATCGATAGGTTTAAAAAATAAATCACTAACCAAATCAACCTTTGCCTTTAAACATTCAAACATTAAACATCATTCATTATGAAAAAACATTCAATCATTCACATCCTATTTTTCTTTACACTTATTTTTTTCTCTGAGACAAGTTTTTGCCAAGCGCCGCAAGCGATTCCGTATCAGGCAGTAGCAAGAAATAATGCAGGCAATATTCTTTCAAATCAATCTATTTCGTTGCGTTTTAGCGTGCATGATGGTGCTTCAAGTGGCGCTATTGTGTATCAAGAAACACAAAATGTAACGACCAATAGCTTGGGTTTATTTTCAATCAATCTCGGACAAGGAACAGTGGTTTCAGGAGCAATGACTTCTATTGATTGGAAAAATGGAGCCAAGTATTTACAAGTAGAATTAGACCCAACGGGCGGTACAACTTATACCGATATGGGAACCACACAATTGATGAGCGTTCCGTTTGCCTTGCATGCAGCTAGTTCTTCAGATAATCTGTGGAATCAAAACGGGATAGACATTTCTAACCAAAATGCTGGCAATGTAGGAATAGGTATTTCTAATCCGGAAGCGCAAGTGCATATTCATGATGTTGCCGGTGCACAAAATGTCCCTTCTGCAAATTTACTTTTATCACGACATTGGATTAATGCAAATGATACCAGAGCTAGTTCTATTTTTCATTACTATAATGGAAATACATACAATGATAATTTAGCCTTTGCGGTTTCAGGTGATGGAGGAAATCACGCAACACCTAAATCACTTAATCAAATTAAAATGATGATACAAGCAAATGGTAACGTGGGAATTGGAACCATAACGCCTACAAGTAAATTGAGTGTCATAGATTCTCTTAGCAATACAGCATTTAACGTGGACCTTGCAGGCGGAGACGCCTTGTTACAGATACAATCACCATCTAGTAATCACTGGACTCGTTTGGGAACAAATGCAAGTCCATTAGCAATTTTAACTCAAGGTAGCGATAAGTACGGTAGTAATCCTTCGATGTTTATTAATAATGATGGCAAAATAGGAATAGGTACATCTGCCCCAAAATCCTTGTTTGATATTCGAGGTGATATTTCTATGGGTGCATGGCACGAAAATAATGGCGCTCGTCGAATAGGAATTTATGATGGTATTGATTTTACTGGAGGTATGGAAATTGAAAACACCACATTGTCGGGAAATTATAGTCAGAAAGTCCATTTTATTACCCATCATGTAAACAATGGTTACGGACGAAGAATGACGGTTGATGAAAATGGTAATGTAGGAATTGGTACCACCACCCCAACAAGTAAATTTAATGTTGAACAATATGGGCACGGTATGGTGCATACTGCTGGCACTACGTCAGTAGGTACTTATGCCGATGCTTCAGCGGGATGGATAGGTACCAATAGTTATCATCCTCTTTATTTTTATACGGGAAATGGCTATGAATCAATGGCAATAACAACCAGTGGTAATGTGGGAATAGGCACTTCAACACCCAATGAAAAATTATCCGTTACTGGTACTACCGGTTTATATGGTAATACGTTAATATCTCCAAGTCAATCTGGCTCGTTAGGTACAGTATCCATTGGTACACCAACCCTATTTGCGAACAGTATGTTGAATATAAAAAGTAATTTACAATATGGTGCTTTTATAGATGGAGCAAATACAGGTAGTGCTGCCTTATATGTTACAGGTATTACGCGACTGGATGGGGAAGTTGGGATTAATGTAGCGCCTTCTTCTGTTTATCAATTGGCGGTAGGAGGTAAAATTGTATGTACTGAGTTAAGAGTGCAAGCAATGCCTTTTCCGGATTATGTATTCGATCCTTCGTACAAATTAAAACCTTTAGAAGAAGTTGAAGAACATATTTTGGCACATCATCGTTTGCCGAATATGCCACCTGCAACACAAGTAGAATCTGAAGGAATGAATGTTGGGGGTATACAATTAAAATTGGTTGAAAAAGTGGAAGAGCTAACCTTGTATTTATTGCAACAACAAAAAGAACTTAAAGCACAAAAAGAAGAAATTGAGGACCTGAAAATGATTTTAAATAACTCTAAAAACTAATTCTATATGAAATTTTCATTTACAATAATTGTCTTGTTGGTTTCATTTGTTTTTATTACTGATTTATATGGTCAATCCAAATCAGATAATGTTTTTCAGGAAACTAGTTTAAGCACAGCGTACAAAACAGTTCTTGAACGCACCTTTAGTAAGATAAAAATCATTAGAATAAACCATAATAGTTTGTACCAAAAAGCAAGAATACAAAAAGTAAATATTCCAATACAAATAAATACCGGAACAGATGTTTGGAAAATCATGATTTCAGAGAATGAATTGCGTTCGACTGACTACAAACAAGTACTCGTTACAACGTCAGGTGATGTTGAAATACCGAGAGAGGAATGCGGAACATATGCAGGGTTTCTAACCGATCAGCCTGAATCTATAGTACGTATGAATATACGGGCGAATTCATTTTCTGCTCTTATACGCTACAACGGAGAAGAGTATTACTTAGAATCTATACAACGTTTTATACCAGGAGCAGATTTAAATGATATAATTATGTATACGAACAAGGATGTAAAACCAACAGGCGCTACTTGTGGCGGTGGCAAACTCATTCATGACGTGGAAAACAAAAAAACACAATTGCTACCAAGTATTCAAAACAAGTTACAGCAAATGGATTTAGGTAAACCCACAAAAAAGGCTATAAAAGAAGTTCAAGGTAATAACATCTTTCAATCTATGTTAAGCACTCAAGCGATTGATTGTCGCAAATTAGAAATTGCCACAGAGGCAGACCATGAAAATTATAGCAGTGGTGGTGGGCTTAGTTTAACCAATGCTGAAATTTTAGCCAATTTGAATATGGTGGAATCGTATTTTACACAATGGGGCATAAAATTTTCTGTTCGATTTCAATCGCAATGGGCCAATATAAATGATCCTTTCGTAAGCGAAGATGTTTGTATTAACTCAACCGATCGATTAGACGAATTTATGAACTATTGGAATGCTAACCGAACGGTTGTTGCAAGAGATGTGGCTATTTTATATAGTGGTATCGACTTTAACGGATCATCGATTGGCTGTGCCAAAAAAGGATCCTTTAAAAGCGATAGCGCAACTCGATATATGATTATTCAATCAAATGTATATTTACCCTTTGCAACAAATTGGGCTATAACAGATTTAGGCCGTATTACCACCCATGAGCTTGGTCATATATTTGGATGCAATCATGATGATATTTCGGCCTATAATTTAATGTCAAGCAGTTTAATTAATTTAATTCCAGCAGGTTGGACCACGCCTTCCATTGACTCCATTGATGCATCTATAGCAACCACAAATGGTAAAAATAGATTAAGTACGCGTTACATCACCATGCCTCTTGCAGCAAATGGCACCTTTAATGGTGGAGAAGTTTATGTATCGACCACAGTGACAGGTGCCTTGGGTACTTTTAGTATTGAAGGTGTAGATTTTTGCGATATGAAAGAAGGTTGTACATTATCCCATTCTAGCAGTATATTTATAAATGGAGGGATCACAGTTAAAACAGCTGCTTGCAATAATACCGGTCAATAACCTTGGAAATTTATCTTCAACTAATCCTATTTAAAAATTATAATCATGATAAAAAGAAATTTTGCATTCTATTGTTTTCTCATGTTGTTTACTATTCAACTAAAATTACAAGCGCAATCTGTATCACCACAAGTCATAGCTTCAGCCGGTGGCTATCAAGCTAATGGAATTGGGTCTCTTTCATTTACAATTGGGGAAACAGTGACTCAAACTTTCGAGTCGAGTAATAATATCTTGACGCAAGGCTTTCAGCAGCCTTTTAAAGCAACTCTCAATTTAAAATTATACCTACAAGGATACTATGCAAACTCTGGTTTTATGGAAAATGTATTGTTCAATCAAGGCGTTACAGCAATGTCAGGAACTGAATGTGATACCATTGAAATTCAATTACGACAATCAACTCCACCTTATAATATAGTGAGTACAAGTAAAAGCATTTTACAAACGAATGGAACTGCAAATTTTAGCGGCAATGCCAATTTGGGTGAATTAAACTATATAGTTATTAAACATAGAAATACAATAGAAAGCTGGAGTGCAAATCCTGTTTTAATAAATGAAAATACTTATTACGACTTTAGTGTCGGTTCAAATCAGGTCTTCGGTTCAAATCAAAGCGAGGTAGAGAATGGTGTATGGGCATTATATACTGGCGATATCAATCAAGATGAAAATATTGATTTGTTAGATTTAGGTATCGTAGATGGGGATATTAACAATTTTATCTTCGGCTTTTTTGCTACTGATATCAATGGCGATGGCAATGTAGATTTATTAGATAATCCTATTGTTGAAGGGAATGTGAATGGGTTTGTATTTGCAATAAAGCCTTAAAATAATTATCAAGGCGATGGTATTATAAAATATTTTAATTTACTCTTTCACAAATTTCTTAGTCCATCCGTCACCTTGTAGTATATAAATACCAGACGAAATTCCGCTCAACGAAATTGTATTCGTTCCAGAATAAAGCAAACAATTTTTGATCAATCTTCCGGTTAAATCTTTTAAAGCAACCAACATAAAATCTTTGTTGGGTGCAATCTTTACCGACAAATAATCAGTTGCAGGATTAGGATAAACTAAAATAATATCTTGGTCTAAATCTAGTGTTGTTATGCCAACTGGCGCTCCACAATCTAAACGATAGAGTGTACTTGGAAATGCTATATTACTTGAATGAAAACCACTGTAATAAATATAAAGTCCATCACTTACAATATCAAACGAATAATCCACGGTATCATTAGGTGTATAATAAGGCGTATGAATTCCCTGAGGCGTATACTGTTCCTTAAACGAATCAATTGCAAAAGAAAAACCGGTTGTATAATATTTGTTCGCCCAAAAATTATCACCACAAAAAGTACCTCTCTTCTTCCAATTAGATGTGGTACTATATTCATTATTTGATAATTTAATTAAGGTATCGCCGTTTGTATAATAAGGCTTATAGGATGACAAGCCGAATTGATCTGCAAGAAAATAACAGGCCGAACCATTACTAACAATTTCAGTACAAAACTTCACCTCATTTAAATAAGGAAATATATTCATTGAGTCTGTTAGCATATCATAAGAACCAAACCCAATGAAAGCACCACCAGAAGTGAGACGATCTCCAACTATTTTACCACCAACAACTTCTCGAGGAATAAAATGCAAATTTGAGTCAATCCATATACCACCTGTTGTTGTAAACATGTAAAGAGAAGTATTTGGTTGATTGGTTGATGTGCTAATTTTAAATGCAAAAATATCATTCGAAATAGGATTTTTCTTCAACTCAAAATAACTTGTAGTTGAACTATCAATTATTGTCGCACTTCCGCTACCTTGCTTCATATACAAATGATATCTCCGAGGCGCCATCAATGAATCAGATAAATAAACACCATTGTCAACCCAAATGACTGTATTCAAATTTTCAACAAGCATAATTGGCATCGAGGTTATCTTTCCAACGAGAGGCGAATTAAACATAACCGATGTTCCTGATGATGTATAATTTGATTTGTAAATTCTTTTTTCATCAAATATATAAGCATGTAAAGGATTTAAAACTGGTTTGGGCGCGGGATCAAATGCACTTCGAATAAATTTCAAAGTACTTGTGTCAACACTTGTGCCATTGTAAAACCAAAACTTATACATTGTATCGTTTGGTACCATTAAACTAAGTCGAGCAATTCCTTTGTCACCATACATTGACATCTCCTCTACACCAAAAACATCGCTAGGTATAGGTTTCGAAAAAACATTTGACAAACTTCCATTGCTGTTTATCTTCTTTAATACAAATGGATTGGCAGAACTTGTAAATAAAAATACTTTGTCGTTGTTTTGATTAGAGAAATAGACATCATCAAACCTAGTAAAAGGCGCAACTATTTCTGGCACTTGTGCGCTTAATTGAGATACAAACAAATTTAGGGTGATGATGAAAAATAATCTAATCATAAATATTGCATTTAAGTGTGCGTAAAATTAAGCATCATTTAAACAATATCTCGTTTTCATATCTACAAATGATATAAGCATCTTTCGTTTGATTCAATACACTGCCTACATCTTTATACTTTCCAAATCAGAGAATATCTGCATTTAAACAAATGAGTTGAACCAAATGATATTCTGTAATAAATTTTTACTGCGTATTCTATGTTGGCAACGATTTCAAAAAGATGAGATATGAACAAATTCCACTAACACTTCAAATTCAATTTAACACATTTAAATACAAGAAAACGCTCTTTGGATTAGATAAACTTTTATCCTCATTCAACTCATTGCAATTTTACATTCAGATCTCAACAAAAAGAGACAAAATCAAAAAACCATTCACAAATAAATATATTTTATGATACAAAAATTTCTATTCCTTTTCATTTTCTGCATATTGCTTACTTGTATATCGAATGATTTGTACGCACAGGCTCCTAACAAAATGCAATATCAAGCTATTGTTCGAAACTCAGCAGGACAGGCATTTTCTTATTATATTGTTCGTGTAAGAACTAGTATTTTACAAGGCACTTCATCAGGTGTATCAAGCTATACTGAAACCCAATTAACAAACACGGATGCAAATGGATTAATTAAGATAGAAATTGGCGCTGGCACGGTTGTAAGTGGCAGTTTGAATAGTATCAATTGGGCGAACGGTCCTTATTTCATTAAAACAGAAATTGATCCGAATGGCGGAATAAACTATACAATTTCATCAATCTCTCAATTACTAAGTACACCGTATGCTTCAGTGGCAAAAACAAGTTCATTGACGTCGGTTAATAATGGAACACTTGACCAAGCGTATGATTATACAAATTACAAAGGTGAAGGAAGAACCATTGTAGCTGATAGTGGCGCCGTAAAAATTGTTGGAGAGGATGGCATACTTGTAAGTGGAACATTTGGAATGGGTGCACATATAGAACCAACTGGAATGGGAACAAGATTTTTTTTCAATCCTCGAAGAGCTGCTTTTCGTTCTGGATATGTTGATGGTCAACAATGGGATACTACCAATACTGGTTTATATTCAACTGCAATTGGCATAGCCACAGAGGCAAGTGGCGAATCGTCATTTGCTGCAGGTGCCTTCACGGTCTCAAGTGGCCTTTCATCAACTGCCATAGGATCTGGAACAAGTGAAGCAATTGGCAATTTTTCGCATGCGATGGGCTATCATAATAGCGCTAGTGGAAACAATGCTACCTCCTTTGGCAAGGATACCAAAGCTATTGGAATTGCTTCTACTGCAAGTGGAAACTTTTCACGAGCAAATGGCAATTATGCTGCTTCTTTTGGCACAGGCGTAGCTAACGCTATTGGCTCTAGTGTTTTTGGTTATAACACAAAGGCCAATGGATTATATAGCACATCAGTTGGACATATCAACGATTCGATATTTGGTATACAAACATCAAGCCCTGCTTATAATCCACTTTTTATAGTTGGATGTAGTTATTTTACTTACGATTATTACGGTTCTGCTACATTATATCGACGGAATGGATTAGTGGTTCATAATGGAGGCAATGTTCAATTAGGCGCATATGCACCAGCTTATTCAACCAATGCTAAACTCAGTACTTTCAATTGTTCAATCGGCTCTTATTTTGCTGACACTACAACATCAGCCTATTCAAATAATCATGGCGTTTTTGTTCAAGGTAAAATGGGTATTGGGCTCAGCAACCCAAGTAGTATGCTTCATATTAAAAGTGGTACAGACGCAAGTTTATTATCGCATGGCTTATTTGTGCTTGATGAAATTACAGGCCCCAACCTAGTGATGGATAACAATGAAATTCTTGCACGTAATAATGGAACAACCTCAATTTTAAGTTTGCAAAATGGCGGAGGTACGGTTAGTATTGGAGTTGGATCATCATCGCATATTTTACAAATTGCTGGCGTAGGTAGATCTACTTCATCTGCATGGGCCACAACATCTGATAAAAGGGTAAAGAAAAATATTACATCGGTCTCAAATGCTTCACTCAATCATATTCTAAAATTAAGACCTGTAACCTATGAATGGACTGATGAGTATTTTCATGCAAATGCCGGTTTGAAGAAGTTCAATACAGGTTTTATTTCGCAAGAGCTTGAACAAGAGTTTCCTGAAATGATAGAAAAAGTAAGTGAAAAAGTGGGCGATCAAACTATCGAAGATTTCAGACTTTTAAACCTAAGTGATTTACCTGTTCAACTGACAAAAGCAATACAAATTCAAAATGAATTAATTAAAGAACTCAAAATTAAATTGATAAGGAGACAAGAACTTATCAATCAACTTTCAAGAAAATAAAAAATAATCTATTTATAATATTAAAAAATAAAAATCATGAAACTACAAATCAATTCATATTTATATATCTTAAAAGATATTAAAACATTTCTTTCTGCAAAAGCTAACAATACCAGTCGTAAGCTGAGTGTATCCATTTCTCTGGCATTCGCTTATTGCCTTTTAAATAGTGTCGCATTTGCACAAGCACCCGATAAATTTTCATATCAAGCCATTATTCGAAATGCCGCGAATGCCTTAGTTAGTGATCAGAACGTGACCACTAAATTAAGTATCCTTCAAGGTAGTACGATAGGTAGTTCAGTTTATACTGAAACACATTCAGGCGTTACCAATAGCAGTGCCCTTCTAAATTTAACCATTGGAAATGGAAATGTTGTAAGTGGCAATTTTTCTACTATCAATTGGGCCAATGGACCTTATTTTATTAAAACAGAAACTGATCCTATGGGAGGTACAAATTATACAGTCATAGCCATTTCGCAATTACAAAGTGTCCCTTATGCATTGTATGCTAAAAAAAGTTTAAGTACTGAGGGAGTAGGCACTTTAGATCAAGCTTATGATTATGGCAATTTTAAAGGTGGAGGGCGAAGTATTGTTGCAGATAGTGGAGCTGTAAAAATAAGTGGTGAAGATGGTTTATTAGTAACTGGCACCTTTGGTATAGGCTCACAACCTGAAATTCAAGGTGGTGGTACACGTATGTTTTTCAACCCTCGTAAAGCTTCATTTCGGGCAGGCAATATTGTGTCAAACCAATGGGATAGTACCAATGTTGGAAACTATTCAGCTGCGTTTGGAAAATCAACTATTGCAGCAGGTAGTAGTTCGTTTGCAACAGGTAATGGCTCCCAAGCCTTAGGACTATCATCAGTTGCGATGGGCAATTTTTCGTTAGCCGACTCAACCTATTCAACTGCCTTTGGCAATTTTACGCAAGCCAATGGTTATGCTTCAACAGCCATGGGATTAACAACCAAAGCGAATGGAAGCGTGTCAACCGCAATGGGCAGTTCAACCAAAGCCAATGGTGATTATTCAGTTGCCATGAACTATTTAACTGAAGCAAATGGGTTAGCCTCAACTGCAATGGGATATAATACAAAAGCTAACGGATATGCATCGTGTGTTGTAGGCTTATACAATGATACCATTGTGGCTCCACAAAATAGTTTAATTTACAACTCGCCAATATTTACCGTAGGAAATGGTTCGAGTAACGCATCACGAAGCAATGCCATGGTGGTTTTAAATAGTGGACGTGTAGGGATTGGTACAAATACACCCGCTAGCTATTTATCTGTTGCAGGCGGTGTTTCTATTGGATCTAATTTTTCAACACTTAGTGCACCCAACGATGGTCTTATTGTAGAAGAGTTTGTTGGAATAGGAACAAATACTCCTGCAACTTCGTTACAAATAACAAATCCGCCATTTGTAAGTGGCACGTATGAGGCAAGTTTAACGGGGAATGGATACTTTGTTTTAGGAGATATTGCAAGTCAAAATATTGTAATGGATAATAATGAAATTATTTGCCGCAATAATGGAGGTACTTCAAATCTTACCTTACAAAATGATGGTGGCACCGTGAGTATTGGTTTGGCATCTGCATCACATATTTTACAAATTAATGGTATTGGCAGATCAACCTCATCATCATGGGCAACATCATCAGATGGTCGCGTGAAAAAAAATATCGTATCACTTCCCAATACTTCACTTTCAAAAATTATGAAATTACGCCCAGTTACTTATGAATGGATTGACTCATACAAAAATGCCAACATTGGATTAAAAAAATACAATACGGGTTTTATATCACAAGAATTAGAACAAGTATTTCCAGAAATGGTAGAAACAGTCAACGAAAAATTTGGAAATGAAACCATCGAAGATTTCAAAATACTTAACTTAAGTGATTTACCTGTTCACTTAGTAAAAGCCATACAAGAGCAACAAGTTGAAATCGACCTCTTAATACAAGAAGGCAAGATGATGGATGAAAAATTAAATGAATTACTTCAAAAAACCAATAAATAAAAAATATGAAATACGCATTCATTCTTTTTTGTGCAGTTATTTATAGCCTAAATAGCCAGTCAGCAAATGCACAACAAAATACAGTCGGCACAGGCGGTACAGCGATTGGCTCAGGAGGTTCAGTATCATATTCAATAGGCCAGTTAGATTATATTACAGCAAGTGGAAGCGGTGGAAGTGCATCGCAAGGTATGCAGCAAGTGTTTAAAGTAAGCTTCAATCTTAAGGCTTATATTCAGGGTTACTATGAAGGAAGTGGTTTGATGAAATCTGTATTAGCGAATCAAGGTCAAGTTAATGGATTAACTGATACGGATACACTCACAATTGAACTTCATCTTCCGAATCCTCCCTATGCAATGGCACATTCATATAGTGGCATTATAAAAACAGATGGCACCATCACATGCGCCTTTCTAAATGCGAATGAAGGTCTGCAATACTATGTTGTTGTCAAGCATCGTAATTCACTTGAAACATGGAGTGCAGCGCCTATTACCTTATTCGCGAATACGAATTATGATTTTACAACCAATGCAAATAAAGCCTTTGGCAATAATCAATTTGAAGTTGAGCCTAATGTTTGGGCATTTTATTCAGGTGATATAAATACAGATGAAAATATCGACTTGCTAGATCTCGCAATCGTAGAAAATGATATTAGCAATTTCCAATTTGGTTATTTAGCCACTGATATTAATGGTGATGGCAATGTTGATTTACTTGATTCCACACCTGTAGAGGTCAACGCAACTAATTTTGCTTTCTCCCTTCACCCGTAGAAACAAAGTGAGGTACGAACGATAGTTTTTCACGTCCTGAGAATTTATGAGCAGGGCAATGAATGGACAACAATTCACTGTTCCATAATCTCAAAAATATAGCAATCTCTTCCAAAAGATAATAAATTAAACCCATAAGAATAAATTGACTATCACTTAAGAATCTTTAAGAATCATACTTTATTTTTGTCTTCTATTTAATTTATCTATGAGACTTCTATTACTTATTGCACTTGGACTTTTGTCGATATGCACTTATAGCCAACCTCTTATACAATGGCAAAATACGATTGGCAGCACGGGCAATGAAACCTTTAATAAAATGACAAAAACCCATGATGGCGGGTTCGTTATAGCGGGTCGATCTGCTACCACAATTAGCGGAGACAAAACAGTTGCAGGTGCCCTTTGGGTATTGAAATTGTCAGATTCAGGAAACATTCTTTGGCAAAAAGGATATACAGGTATCGCATCTTATGGGGCATCCATTGTAAGAGATATTAAACTAACAAAAGATAATGGCTTTGTTATAATAGCTGATATTAGTGTGCCTTCAAATGGACTTAATTATGGAATTTTAAAATTAGATAGTGCCGGAAATATGCAATGGCAAAAAAGTATTGGTGGCAATATTGATGATATTCCGGGTGAGATCATCGAAACCTTAGATAATGGATATCTGATTGCGGGCGGTTCCTCATCGCATATGTCGGGCGATAAGAGTGAGTTCAATATTGGGTACCCAGCTACAACCGCTAAAGATTTTTGGATAGTGAAAATTGATTCAGTTGGCAATATTGAATGGGAGAATACAATTGGCGGCACTGCAACTGATGAAGCTTATACAGCCGTTCAATTTCTTGATTCAACTTATTTGGTAGCAGGTGGTTCATCATCGAGTATCTCTAATGATAAAACCGAAGCTAGTAAAGGAGCTAGCGATTTTTGGGTAGTTAAACTTAGTCAAGATGGCAATATCCTATGGGATAAAACAATTGGTGGATCAGGCAGTGATTTTGCTTGGACCTCAGCGCTAACGTCAAATCAACAGGTGCTGTTGGCAGGCGCATCAGAATCAGGTATTTCTGGCGATAAAACGGATATCAATTATGGATTGTCAGATTTTTGGATCATGAAAATAGACAGCAGTGCAAATATTATTTGGCAAAATACAATGGGTGGAAATGGTTCAGATATTGCTTTTGATATTTACGAAAACACCGATCAATCAGTTATTGCTTGTGGTCGCACCAATTCAAATCAATCGGCCACGAAATCAGAAAATTTACTGGGTGGTACCGATTGCTGGTTAGTAAAATTAAGTTCAACAGGAACAACAATTTGGGAAAATACAATTGGAGGCTCATTACTTGAAGACCCAAGAAGTGTTGTACAAGCAAATGATGGAGGTTATTTGATGTCTGCTATTTCCAATTCACCAATTTCATTTGATAAAACTGAAAGCTCTGTTGGCTTAACAGATTTTTGGGTGGTTAAAATTGAATCAGATGGTGCGGCAAATCCAGTTTCTACTTTGAATATTAAAGTCTTTCTTCAAGGTTATATGAATGTATCGAATCAAATGGTTTCCGTTTTGCAAAATCAAGGAGTTGGCTCCAACAATCAACAAGTTGATTCAATAGAAATTGAATTGGTAGACCCTATCACTCTTATGCCGGTGCTTACTTTGCAAACTATATTAATG
>DAOOQH010000052.1:0-16500 GCA_035388625.1 Chitinophagaceae bacterium | reverse complement strand
GGCATGCCCAAAATAAAATTGAATGATTTAATTAATTTCCTAAATAGGTTTTTAATAATTTACTTCGAGTAGTAGTACGCAATTTCGTTATCGCCTTATCTTTTATCTGACGAACACGCTCTCTTGTTAAACCAAATTTTTCACCGATATCTTCTAAGCTCATTGGATGCTCAACGCCTACACCAAAAAAGTATTTGAGAACATCTTTCTGACGTTCAGTTAATGTATTTAATGATCTTTCAATTTCGTCGCGAAGTGATTCATTATGTGCTAATTCATTATCGGTACTTAAGGCATTTGGATTATTGAGTACATCGAGTAATGTATTTTCTTCGCCATCAACAAATGGAGCATCAACACTAACATGACGAGCCGCAACTCCCAAAGTAGTTTCTATTTCGTCTGCATTTATTTCTAATACCATGGATAGCTCTTCAGCTGATGGTTCTCTTTGATACTCTTGCTCAAGCATTGAATAAGCCTTATTAATTTTATTTGTTAAACCTACTTTATTAAGCGGTAAACGAACAATACGACTTTGTTCAGCCAAAGCCTGCAAAATTGATTGACGTATCCACCAAACCGCATATGAAATAAATTTAAAGCCTCTTGTTTCATCAAAGCGCTGAGCTGCCTTGATAAGACCTAAATTGCCTTCATTAATTAAATCACTTAATGAAAGACCTTGGTTTTGATATTGTTTGGCAACTGAAACCACAAAACGCAAATTTGCTTTGGTGAGTTTCTCTAATGCAACTTGATCTCCTTGTTTAATTTTTACTGCGAGTGACACTTCTTCTTCGGGGGTGATGAGGTCTACTTTTCCAATTTCTTGTAGATACTTTTCAAGTGATTGACTTTCTCTATTGGTAATAGATTTTGTGATCTTGAGTTGGCGCATTGACATAAGGGGGGTAAAGTTTTTTTCGTTAGTAAAAAGAGTTTAGAGTAAGTGTGTTTGTGTCTTAGTCAATTTGTTAAAAATAACTTATTCGCAAAGCTATTGTTAAAGTCAATACAACCAAAATATATTTTATACCCAATTTAACATGTCGGAATAAAAAAAAGGGGAAAAATAATTTTGATAATTCATTGTTTTTGTTATTATTGTGCCAAGTATTAATTATTAATACGCCAACAATATATTTTATAAATGTCAAAAAGAGTTCAATATAGTATAGAATTTGCCATCCGCTGTTCACCAGTTATACTTTACGATTTTTTATCTACCCCAACTGGCTTAGGTGAATGGTTTGCGGATAAGGTTTCACAGAGAGAAAATAAATTCTTTTTTCACTGGAAGGGTAATGATGAAGTTGCTGAAATGATTGCAGCTGAAGAAAATGAATATGTCGTTTTTAAATGGGATTGGATGGAAGAGAATGAATATTTTGAGTTTAGAGTTGAAAAGAGTCCGGTTACAAATGAAACTATATTAACCATTACTGATTTTGCGGAAAAGAAGGATATTAAAGATCAAGAGCAACTTTGGGATACTCAAATTCAAGATTTGAAACATCGAGTAGGAAGTTAGACCCAACCCTTACTTACTTCAATGATATTAAATGAATCAAATATGAATTATGATATATTTTCTTGAAAGTAAAATTCCCTCTCTTAGAATGAAGAGCTTTATCAAATAGCCTAAATGCAATCATTCAGCTAATTCACTTTATAAATTGTATTTGTTTAGTTTGTAAATTCTTTTTTTACTTTTCTAGAGTTAGATCAACTTAGTTTTTTCAATTTATTAATGGTATTCAAGATTCAGTAGTCTATTTTTACACAAATTTTCTTGGTTGAAGGCATTACACAAGTTTATCATTAAATCTTTTATTCCTCCTTTTATCGGAGCATTTTTTGTTACTTGGTTAATCTTCATCATGCAATTTATGTGGGTTTGGATCGATGAATTTATTGGTAAGGGGTTGGATATCCTGACTATTAGTAAATTTATTGGGCTGCTTTCAACAACATTGGTACCTATCGCTTTGCCTCTAGGCATATTATTTGCAGCCATCATGACTTTTGGCAATTTAGGTGAAAGTTCAGAGTTAACAGCAGTTAAAGCGGCTGGTATTTCTGTCATAAAATTTGCAAGACCATTACTCGTTTTCATCGTTATGGTTTCGGTACTTTCATTTTTATTTAATAATTATGTAATTCCGCGTGCTAAACTGAAAGCCACCAGATTATTATACGATATTCAAAATAAGAAACCGGTTTTAGCTATAAAACCAGGGCGTTTTAATAAAGATATTCCAAATCATATCATTTATATTTCAAGTAAAGATGGGGATGACAAAACGGTTCATGATATCAAAATATACGATCATACTTCAGGACGAGGAAATGATAAAATTACTATTGCTAAAAAAGGAGTGATGTATGTAACTGAAGATAAAAAGTTTTTAATTTTTGAACTTCAAGATGGTTGGCGTTATGAGGAGAAAGCTGCAGTTGGTGGAAAAGATGAACATGAACAAATTAGATTGGGTTTTAAATATTGGAAAAAGGTTTTTGATCTGTCTGATTTTAAATTGCCTAGCACCGATGAAAACTATTTTAAAAATTTACGAGAAGTTATGTCAGTTGGTCAAATCATTTCGCAACGTGATACCAACTTAATGAGTATTCGTAAACTTAATCAATCTACCAAGGAATTATTGTATCCAAATATCACCCTCTTGCGATGGGATACAGCGAAGATTAAAACTAAACTCCCCATCCTAACAAACATTAAGAAGCCCTATTGGATGTCGATTCCTGATACTTTAAAATCGAGTGTATTATCAACCGCGGAAATTTCGGTTCGTAGTGTAAAAAGTATGCTCGAAATTAACAAGCAAAACTTGAAGCTTCAAAATATGAATTTGGTTGATGCCGAAATTGAATTGAATAAAAGATTTACCATGCCTTTTGCTTGTATTTTATTATTTATTATTGGTGCAGCCTTAGGTTCAATTATACGAAAAGGTGGTTTAGGTATGCCATTTATAAGTGCGGTTGTGTTTTTTATTATTTATTATTTTATGAATACAATAGGCGAAAAAATTACAAAAGAAAGCGTGGTTTCTGTGCCAGTGGGGATGTGGTCGCCTTCGTTAATTTTGTTAATTATTGCTATGTTTTTAATGTATAAAGCTAATAACGACTCACCCTTATTTAATAAAGAAAGTTATATTCGTTTTTTTCAAAAACCTATTCAATTTTTTGAACGTATTTTTCAGTTTTTTGGCTAATCTTAGAAATTAAATAAATAAACATTTAAATATTTTACATTGTATCAAAATTTAAAAACTATTATTCGAAGCAATTTATACTTCTTTGTATTATTTATTTTATGGGTTATAGTAGGTGGCTTATTGCTTACTTTTTTTTCACGTAATGAATTATTTTTTGCAGTTAATCATTCACATACACCCTTTTTAGATAAATTGAATACGGTGTTTAGTGGTTATGGAAGAGGGGATATTATTCCATTAATTTTAGTTTCACTTTTATTGATACCCGCCTATCGAAACAAAAATTACATTACCACTACTTTGGTATTTGGTTTATTGATTCCAACCATTATTTTTTTATTGAAACTTTATTTTGATACACCTCGACCTTTGAAGTATTATGGTGTTCGTCAAGTTCATACAGTGCCTTGGTTGGACAATCTTTTTGAAACAAGTTTCCCTTCAGGTCATACAATAGGTGCGTTTGGGTTCTTCTTGTTACTATCGCTTTATTTACCAAAACCTTTGAAAATTTGGTCGATCTTGTTTTTTGTTCTAGCGTTGGCATGTGCCTACTCAAGACTTTATTTAGGACAACATTTTTTTGCTGATGTATATGCTGGAAGTATCATAGGAACTATAACTACTTTGTTTCTTTTTATTGCAGGTTCATATGTATTTGAACATCCTAAACATTTAAATCATGTATAAAGTAATTGCTCTCATTCCAGCGCGTTACGCTGCTACTCGATTTCCTGGGAAATTAATGAAAGTATTAGAAGGGAAAACCATCATTCGACGTACATACGAAGCGGTCAACAACACTCAACTTTTTAAAGATGTGATTGTTGTTTGTGATCATGAAATTATTTTTAATGAAATAATTTCGTTCGGTGGTAAGGCTATCATGAGTCGAAATCAACATGAAAGTGGAACAGATCGAATTGCAGAAGTAGCACAAGATCTAGATGCCGATATTTTTGTCAATGTTCAAGGTGACGAACCTTTTATTTCAGCATTGTCGTTGCAAAAATTAATTTCACTGTTCAGCAATCAAGATGTTGAAGTTGGCTCTTTGATATTACCCATACACGATATTCAAAAAATTGAGAATCCTAATTGTGTGAAAGTAGTGGTTGATAAACAAAAAAGAGCAATGTATTTTTCTCGTTCTCCGATTCCATATTATCGCGAAACTTCATTAGCACCTGCTGCCTATCAACATATTGGCGTTTATGCGTTTAAAAAGCCGACACTATTAAAAATTACACAATTACCTGTATCTGAACTAGAGTTTATTGAAAAACTCGAAAATTTAAGAATGCTTGAAAACGGCATTTCTATTTACATGGCTGAAATTGATCAAGTTGGCATATCTATTGACACAGAAGAAGATTTTGAAAACGCTAAACAATATTTATCTAAGTTGAATAATCAAGATTAATTGCAATATTTTATAGTTTGTACTTAATAATGTAATTTCGCCCGCATCATGGCATTTGAACATCATAGCAATCATCGGAAAAGATTTGATCAACAAGTAGATAATTCAGCAAATTATGTGTTGCCCTTTATTGAAAAAACATTAGTTATTCGGAAAGGATTACGTATTCTCGAAATTGGATGTGGCGAAGGAGGTGTGTTAAAACCTTTTGCCGATAAGGGTTGTGAATGTATAGGTGTTGATTTAGATCAACCTAGAATTGATTTAGCAAATGAATTTCTAAAAGAAGATATTGATGCAGGACGTATTTTAGTGATGAATAAAAATGTGTATGATGCCGATTTTTCTTCAAAGTATCATGAATATTTCGATCTCATCATTTTAAAAGATGTAATTGAACATATTCATGGTCAGGAGTCTTTTATTCAATTTATGCGATCACTCTTGAAAATTGATGGGCAAATTTTCTTTGGATTTCCACCTTGGTATATGCCTTTTGGGGGGCATCAGCAAATTGCCCATAAAAAGTGGACGTCAAAACTTCCTTATTATCATTTATTACCTATGCCTATTTTTAAAGGACTATTAAAATTAGGTGGCGAAAATCAACAAATAATTGATACACTCGTTGATGTAAAGCAAACGGGTATATCAATTGAACGATTTGAGCGAGTTTGCAAAAAAGCAAACTATCTTATTGTAAATAAGCAATGGTTTTTATTTAATCCAATTTACAAGTATAAATTTGGATTAGAGCCAAGAAAGCAGAATTGGTTATTTGGAGCAATTCCATTTGTACGAAATTTCGTAACTACTTGTGCCTATTACACTATTCAAAAACTTTAACAAGATCAACACAAAGAAGAAGTTCAATTTACAAGCTATTAGCAAATAGTTTTTAATCTTTGCCTCTCACTTTAAAAACTACACCCCATTAAAAATATGAAAAGTCTCATTCTCACCTGTATTGCAATCTGTATTGGTTTTATTTCAAATGCACAAGGCGATCCAAAAGCAAAGGCAATATTAGATGCCGTTAGTGCTAAAGTTAAAACACTGAAAACATTGAAGGCAAATTTTTCAATTACAATTACTGGAGCCAAAGGAGCTAAACCTCAATCAAAAAAGGGTGCTGTATCGATGAAAGGCAATAAATATTATGTGAGTCTTTCTGGACAAGAAATTTATTGCGATACAAAAACAATTTGGACCTATATGAAAGAAAGTAATGAGGTGCAAGTGACAAGTTTCGACCCTAATGAAAATTCATTTACACCATCTAAATTATTTACAAACTTCTACGATAAAGAGTATACTTATAAATATGTTGGAGAGAAGCTTGTTGGTACCAAAAAAATGGATGTCATTGCTTTAACGCCAACTAATAAATCAAAACAATACACTAAAGTTGAATTGATGATTGATAAAGCAAACAATGTGGTAGCAGGTGGTAAAATGTATGAAAAGAATGGTAACGTTTATTCTTATACGGTAAGTAATTATACGCCTAATCCAGTTTTAAACGATGCAATTTTTGTGTTTAATGCAAAGAAATATCCTAATGTAGAAGTAGTTGATTTGCGATAGTTAGATCTCTTACTTTATTCAACCTCAATTTCATCTATAAATACAAAGGTCTCATTTCCTCTACCTTCATGCCATTGAGGCATAGGTCCAAAATTGGCTGCGATTACCTTGATATATTTACTCCAAGGAATATTCGTTTCTGCCGTTTTGAATTTTTCAATCGTCACTTTTACTGAATGATCAGGTTTCTTGGTTTGTATCGTTTCAAGCAGGGTCCAACTAATTGAATCATTGCTTGTATAAAACGAAACTTCCTTCGGATAGAATATCCAAGAGTTTTGATCTTCTAGAAAATTAGCAGCAATGAATTTTAGCTTTTTGGATTTTTCAAAACTTATAATGGTTTCAACATCCTGTCCTTGATAACCTTGCCAATCACCTGCACGCCAATTAAGTTTTCCATAAATGCCATCGATCATAGCCTCAGCACCGCCCGCACTATATGAATTATTGAAAGTAGATTTTAAAATCACTTTTCGATCAGATGGCAGTTTCGTGAAATTTGAGTACTGAATTTGATTGGGTTGATTAAGTTTGTTTTTTGTATAAAATTGAATTGCCGTATTGTCTTTGATTATAATTGGATTCGAATATTTTTTCTCGATTAGGTCTGAATTTAATTTGTAATAAATTGAATTGGAATTTGTTGATAAAATTTCAACTTGTAAAGAATCTTTGAATATACGCTTACCATTTTTAATAAAAGGGACAGTTTGAATAGATGGAAGCGAGGCAGTTTGAATTGGTTTTAAAATGGTTTTAACAGGCTTGAAAATTTTCACCCTAGCATCAAGCAGTTCTGTATGTGAGATTCTTCGTTTGGCATTAATTGTATAGGATTGATTAACTGAACTATTAATCATTTTATCTTTCTTTAAATGGATTTTTGATAAAATTGAAACCTGATCAAATAAAGGTTCTGTGATTTCATATTGATTATTACCAGGACATAACGGATATAGACCTATAGCAGTTAAAACATACCAAGCACTCATTTGCCCACAATCTTCATTGCCAATCAGACCATCAGGTTCATTGATATAAAAATTGTTCAGAATATAATTCGTTTTGATAGCCGTTTTATTTGGCTGATCAGTATAATTGTACATATAGGCAATTTGATGACTAGGTTCGTTTCCATGCGCATATTGACCAATTAAACCTGTAATATCTGCTTGTTCACGTCCTTCTGTTTTTTGTTTAGCTGAAAATAGGGCGTCTAAATGTTGGCTAAAATTTGCAGAATTGCCAAACAATGAAGCATAGCGGTTCATATCATGAGGTATATAAAAACTGTATTGCCAACTATTTGCTTCGGTATAATTATTGTCTACGGTATAAGGCGAAAAGGGTTCATACAAGGCGCCATTTTTTCGAGCTCTCATAAATCCTGTTGTTGGGTCATAAACATTCATCCAGTTTTTACTTCGATTGAAATAGTATTCATAATCTTCTTTCTTATTTAAAGCCTTTGCCATTTGCGCAATACACCAATCATCGTAGGCATACTCTAGTGTTTTGCTAACACTTTCGTGTGCATCATCAGAGCGAACATATCCATATCTGCAATAGCTTTCTAAAGCATCGGCATCGGCACTTTTTGCACGAGCTTCTTGTTTCAAGACTAAATTTGAATTTGCAGTTGATGACTTTTCATAGTCGGTATAATGTGTTGCTATACTAGTCATTGCTTTGTAGGCTAATTCGACATCATAATTTCTGATCCCTTTATTGTAAGCATCCCAAATCACACTCACCACATGATAAGCTATCATGCAATTTGTTTCGTTACTGCTTAATTCCCAAATCGGTAAACGCCCATTATGCTCATATTGTTTTATAAAGGTATTGATAAAGTCATTGGTTCTTTTTTTATCTATAATGGTTAGTAATGGATGAAGAGATCGATAGGTATCCCATAATGAAAAGACAGTATAATAGTCAAACTTTCCTTCCGTATTATGTATTTTATCATCACGACCTCTATATCTACCATCAATATCATTATAAATACTTGGATGAATCATGGTATGATAAAGTGCCGTATAAAAAGTAGTCAATGAGTTAACAGATGACTCTGTTTCTTTTGAAGTTGCAACAATATTTTTTGCTAAATGATCTACTTTTATTTTCCCAAGTTCCTGATCCCATTCCTTTTCAGCATTTATTTCATATTGTTTGAAATTCCAATGAGGAGCCTCCATTTCTAAATTTTTTCGAGCACCATCTTCATCAACACCACTAATGCCAACTTTAACCATTAGAGGGCTATTGCTTTTTTCAAACATAAATAAAATATGTAATTGCTTTTCAAGATTAAAGGGCGCTGTATTGCTTTTTGTTTCAACATCATTACCATACCGTTTTTCAGTAAAAGGTTTTGAGAATTGGATATAAAAATACACTTTTTGATTTGTTGCCCATGCTTTTGAATATCGGTAGCCCTGCACTGTTGAATCGTTTACAATTTCAAGTTTGCTTCCTAAAACTTCATCACGATGTTTTAAATCTAAAACCACATATTGATTTTGATTTTTAGGGAAAATGTACTCATGAATGCCCACTCTTTTTGTACAAGTCAGATTAACACCAATATTCCAAGTATCTAGTTGAACATGATATTTGCCAGCTCCAGCAGATTCAAAAAAATGCGAAAACTTTGAAGCATAATCGTATTCTTTCATTTGAACTTCTTTTGTTGTTGGCATAAGTAAAATATCGCCATAATCACTACATCCAGTTCCGCTTAAATGGGTATGACTAAATCCATATATAATGCTGTCGCTATAATGATAACCACTGCATCCATCCCAACCTGTTAATCGGGTATCTGGACTAACCTGACATGCGCCAAAGGGTAGGGTAGGTCCAGGAAAGGTATGTCCATGTCCCCCTGTTCCTATAAAAGGATTAACATATTTTGAAATATTTTGTGCTACTGAATTAAATTGAACACTTATAAAAAATGCGGTCGATAGAATGGTGAAAATCGTCTTCATTTCGTAAAGATATGAATTTAGACAAGAGTTGAAAATCCAAATTTTAATTCAAGTGAAATTTATTTTAAGTTCAAGTAGTATAATTTAAGTAATCTGAACAGACTTTAAGCATTCGCAAATAATTACGTTTTAATTGGGCTCTCAGTATGAATTCGGGAAGTCGTATGAGTCATTCTATTTCAATTGATATTGATGTAGTATTTCAGGTTTTGCGACACACTTAATTTGGGTCTATATTTGCATCGCAATGGTCTCAATAGTTAATGAAATATCGCTCTTACACTTCAAGAATTATCTTGAAAAAAAATTTCAATTTTCAAAACGTATTATTTGTATTTACGGTAAAAATGGATGTGGAAAAACGACAATTTTAGATGCGATTCATTATTTATGTTTTACAAAAAGTTATTTTCTTCATGTCGATTCTCAATGTGTTACAAATGGTCAGCAAGGCATGCGTATACATGGTATTATCACTAGAGAAAAGCAAAATGAAATCAATTGCATTTTGAGAGAAAATGGGAAAAAAGAATTTTCATTGAATGGCGAATTGTACGCTCAATTCTCTAAACATATAGGTCGCTTTCCTTGTGTTTTTATTACTCCAGATGATACACTGCTTATAACAGAAGGGAGCGAAGTTCGAAGAAAGTTTTTAGATTCAATGATTAGTCAAACCAATTCTAAATATCTCGATCAGCTGATTCAATATTCTAAATGTTTACAACAACGAAATGCACTTTTAAAACAGTGGTCAACAAGTATTGAAAAAGATTTTTCATTATTATCAATCTATAGTAAAAAGTTGCATGAACTTGGCACAAGTATCTTTCAAATCAGAAAAGAATTTTGCGAAGTATTCATTGAACATGTAAATCGAATTTATACACTACTTTGTAATGAACAAGAATTAATTCAGGTTCAGTATTCGTCGCAGCTCGAACATGATTCATTACTGAATATGCTTGACCGTTATATTGATAAGGATATTTATTCGCAACGCACTAATTACGGTATTCATAAAGATGATTTGGTTTTTACTTTAAATACAATGCCGCTCAAGCAAGTTGCATCTCAAGGTCAACGAAAATCATTTTTATTTAGTTTGAAGTTGGCCCAATTTCAAATAATAAAAGCCATTACAAACAATAGCCCAATTTTATTATTGGATGATATTTTTGAAAAACTGGATCAAGAAAGAAGCTTCAAATTGATAGACTATTTGCTAGATGAAGAATGTCAAGTATTTATTACAGATACTCATGAAGAAAGATTGAAACAAGCTTTTTTAGGGCATGATGATGAAGTTGAATATCTTGATCTTTCAGTTACAATCTAGTTATTTTATAATACACTTTTGCAATACGTCGTTTAGGATCAATTGACTCGTATTCACGTTTTGAATCAGGAATTTCTATACCTTTCCCTTCCTGAATAATATCAATAATGATTTTATTGAAATCGTTAAATTCGTTTTGACGCATATCAATCAGTGATGAGATCATTGTAGCAATTTCTTTTGATCGATAGTACGAAGTCAATGAATAATAGTCATTCATTGTTAAAAACGTTTTTTGTGATTTTTTCATAACTTCTTTGAACAACAGGGAATCAGTATCTATAGATGAAAAATCGGTATAACCTAAAATCAAAATTTCAATATAAATATTTGATTTTTTTTCTAATTTGTCAAATAAAGTATCTATCAAAGGTTGGTAAATTTCTCTTGCCTTTACTTTTTTATCAGAAGGTATTTGAATAGCAGTTTCGCTAAAAAACGAGGCCATTGGGTATTTTATAAACTCCTCTTTAGTGATGGTATTTTTTGATTCAAGATGGGCAAAGTCTTTTAGGATATCGGTTTGAGGTCCAAAATAATAACGTTCAATAGCTCTAATATTTCCTTCGGTTGTTGTGAATTTATAATGCTTATTATAGCTTGCCATAATTGGTTTAAACTCATGCTGAATGTCGATGATCTGGTTTTGAACAGTATCAATGGGTTGGTCTGAACTTTTTACAACCGATTTTTGACTTGTACAAGATGAAATATAAATGATGAGAAGAATGAGAAAATTGAGTTGCCAAATCTTTTTCATGACAGATTAATCTTCTCCAAAAATTACATCTTCTTGTTTAACCGATTTTTTTGAAACTTCAGTTTTCGGTTGCGAGTTTGCCTGATTTGAATTCGCTTTACTCAATTGATTATTCTCATTTTGCTTTGCATTGGATGCATCGTTTTTAGGCAAACTTATTTGAGCATTATTTTTAGAAGAATTTAGACTTCCTGAATGATTCAATTCCTTTTTATGATTAAAACTAGGATTGTTTGTGCTGTTTGATTGCATTTTTGAATCCTCCTCAATTGGATCTAAATTTGTTTCAGAACCGCTTTCTTGAATTTCATTGTTTTGTGCGGTATTCGAATTGTCACTGCTAATGCTTCCTGCGTTTTGATCGGTTTCAAATTCGGTAACTTGACTACCAATTGACTGATTACTGATTGGATTGTGAATCTTATTCTTTTCACTTTTGGCAGCCGATTGCTCATTCATTCGTTGCATAAATAAATACATCATCGCTAAAAGCAATAACATAAGGTTGATCACGCTCAGCCATTTAATAAATGAATCTCCATTAGATGTAGAGGCACTATGATTTAATTTTAAAGATATATCTGTTAAAATAGATTCAGTTGTTTTTGAAACTTGATGCACAATTCGTTCATCTGAAAGTTTGATTTCAGTTACAATTTCAGATTTTAAATTTTTAACATTCAACTCGTCCATTTTGTCGTAGAGTTTCTTCAATTGATCTTGTATAACAGAATTCTCTACTTCTTGATTGTTTACTTTAAGTGTAACTTCTTCTTGATAATCTTCAAGATTAGCATTCACCTGCTTACCGCCATTTTGTTTAGTAGCTTCAGAAGTAATTTCATTCAATTGTTGAATTGAGAGTGGCTTTAAAAACTCAATAGCAATAATTTCAGTTTGCTTCGAATTAGTTTGTTTTTGCTCTGGTAATTCGGGTTGAATTTGGGCATTTCGAATAGAGCTCAACTCTTTCAAAAGCTTTTCTTTCGCAATATCTAATTCTGCAATGGTTGAAGCTTTTACTTGACTAAATTCTTCAATAGCAATTTCTTCTAATTTTGCAATTTCACTCTCACTTCTAGATGAATTAATTATTGTTTTTGAATTTTGAACAGTCTTGTCAATTTCTTGAAGCGAATTTTGTTCTTGAATAGGATCGTTTTTTATTTCATTGATCAAGTTTCTATGCGCACTTTTTATTTCATCTATCATTTCCCTTTTCAGTAGATTCATTTCTTCTAATGAAGCGGCTTTTGCTTGATTTAATTGCTCCATGAATGATATTTCAGCATGGTGAATTAATTCTTTAGGTGCTGGTTCGAGATAAATTAATTTTTCAGCACTTGGCTCTGGCGCATTAACTGGTTCGTTTGATTCCTTGGCTAAAGGCTTTTTTCTAGCATCAGCTTCAGGTGAAATAAATTCGGTTCCATCTATATCAATATTAGACGATTTAGCCAGCTCGGCTATCAAGTCATAAATATCTCTCTTGGAATTATCTTTCATTATTGGTTTCGACGTAGCGAAAGTAAGGAAAAAACAAAAGAATCCCAAAAATAAACGATTATTGATGGCGATCTATAATTTCCTTAAAAATGGCTTCTGCACTTATGATTTTATAATTGCCTTGATTTTTAAACCATGTGATTTGTCGTTTAGCATAATTGCGACTATGTTGTTTAATTTTTTCAATCGCTTCATTTAAATTAAAT
This sequence comes from Chitinophagaceae bacterium, assembly GCA_035388625.1. Classification (GTDB taxonomy): domain Bacteria; phylum Bacteroidota; class Bacteroidia; order Chitinophagales; family Chitinophagaceae; genus OLB11. The sequence continues at coordinate 3,435 of DAOOQH010000052.1, read as the reverse complement.
TCATGATTGAAATATTTAAATAGTTCTGAGTAGCCAACTGTGTTTAAACTTTTTAATGTTTGATAATTTAAAAGAGATCTGACTTCATCTTCCAATCCAATTTTTATCATAAAATCAACCCTGTCATTAATTCGTTGATAAAGTATACCACGTTCTATTTCAATAGCATAAGAATGTATTTCGAAATCTCGTTTTTTGATTTCTTTTTTTCTAAACTGTAAAATCGATTCGCCAATACCTTCCATAAAACTTAAGGCTCTTATCATTCTGGCTGGATTGCTCATTTCACCTTCATGAAAAAATAATTCATCTTTTATTTTTATTTCGTCTTGCAACCACTTAATTCCTTTTGTTGAATAGTTTAATTCAATTTGGTCTATAATTTTTTCATCAATTGGTGGCATTGTATCTATGCCTTCGCAAAGAGCTTTTATATAAAGTCCTGTTCCTCCAACGCAAACAGCAATATCGTTTTTTATAAATATTTCTTGTAAAGAATCTAAGGCGTATTTTTCGTACAAGCCTACCGAAACATCATCAAGTATTGAATGAGAATTAATAAAGTAATGATGCACTTTATTCAGTTGCTCATCGCTAGGTTTTGCTACACCAATTTTTAATTCTTTATAACATTGTCGGCTATCTGCCGAAATAATTTCTGTTTGAAAATATTGAGCAATCTGAATGGCTAAATCAGTTTTTCCACTCGCAGTTGGTCCAGCAATAACAATTAACTTTTTCAAGAATTAAATTAAAAATCTTCACTTCCAAATTCCTCCGTACTGCTTTCTTCACTCTCTTCATCAGATGATGATTCTTCTTCACCTTCATCACCAAATCCTTCTTCGTTGGCATTTAAATCGTAACGCTCTTCGATTTCCATTACACTGTCTTTTACTAACGGTATAATGCCTAGTTGGGTTGGCGATATGCCCTCGGTTTTAATACATCTTGGATATGGATCTGTGTCAATCGGTTCAGGTAATAAGGTAATTAATTCGATATTAAAAATCCAACCTTTGATATGATCGCATTCATAAATAAATTTTTGATGTGGATCCACAATCAATGCGCCAATAGGTGTTTTTTTCATGCTTAAAGCAACCGCATCGCGTAAGTTTTTTTCAACTGTTGAAGATATTTGTTTGCCTCTTCTAATAAAATCGTTACTCACAAAAAATGAGGCTTCCATATCAACAGGCATTAATAATTCTTTTTTAATAATAGTATGAAGATCGTAATAGGATTGGCCCGATAATATTTCAATATCTCTTAATGTTGTATCATCATCACTCCAGCAAACTCTAAATTTTATTAATGACATATTTAATGGTTCTTGAGGCAAACTTACAAAATAGGTTTTAAATTAAGTTCATTTGCTTTAAGAATCATATAGGCATAGGCTTCATCATAATCATTTTTAATAATTCCATCTAAAATAGCTTCTCTAACTGCAACTTTTATATCACCCACAATTTTTGAAGGAGGTAAATTAAAAGTTGTCATAATAATTTCGCCAGTAATTGGAGGCTGCCAATTTCGTATTTTGTCGTTTTCTTCTACTTCAGCAATACGTTGTTTAACAAGGGCGAAGTTTTCTTTGAAGCGTTTAACTTTATTTGCATTTTTTGATGTGATGTCAGCATTACATAGCTTCATTAAATCGTCAATATCTTCGCCAGCATCAAATAATAATCGTCGAATGGCACTATCGGTGATATCTTCTTTTGTTAAACTAATTGGTCGTAAATGAAGTAAAACCAATTTTTGAACATATTTCATTTTTTCGTTCAGAGGAAGTTTCAACATTTTAAATATGCCTGGCACCATTTGTGCGCCTATCCATTCATGACCGTGAAATGTCCATCCATGCCCAGGCTCAAAATGTTTAGTGGCAGGTTTAGCAATGTCGTGTAAAATAGCAGCCCAACGCAAATATAAATCGTTTGTTTCGGCACAGATATTATCTAATACTTGTAATGTATGATAAAAATTGTCTTTATGACCTCTTCCATCGATATACTCTGCACCTGCAAGATCAACCATTTGAGGAAAGATTCGATGAAGGATTTTTGTTGTATAAAGTAATTCAAATCCAATGGAGGGTTGCTTGCAAAGTATAATTTTATTGAGCTCGTCGGTGATTCTTTCTTTTGAAATGATATCAATTCTTTCGGCATTTCGCGAAATAGACGCAAGGGTTTCAGGCGTAATACTATAATTTAATTGAGCAGAAAAACGAATCGTGCGCAACATTCGAAGTGGATCGTCAATAAATGTTTGATCTGGTGCGAGTGGGGTTCTGAGAATTTGATGTTCGATATCGTCGAGACCATTGAATGGATCTACAAGCGAACCATAATCCTCTTTGTTTAAACTAATTGCCAAGGCATTAATGGTGAGGTCGCGTCTGTTTTGATCATCTTCTAGAGTTCCCATTTCAACATCAGGGTTTCTGCTTTCGGCACGATAAGATTCTTTTCGAGCACCTACAAATTCAATTTCAACATCATCGAGTTTTAATTGAGCGGTTCCAAAATTTTTATAAACTGCAATCGTTGGTTTTTGTTTAAATAAATTAGCAACTTCTTGAGCGAGTGTAATACCATCACCAAGACAAACAATATCAATATCTTTTGTAGTACGGCCAATAATTTTATCACGTACAAAACCTCCAATTACATAACAGGGCATATTTAGTTTTCGCGCTGCGAAGGCAATTTTTTCGAGGATCAGTAATTCTTCTTTTGAGCAAGGTATTTGCATGGGCGCAAAAGTAATACTAATTGTGTATTAAACATGCTAGCAGGGTGCAGGTGCAATACCCTAGCATAGATGTATTGATTAGCCCCGATTGTAGTGGAAATCCCGCGCATGAAAAGAATTTTGAAATGCTTGTTTAATCAAAATTTAGCGCGGATTGAAACGTAAAGCGGGATTAGCTTCAAATTTAAAAAGCCTAAGAAAGAAGATGTTGTTTCCTCTTCTTCTATTACTTTTGCACTTCTTAAAAAAACATATTCATTTCATGAAAAAGACAATTAAAACACTAAAATTAAATAAGCTTAATTCAGGCACTTCTACCGGTTTAAAATGGATTGATAGTAAAGGTGAAAAGCTTGATAGCTATTCGCCTGTTGATGGGCAACTGATTGCATCTGTTTATTCAACCACAAAAAGTGATTACGAGAAAGTGGTTAAACAATCTCAGAAAGCCTTTAATGAGTGGAAAATGTGGACGGCGCCTAAAAGAGGTGAAGTGGTTCGACAAATTGGTGAGCAATTGCGAAAATATAAAGAGCCTTTAGGTAAATTAGTGAGTTACGAAATGGGTAAAAGTTTGCAAGAAGGATATGGCGAGGTGCAAGAAATGATTGATATCTGTGATTTTGCAGTTGGATTGAGCCGACAACTCTATGGATTAACTATGCATAG
>DAOOQH010000051.1:0-16501 GCA_035388625.1 Chitinophagaceae bacterium | reverse complement strand
GTAATATCTAAATTAAGTTCAGATAAAAGGTCCATTTTTTTATTGATATTAAATACTCTTCCTCCTCCTAAAATTACTCGCGGTGTAGCAACCTCTGTTGATTTTGAAACAATATCATTTCCTGTTTGAGCCAGCACTTGTTTTTCCTTATCTGTAAAGCTAAACGACCAAACGGTATAGGTTGTGGTGATATCTTTTAAAACAGCACCCATTTTCCATTTGCCAACTTTTGCTTGTGCACCTAAATCTAATCCACCGCCCCAAGCATTTGCTAAAGATCCTATACTACGATGTATGATTTTTAAATTACCTCCGATACGAATATCTACATCGTTACTGCCAAGAAATCTTTTTACTTTTAATGGTTGAGCATATGAAATTAAACCAGCATAATCTTGTGATGAAATAGCTTTTATTTTTGTATAATCAATTGAACCATCAGGTTGAAATAAATTTAAAGTGTATGGAATATCATCAATGGCATAACGTATAAGCGAAAGCCCGATAACTCCTTTTTTATTTTTCATTGGGAAAGCAGTTCCTAAGTAGTCGTATTTGGCAATGCCACTAAAATATTCAGAGTGCATTAAGCCAATTTGAAAATCAGATTTGATATAACTTAAACCTGCTGGATTCCAAAATGCTGATGTAACATCATTTACACTTGCAATTTGTGCGCCCGCCATACCAGTTCCGCGACCACCAACTCCTAAATTTAAATAGTCGTTTACGTATTTTCGTTGTTGTGCATGGCTATTAGCAAAAGAGGCAACAGCGAATAAAAGGACAAAATATTTTTTTAACATAGCTTTCTTTTAAATTTGCAAGTCTATTAACGTTTATAATTTGAAATTATTATTGGAATCTAACAAAAATAGTAAGTTTTAGGCTATACATTTGTTATTTGCCACAATTATTTATTACTAAAATCAAGAACTTTTTTAACACTTTATGAATTTTATTGAAGAACTCAAATGGAGAGGATTAGTGCAGGATATCATTCCTGGAACTGAAGATCAACTTGAAAAGGAAATGACAACAGGATATGTCGGATTTGACCCTACTTCCGATTCGTTGCATATTGGTAGTTTAGTACCCATTATTTTATTAATGCATTTGCAAAAAGCGGGCCATAAACCTGTTGCCTTGGTTGGAGGCGCTACCGGTATGGTAGGTGATCCATCAGGAAAATCGGAGGAACGAAATATGTTATCGGCTGAAATCATCGACTTTAATGTAAAAGGTATTCAAAAGCAATTATCTCATTTTTTAAATTTTGATGCCGCAGATGCCAATGGAGCCATACTTGTAAATAATTATGATTGGTTTAAAGATTTTACTTTTTTAGATTTTATTCGAGATGTTGGTAAATATATTACCGTGAATTATATGTTGAGTAAAGATTCTGTTCAAAAAAGATTGGAGACTGGTATGTCATTTACCGAGTTCACTTATCAATTAGTTCAGGGTTATGATTTTTATTATATGCACAAACATCATGGTGTGAAACTTCAAATGGGAGGATCGGACCAGTGGGGAAATATTGTAACTGGTAATGAACTTATTCGTAAAAAAGATGGAGGAGAGGCCTTTGCTTTTACTGCGCCTTTACTGAAAAAGGCAGATGGAGGGAAATTTGGAAAAACTGAATCGGGTAATGTTTGGCTAGATGCAAGTAAAACATCCCCTTATCGCTTTTATCAATTTTGGTTGAATGTAAGTGACTCAGATGCGGTTAATTATTTCAAGGTGTTTACTTTTATTCCTGTTGATGAAATCGAAAGCCTTATTCAAGAACATCAAAAAGATCCAGGATTAAGGTTGCTTCAAAAGCGATTATCACAAGAAGTAACTACCATGGTTCACTCAGATGAAGCATATCAAAATGCAGTGCAAGCTTCGCAGATTTTATTTAGTGGTACAACAGAAGTTTTTCAATCATTAGATGAAGCAACATTGTTAGATATCATGGATGGAGTGAAAACGTTTTCTTTTTCATTATCATCTATTCAAGAAGGTGTTAATATTGTCAGCTTTTTAAGTGAAACAGGTATTTTTCCTTCAAAAGGTGAAGCAAAAAAAATGGTAGCAAATGGTGGTGTGAGTATCAATAAATCAAAAGTACCTGACACCGAGTTTAATGTTACTTCATCTAATTTGTTGAATAAAAAATATATGCTCGTTCAGAAGGGTAAAAAAGAATATCATTTGGTCATTGCAGAATAATTATCTTAAACCTATTCAGCAAATAAATACGTTCAATTCGCTTTTCTAACATAAATTTTTATTCAACTTAAGACTATTTTATATGACGCGAATTGGTCTACTTTCAGATACCCACGGATATCTTCCTCCTCAGGTATTTGAGCATTTTAAAGAGGTTGATGAAATTTGGCATGCGGGTGATATTGGCACAGTTGAAGTATCTGATGCGTTAGAAAAATTTAAACCTTTACGTGCTGTATGGGGCAATATTGATGGTGCTGATTTGCGCGTTCGATATCCTGAGCATTTGCATTTTGAAATTGAGCAAGTACCGATATTTATCACACATATTGGAGGTTATCCGCCAAATTATAATGCGGTTTCGAAACCTTTAATTATTCAATATCAACCCCATCTTTTTATATCAGGACATTCACATATTTTAAAAGTAATGCCCGATGCAAAATTGAATTTACTACATATCAATCCAGGCGCTTGTGGCAAACATGGTTGGCATAAAATATCTACCCTGGTTCGATTTGCAATTCATGAAAATCGAGTTTTAAATTTAGAAGTGATCGAATTAGGAAAAAGAGGGGTTTAGTTTAGAAACTATTTATTTTTATGCACTCTCCGAAGCCTGTGGCTTCGTGATTGTTATGTTCTTCGTTGGCTTTGTCAACCCAATTCTATTTATTTCTTCGAGGGACATAAATTCTGCCTTTATTGGTTTTATAAGCTATTTAATTTAATCTGCTCAGCAATCTTCATCCCATCCATCGCTGCACTCATAATGCCACCTGCGTAACCAGCTCCTTCAGCGCAAGGATAAAGGTTTCGTATTTGCACATGTTGCATAGTGAGTTTGTCACGTGGTATACGAACAGGCGAAGAGGTTCTACTTTCGGTTGCCACTACAATTGCTTCATTAGTAAAATAACCTTTCATCTTTTTGCCAAATTGAGAAAAGGCTTTTGATAAACTCGAATAAATTTCTGTTGGTAAGACGCCTGATAATTGAGATGAATTGATGCCAGGTAGATAAGAACAAGAAGGTAGTGTAGCTGAGTTTTTGTTATTCACAAAATCAACCATTCTTTGCGCTGGTGCTACGTATTTTCCACCTCCTGCTTCAAACGCTTTTTGTTCTACCTCATATTGATATTTCAAGCCTGCTAAAGGACTCTCATCCTTATAATCATGTTGGTCAACGCTCACCACAATACCACTGTTCGCAAATGGGTTATTTCGTTTAGATGGGCTCCACCCATTGACAACTAATGTGTTTGCTTTTGTTGAGGCAGGAGCAATAATACCGCCGGGGCACATGCAAAATGAAAAAACACCTCGCTCATCTACCTGCTCTACTAAGCTATAACTGGCAGGAGGTAAATTTTCATCTCGAATATCACAATGGTATTGAACAGAGTCTATTAATGATTGGGGATGTTCAACACGCACGCCTAATGCGAACGATTTTGATTCAATGAAGATCTTTTTCGAATAAAGAAGTTCATAAATATCATTGGCTGAATGCCCCGTTGCAAGTACGATCTGATTGACAGGTATGATAACATTTTCATTGATGGTAATTGAACTAATTCTCTCATTTGTTAATTTGATATTAGTCAATTTTGAATTGAAATGAATCTCGCCTCCGCAGGATATTATTTTTTCACGTATAGCCTCAATTATGGCAGGCAGTTTATTTGTTCCTATATGTGGATGCGCCTCATAAAGGATTGATTTGTCGGCACCAAATAAATGAAATAAGTCTAATACCCGTTGTACATTTCCTCGCTTATTACTTCTTGTATAAAGCTTTCCATCGCTATATGTACCGGCACCACCTTCGCCATAGCAATAATTACTTTCTTCATTTAATATGCCTTCTTTGTTGAGCTTTGCCAAATCTCTTCGTCTCTCCTTTACATTTTTTCCTCTTTCAAACACAATGGGTTTTAAGCCGAGTTCGATGCATTGTAATGCACAAAATAAACCGGCAGGTCCAGCACCAATAATATGAATTGGATCGAGATTTGAAACATTTTTTGCTTTAAATTCAATGGTATGAAAAGGTAAAATCAGTTCGTCTATAAATACACGAACTTTAAATAATATCTTCACCGTTCTTCCTCTTGCATCAATCGATTTTTTTAAAATTTCATATTCAAAACCTGATGTTTTTTTTAATGATAAATATTGCGAAATAGCATGGCGTAAACTGCCTTCTTGGTTAGCTTCTGAGGGTAGCAACTGAACTTGTATTTCTTTAATCATGTTTGTACTAAAAGGTTCTAAATTGGACTGAAATCAAATCTTATTTTGTTTGCATGTTACTGTAAACAGAATTTTTATTCGAATTTGTATTCATGATGGCGAAGATATAAATATAAAAGATGAATGAGTATATTTGTCGATTCACTTTAATATCATTGAAAAAGTTTTTTCTACTCTTTGTTCTTGTTTTAATTGTTTATTGCCTAAATCGCAATTGGTCAGGTATGCCAGGACTAGGTAAATTTCTCGACCCTTATCATGGTTGTTGGCAAAATGCCAAATCTGAAACCGAACCGAAAGTAATTTATTCTATGAAGCCACTTTTAAAACCAGTGGAAGTTAGATTTGATGATAGATTAGTGCCTCATGTTTTTGCGAAAAATAGTCATGATCTTATTTTTATTCAAGGCTTTTTACATGCTAAATTCAGGTTATGGCAAATGGATATGACTACTCGATTGGCCAGCGGTAGATTGAGTGAAATTGTTGGTAGTAAAACGCTATCTATCGATCGCGAAATGCGTCGCAAAGGAATGGTATATGGTGCCGAAAATTCATTGAAAACCATGGAAGCTGATCAAGAAAGTAAACAAACCTTAGAGGCCTATTGCGATGGGGTGAATTATTTTATTCAATCACTTCGTTATAAATCGTATCCGCTTGAATATAAATTGATGGGCTTTGAACCAGAGCTATGGACGAATTTGAAAACCAGTTTGATGATTAAATTCATGGCTGATAAATTAAGCGGTCGTACACAAGATTTTGAATTAACCCTTGCGCGCAAAATTTTAGGCGACCAATTTAATATATTATATCCTGAACATCTTGATGAAGAATATCCTGTCATTCCTGAAAATGATAATATAATTGGAACTCATTCAAATGATAAAATAGATTTAAAAAATATTGAGGAGATTTCATTTAAAAGTAAAAATTTTAATCGTGTTAAGACTCAGGATAATATTAAAGAAATGACGAGTTCAAATAATATTGAATCACATAACGAACCCAAAAATGGAATAGGTAGTAATAATTGGGCACTTGATGGAACCAAAACGCAAAGTGGCAAACCAATCTTATGCAATGATCCTCATTTACCTTTAAATCTTCCAGCAATTTGGTATGAGAATCAATTGGTATCGCCCGACTTAAATGTATATGGTGTTTCGCTTCCTGGTGCGCCTCAAGTTGTGATTGGTTTTAATGATAGTATTGCATGGGGCTTTACCAATGGATATCGAGATGTAAAGGATTTTTACACAATTCAATTTAAAGATAAATCTAAAAAAGAATATTTTTTTGATGGGCAATATCTACCATCTAAATTAAAAATTGAGTCAATAAAAATTAAAGGAGAGAACGATTTTTTAGATACAGTTGCTTATACAAAATTGGGTATAGTGATGTATGATGATTCCTATCCTAAAAAGGGATTTGAAGGTCAGAACTTTGCAATGAATTGGATGGCACATAAAGGTAGCGATGAGTTAAAGGCGCTTACGAATTTAAATCGAAGTAAAAATTATAATGAGTATATAAATTCAATTAAATATTTTCATTGTCCACATCAAAATATTGTATTTGCCTCTGCCAGCGGCGATATTGCCATGTGGAGCCAAGGTTTGTTTGCAAATAAAAAGCAAGGGCAGGGGCGATTTGTTGAAGAGATAAATCATACTGATCAATTATGGACAAACATGCTTTCTGTTGAAAATAATCCGCATGAATTAAATCCGAAACGTGGATTTGTCATGAGTGCAAACCAAGTCAATACTTCACATAATGATCCTATTTATTATAATGGCATTTTTTCAGAAGAACGTGCCAAGCGAATCACGAATATGCTTTCTGAAAAGAAGAAATTTAATGTTCAAGATATGATGATCATGCAAAATGATAAATATTGGCAGAACGCTTCTGAAATCTTACCACTAATTTTATCTTATTCAAATTTGTATGATTTAAATAAAACATCAAATACGATCCTTCAAGAATTGAAAACATGGAATTATGTCGCAACTACTGAAAGCAGAGCTGCAATAATGTATGATATATGGTTTAATATTCTTGAAAGGAAAATCTACGATGATGAATTTGGTAAGTACTTGCCAAGCCTCAATTATCCAAATGAACGTGTTACTTTGCAATTGCTCCAATCAAAAAACGAATCAATTATTTTTGATAATATTTTAACTACTCAACGTGAAACCAAAGCAAATATTATTTTGCAATCATTTAGTGAAATGGTTACTGAGTATGAAAAAGTTAAACATAAAACTTGGTATCAATATAAAAATACAAGTGCTGAACATTTATCAAAAATCCCAGCATTTTCAGTTCCTACTATTAAAATAGGAGGTGGGCATGGTATCGTTAACGCAGCCTCAGCTAAAGATGGCCCGTCTTGGAGAATGATCGTGCATTTTACAAATCCAATCGAAGCCTACGGTATTTATCCTGGTGGCGAAAGCGGAAATATTGCAAGTCCTCACTATATAAATATGATAGATGATTGGGCAAATGGTAAATATTATCGTTTAAATTTTGCTCATCAACCAAATGATATCCCATGAAAAGATTAGTGATGACTATTTTTATAATTGCTGTTTTAAATTCAATACTTGAATCCTTTTTACCTTGGTGGATACTTGTCATTATTAGTTTTGTAGTTTGTTTAATTGCTCGTCTTTCATCATTAAAAAGTTTTTTTGCAGGGTTTATGGGTATCTTTTTAAGTTGGTTCATTGCCATTCTACTTAAGGATATTCCTAATCATCATTTGCTTTCAACTAAATTGTCTAATTTATTTCAATTGAAGGGAAATTATATTTTGTTCATTATCATCAATCTGCTTTTAGGTGCACTTTTAGGGGGCTTAAGTGGATGGTGTGGTTGCTTGTTTAGTTCAACAAATAATTTAAGTACGAATAGTAAAGTGGGTGAGTAAATAGATCAATACATTTTGGGCGGCACACACGCTTTCCGCTGCAAGTCCTCTCCCGAAAGTAAAAAATTTCATTCGTTCCTCATTTCATTTTTCTACTTCGGGATGCGGGCTTTTCGCTATAATCGTTGCCGCAATGCAAACACCAGACGAGCTTCATAATCAATTTAGTTTTCAACAAGAGTAGAAAGCTAAATATAATAAGTTTAGATGCGTGCTTCTGCATTCACTTAAGTATTCTTCATATCCATGATCTTCTCCCATAAAAATCTTATATCTTCTTAACTCTTTCAATTTTAGATATTACATTTGCATCGATAAATTTTGTTTGCCTTATCTGCATCCTTAAAATTTTAATATATGCCCGCATTACACAATCTCATCTCGCATAAAGAGTTGCGAGAGAAAATGTTACGAGAAACTGAATCTCGAACAACCATTTCATTCTACAAATATTTTAAAATTGATGATCCAAAATTGTTTCGAGATCAACTCTATATTCAATTTAGAGAACTAAAAGTATTTGGAAGAATTTATGTCGCCAACGAAGGTATTAATGCGCAACTGAGTGTGCCTTCATCAAATTTCGAAGCATTAAAATCAACTATTTATGGTATTGATGGATTAGAAAATTTGCGACTGAATATTGCAGTTGATGATGATGGCAAAAGTTTTTTTGTCTTGAAAATTAAGGTTCGCGAAAAAATTGTAGCCGACGGACTGAATGATGAAGTATTTGATTTTTCAAAAAAAGGAAAATATGTGAACGCGAAACAATATAATGAATTAGCCAAAGATCCGGATACCATTATTGTTGATATGCGCAATCATTACGAGTATGAAGTAGGGCATTTTGAAAATGCAATTGAAATTCCTTCAGATACATTTCGCGAACAATTGCCAATGGCTGCCGATATGCTTAAACATGATAAGAACAAAAATATTATTATGTATTGCACAGGTGGCATACGATGCGAGAAAGCAAGTGCCTACATGTTACAGCAAGGTTTTTCAAATGTTTTTCATTTAGAAGGAGGAATTATTCATTACGCACAAACTGCTAAAAATGAAGATATTCCTGTAAAGTTCATTGGTAAGAATTTTGTTTTTGATGAACGACGTGGCGAAAGAATCACGGATGAAATTATTGCTAAATGTCATCAATGCGGACAGCCTGCCGATTCACATACCAATTGCGAAAATCAGGCATGTCATCTTTTGTTTATTCAATGTGATGCTTGTAAAGAAAAAATGAAAGGTTGTTGCACCGTTGAATGCAGAACCATGATAGAGCTGCCTGAAGAAGAACAAAAGGAAATTCGAAAAGGAATAGATAAAGGACAAATGATATTCAATAAATCAAGAGAAGGTAAATTAAGACCTCGTTTAGACGAGATATTGGCTAAGCATTAAATCAATCAACAAAAAATTCATTTGAAGTAAGATCATGAGAAATCTTAACAATCAAGTCTTGTCGATTTTATTTTAGTATTATAGTTGTTTTTGTATCTTCCGTTTTTAAATTATTTAGTATGATCAATGCAGATGATAAGGCATATAAAGCCACTCGAAATTATGCACGCGAAATGGATGATGCAGATACATTGTCAAAGTATAGAAATCGATTCATTATTCCGCAACATAATGGTAAAGACGCAGTTTATCTTTGCGGTAATTCATTAGGTCTACAACCTAAAGGGGTTAAAGATTATTTCGATCAAGAATTAAATGATTGGGCAACACATGGTGTTGAAGGTCATTTTTTAGCAAAGCGACCTTGGTTTGCGTATCATACTTTTTTTACAGAGTCATTAGCCAAAATTGTGGGTGCCACAAAAAATGAAGTGGTAGCAATGAACACCCTGACTGTTAATTTACATTTATTAATGTTGTCGTTTTATAAACCAACAAAGCAACGATATAAAATTATTATGGAAGCTGGCGCTTTTCCGTCTGATATGTATGCAATGGAAACGCAAGTTCAGTTTCATGGTTTTGATCCTGAAGATGCGATTATTGAAATAGCACCTCGCAAAGGCGAGCATACCATTCATCATGCTGATATTGAGGCGGCCATTAAAAAACATAAAAGTAAAATTGCCTTGGTTCTTTTTGGCGGTGTGAATTATTATACTGGACAATATTTTGATTTGAAACATATTGTTGAAATGGCGCATAGTGTTGGGGCATTGGCAGGATTTGACTTAGCGCATGCTGTTGGAAACAAAGTATTACACCTCCACGATTGGCAAGTTGATTTTGCATGTTGGTGTTCTTATAAATATTTGAATTCGGGGCCTGGTGGAGTAGGGGGCATTTTTGTTCACGAAAAATTACTCAAACAAAAAGATACCTTCAGATTAGCTGGCTGGTGGGGGCATGATGAAAAGACTCGTTTTAAAATGAAAAAAGGTTTCAAACCTATGAAGACAGCTGAGAGTTGGCAAATGAGTAATGCGCAGGTTTTTAATATGGCAGCACATAGAGCCTCATTAGATATTTTTGATGAAATTAATATGAATGATTTGGCTGAAAAAAGTTATGAGCTTACTAATTATGCTGAGATATTATTGAGGCAATTAACAAACCTATCTTTTCAAATTATCACACCAAGTAATCCCTTAGAAAGGGGCTGTCAATTATCATTATTATTTAAATCAAAAGGAAAAGAAGTTTTTGATCGATTGCAGAAAAGTGGTGTGGTTGCTGATTGGCGTGAACCTAACGTCATACGTATTGCGCCCGTTCCTCTTTACAATAGTTTTCAAGATGTATTTACTTTGTTTGAAATAATGAAAGGAATCAAATAAAGGGCTTTTCATCTCTTGTGACTCAAGTGTTTTCAAATTACGAAACGGTTAAGTTGAACATTTGACTCCTGCATAGCAAATTATACTTAGGTACAATTTTATTTATCATGCAATGAACGTATTGCATTAAACTCTTCTCGAAGTTTAGTGTTGAAATCTGAATGAGTCAATTTGTTTTTTAGGCAAATTTCATCAATACTGATTTGTTCGCAAATTAATAGATGTAATAAGGGTGTGTTTTTAAAGTGCTTTAATTTGAACTGATGTCTTCGTTCTTGAGGATGCAGAACTTGATGCGCAGATTGAATGAGCAATTTAATCAGTGTGATACAAATAAACGAATTTTCAAGATTCGCTACATTTTGCTCTTTAATTTTTTCAAAGGTTTTTATTAAAATCATGTCAGCTTCTTCTAAAGAAGGAGCTATTTCTAAAGTAATGCCATAGAGCATGTCAATATACTTATTATAAATGCTTTCAAATTGATTTGCATTTTGAATTTCCACCAGATAAAATTTGTTTTGCGATTGAATTTGAAAAAGTAAAGTTCGAGGAGATTGAAAGAATAAGTGTTACATAATTGGTGTTATTATTTACAAGTTTAGTGTAATCATAAATTTTATTCTTCAGTAAGATTTTAAATTTTTATCCATAAAAAAAACGCTTCGAGTTCACGAAGCGTTTTTTAAATCTATTTAAGAAAAATTATTTTCTTTTTGGAGCTGCTTTTTTAGCTGTAGGTTTTGCTGCTGGCGCTTTAGCTGCAGGTGTTGCAACTTTTGGCGTAGTGGCTGCTTTTGGTGTTGCTGTAGTTGCCGCGTTGTTTAATTTAGCCTCTAAAGAACGAACTAATTTTTTTAAGTCGTAAATTGTTTGGTAAACTTCATCCATTTCGCTACGAGTTGCAACTGGAATATTTACAAAAGATTTTTCCATTTGTAATTCAACCGCCTTCTTAATACTCATTTTCATTGAGCTTACTTCAGCCATTAATTTGCTATACTCATCTGTTTCAAATAATTCAACATACATTTTATCAGATGCAGTTAAATAATCTTGATACAATTTCATCATGCTATTTACTTCTTCACCATTTTCAATTTTGTGCATTGTTGAAGTTGCAATTTTCTCCATCACCTTCATACCTGTTTCGTATACCATATGTTGCAATTCTGCATTTTTGATATTGTAGATATTCATGTCATTCATGATATTTGTCCATGCTTCCATTGACTTCGTATCATTATTTGGTGTCATTAATTTTGCAAACGGAGTCACTGCATTCATCATTTGACCATACATATTATTATATGTAGTTAACATTGAAGCATATGGGTTTGCATTTAAACCAGGCATCATATTATTCATACCTGCTTTCATTGCATTCATCATTTCGGTAGCTTGTGCATTACCATTTTTTGATGCTTCAGAATACATGTTTTTCATTTGTGTCATGTAATCTTGAGTTGCTTGAGGCATGAAAGAGAAAAATTTATCCATGAAATCTTTATATTGATTCATATCTAAATTTTTTGTGAACATATCCATATTGAATGTTTTATCATTCATTGATTTCATCATAGGCATCCACATTTCGTAGAATTTAGAGAAACCTTCACTTGTATTGAACATACCTTTATATGTATCACCTAATGTTCCGTTTTGAAAGTTTTTAGATAAATCACTGTAGTTTGTATTCATGATGTTTTGAAATTGATTCCAAAACGCTTTCATTTGTTCAGTTCCTTTTTCAAATTGAGCTTGCATATTAGCAGGATTCATTTGATTCATCATAGAATTCATATCAAATTGAGATCCAGCGTTATTCCACATATTTTGCATATTGCTCATAGGGTTTTGGAAATTATTTGTATTCATTGATGATTTCAAGAAATTGGTATTCATTTCTTGCATTTGTTTAAACCAAGCTTCTTGTTGGTTTTTCCAGTTTGCAAAAAACTCAGTTGCTTTCGCAGATGTGTTTTTTACTTCTTGTTGAGCAGCACTTGCTTTTGCAGTTGCTTTGTCAATTGTCTCTTTGGTAGCATCTACTGATTTCTTAAAGAATTCAGTTCCTTTTTCAATTGTTTCGTTTACTAAAGCATTACCATTGGTAAATTTTTTAGTGTTTTCAACCATAGTTTCAATTGCTTGTTGTTGAGCATCAACTAAAGTTTCAAAAAAATTGCTCGAAGAATTTGTTTTGTTTGCCATTTTGTTTTTATTTGCGGTGGATTTAAAAAATTTCTATTTTATTTTTGAAATCAAAATGCCTTCTGATTTGCGAGTGCAAAGGTAAAATTATTTTCCGATTCTGTATGTTTCGGGATGTTATTAAATTGTAATACTACTATGTTAAAAATTGGTGATAAATTCGAACACGAATATAGCTATACACAAGAGCAAGTGAATATGTATGCTGAAGTAAGCGGTGATACCAACCCCTTACATACAAATGAAGAAGCAGGTAAAAACAGCATTTTTGGTCGCTGTATTATGCACGGTTTCTTAGGAGCTTCTGTATTTACTAAGATATTCGGCGCACTTTGGTATGCCGATGGTCATATTTATATGAAACAATCAATGATGTGGATGAAGCCAATGTTCGTTGATACAAAGTATAAAGCGGTTATTACTGTTAAGGAAGTTTTTCCTGATAAAAATCGTGTATTATATGATTGTTCTGTTTTTGAAGTTTCATCTGGCGACCAAACAATTGGAGGCGAAGCCCTACTAATGAATAAAAAGCAATATATCTGGTCAGCTTAATTCTGATTAAGTTTTTTTATAGCCATTTATTATATTGTAATTTATGATTCTAATTTTAGAGTCTAGAATTCGTATTGTATTTCAAAATTCGGCGTCTCATCTTAAAGGGCTATCACTATTGGTATTATTTATATAAATTGCAGTTCTAAATTTTATAATATGAAAAAAGGAGCTCTATCAAGTTTATTAATATTTGCAACCATACTCAGTTTTGCTCAAGGTATACAATTTGAAAATGGTAATTGGAATGAGATCATTGCTAAAGCCAAAAAAGAAAATAAATTAATTTATTTAGATGCTTATACTACTTGGTGTGGTCCTTGTAAGATGATGGCTAAAAAATATTTTCCTGACGAAGAAATTGGAAATGTTTATAATAAAAATTTCATCAATGTGTCAATGGATGCTGAAAAAGGAGAAGGTATTGAGATTGCAAACAAATTTCATGTAATTGGCTATCCTACAAATTTATTCATCAATCCTGAAAATTTAGACGTCGTTTATAAAAGTATGGGGGCTCCAGAAGATAAAAAAGGTTTTATAAAAAATGGGCAAATTGCCATAGCTGAAAGAAATGACAAAATGAAGGTTGAAGAGTATACTTCAATTTTTAATTCAAATCAGTATGATGAAACATTTTTGAAAAAGTGTATTAATAAGTACGAATATAAAGATTTAAATAATGATAAATTGCTTGACGCCTATATTGATCGCTACAGCATGAAGCATCCGGTGGATACAAATATTGAGTTTCTTGAATCTCGACTTTCGTCATTAAATAGTAAAGCCTTTGATTATGTATATGAGCATATGAAAGCGCCTAAAGAAGGTTACACAAAAATGGATTTTGTTGAAAGTATTTTATATAAAACCATTGAGTATGCAGGTACAAAAAAAGATAATGTATACTTCGAGGAAGGTATGCAAAAATTTAAATCATTATTCCCATCTGAACTTGAAAAGTCGTTATACTATACCAAATATTTTTATGTAAAATATAATAATTCAAATCGGATTTGGGATGTGTATAATAATTATGCAAATTTTTTGGTTGCAAAATCTTCAGCATCTTATGAAGCAGACAATTTGAAATTGCAGGAGAAAGTGAAAAATCAGATACGGTTACAATTACAAGATAAAAATTTGTCGAAAGAAAAAGAAGAGGAAACAATAGAAAAATCTATCAAGGCAAATCCAGCTTTATTACATCAAGCATCTGTACAAGCAAGCACAGAATTAAACGCGATGGCATGGGATGTTTTTGAAAAAAACAGAAAAGATAGCAGTCTAATTTCTAAAGCCATTCTATGGGCACAAAAGGCAGTTGAATTAGTAAAAACAGAATCCATTATTGATCAATTGGCAGTGAAAGATACCTATGCTTGTTTGCTTTATGCCAGTGGTAAAAAGGTAGAGGCCATCTCGTTAGAAAGCGAAATAATTGAATTGGCAAAAAAAGAAAAGATGGAGGATATAAGTGGATACGAAGAAACCTTAAATAAAATGAAGGAAGGTAGTTTGTAGATTTAAGAGTCTATGCAACTGAGTGGAGCTGATTCATTCAAAACGCCTCAAAACATAGAAGAGGTATGTGATATCATGATATTATTGTATCGTCTTTCTGTGTTTTGTGACAAGCATTGAGTATGATTTCAGCTTTCTTTTTTGATAAAGCGGTAGGAGAGAAAATACTACCAAAAAATATAACGCTCTTCAAATCAATACAAAATTCTAAACTTAATGGTATGATCAATGTTTTTAATTTCTTCTAAAACATCAATTGCATAATCAGTTGAAATATCTGTAATCACATAGCCAATATCATCCTTCGTTTTTAAATATTGCGCTTGAATATTGATATTATGATGAGCGTAAATTGCATTGATTTGAGCAAGAATACCAGGTACATTTTCGTGAATATGTAGCAGCCTATGTGAATTGTCAAAGGTTGGTAATTGAACTTCTGGAAAATTAACCGAACCATAAGTATCGCCTTTGTTAATATAGTACTCTATTTTTGAAGCTACAAAATCTCCAATATTTGCTTGTGCTTCTTCTGTGCTTCCTCCAATATGAGGTGTAAGAATCGTATTGGGTAGTTGGCGTAATTCACTCACAAATTCTTCATTATTCGATTTGGGTTCGAGCGGAAATACATCAACTGATGCTCCCCAAACCTTACCCGTTTCAATTGCATTTTTTAGTGCTTGTATGTCAAGTACATGTCCGCGCGAAAGATTCATAAATATCACGTTCTGCTTCATAATGGCAAACTCCGATTCACCTATCATATTTGTATTCGACTCTCTTCCATCAACATGTAAACTAATTACATCGGCAATTTTCAAAAGCTCCTCTAAGGTTTTACATTTATGTGCATTTCCAAGCGCTAGTTTGTCGCTTATATCATAAAAGTAAACATGCATCCCTAAGGCTTCTGCAATCACCGAAAATTGAGATCCTATATTGCCATAGCCAACCAAGCCAAGTTTTTTACCACGAATTTCAACACTGTTCAACGCGCTTTTATCCCATTGACCTTGATGCATTTTATTGCTTTTTGTAATGATGTTTCGCATCAACATAATCATTTCGCCAACCGCTAATTCTACAACGGATCTTGTGTTGGAGTAGGGCGCATTAAAAACAACAATTCCTTTATCATTACAAGCGTTTAAATCAATCTGGTTGGTGCCAATGCAAAATGTACCAATACACATCAGTTTATTAGCATGTTCTAAAACCCTTGCAGTGATATTTGTTTTAGATCGAATACCCAAAATATGAATATCATTTATCTTTTCAATCAGTTCATCTTCATCCAACGCTTCTTTACAGCATTCAATTTGATAACCCTCAAGATTAAATAAGGAGATGGCCGTCGAATGGATATTTTCGAGCAGTAATACTTTTATTTTATGTTTCGGAAAAGATTCTTTTTTATTCATACTAATTCACTAATATTTCATTCAAACTTTCAATAATTTTATCAGCTTTCGGATAAAGATGCTCACGTTTTACATTCTCGACAAATAAATAAAATTTAGATGCAAAGCCTGCTTCGCGAATTTCAAAATCAGTATATCCATCGCCAATAACCACAATATCACCTTGCAAATGTAATGATTCAATTAGTTTTACTTTGCCTTTGGGTAATGATAAAGGATTTTTTGTATTATATCCTTTTACATTGCCTTCTGCATCAAAAATAAAATCATTTGCAAAAACATGATCATCATGTATGCCAAAGGTCAATACAATAGGTAAAATAAATTCTTTAAAACCACCAGAAACTATATAAATATGATCAGCATGGTTTCGAATAAACGTTTTATTCTCTATAAATGAATCACTCACTTTTGTTTTTAATACCTCAATTAATTGGTCAATATCAGATTGATGAATGGATAATAATTCTAATCGTTGAGACAAAGCTTTATCAAACGACAATTCACCTTCCATTGCTTGTCGAGTTATTTCAATTATTGTA
>DAOOQH010000050.1:0-16598 GCA_035388625.1 Chitinophagaceae bacterium | reverse complement strand
CTATCATTCCAAGCCTTCATTTCGCTACGTTTCACTGCACTCCATTCAGGGCTTTCCATTCTATCCGGCAGCCTCTCAGCGTTTTATTCTCTCTTCAACTGTTCTATGAAAAAATTGAACAGTAATAATTTTATGAAACTGAAATTATCGCTAAACTATTACTTGTATTCTTTTCTAAGTACTTTTATATCACCAATGAGTTGTTGTACTGAGCCATCATTTGTGCCATCATAAGTGCCACGAATTCGTTTTTCTTTATCTACTAAAACAAAATATTTAGTATGAATAAAATCAGGTAATATCTCTTTCTTGGTTGTATCATCAACAGCAGCAACCAAATAACTATTAATGGCCATACTATACAAATCGTGTTTATCGCCCGTTAAAAATATCCATTGATTTGGATCTGCATCGAATTTCAATGAGTATAATTTTAATTGCTGAACGGTATCCGTTTCAGGGTTTACTGTATGCGAAACAAATGCAATATCATTTTGTCCACGAAAAGTTTGATAAACTTTCGACATATTCTCATTCAGCTTTGGACAAATTCCTTTACAGGTTGTAAAAAAATATTCAACAACATATATCTTACCTTCCAAATCCTTTTCGGTAATGGTTTTGCCTTCTTGATTTGTGAATGAAAACGATTCTACTTTATGTCCAGGATTACCATAATAATTGAGCCGTTTCGGTACATTCATCATAGTTGTATAATAGTAACCAAGAAAGCCAATACCCAATAACATGAAAAAAGTGATGAGTATAATTGCAGTTTTATTCATTTTCATTTTGCAAAAGTATTATCGAAAAATGATAAATAGGCAATTGATTTTAGCAATCATTATTAAAGGTAAAGAATGATACTGGTTGAAGTTAACTTTAGTTCTTCTTAAACATTTTCATGAGCTTCTCTTTTCTATTTAACGCCATCAACATCATAACAGGTACAATAATTAAGGTAATTAATGTTGCAAACCCAAGTCCAAATATCATGGTCCATGAAAGTGGTCCCCAGAAAGCAACACTATCGCCACCAAAGAAAATATGAGGATTACCCGTTTGAAACAAAAGCGCAAAATCCATATTTAAACCAACTGCCAACGGCACCAAACCTAACATCGTTGCCGAGGCTGTCAGCACAACCGGTGTCATACGGGTTCTACCTGCTTCCATCAAGGCATCATAAGGCGAGAGACCTTCATTCAATTTTATATCAGCAAACTCAATTAATAATATACCATTTCGCACCACAATACCAGCAAGAGCCACAATACCAATACCAGTCATAACAATTACAAATTGCATATTAAATATCCATATGCCTAAAAGCACACCAATAATACTTAAGAGAATTTCACTCATAATAATGAGAGCTCTAGAAATAGAATTGAATTGAGTAATTAAAACTAAAAAGATTAATACAAATGAAATCCCCATGGCCGTACCCAAAAATATACCTGTTTCGGCCTGTTCTTCTTGCTCACCACCCATTCGAATATTGACACCACTTGGCGCATTAAATTGATCAATTTCATTTTGCAATTGAGCTACAACCTCATTGGCATTAAATTCGCTGGTTACATTCGACGAAATTGAAATGATTCGCTTTTCATCTTTACGTTTGATACCACCATAAGTATTACCATATTTCAAATCTACAAAACTTCCTATCGGTACCTGACGTATTGCACCACCCATAGCCATATCACGATAGGTCATACTAATATTTTTTACTACGTCAATATTATTTCGTTGTTCTGAATTCAATCGTAATGTAATTGGATAATCATCGTTGGCATCTTTAAATCTTGAAATTTCTGATCCAAACATGGCAGTACGTAAATCTCCTGCAATCATACCTGTACTAATCCCTTCAATATTCATACGTGAACGTTCGATATCAAAAATGATCTCTGGCTTATTTGCTTGGAAATCGCTTTTTAATTCTTCAACACCGCCAATTTGTTTATTGTCTAAATACTTTTTTAATCGCTTTGAAGTCGCAACGAGTGAATCTAAATTTTCACCAGTTAACTCAATCAAAATTGGTTTTGCTGTTGGCGGTCCATTACTTTCTTGATCAACGGTAATTTTAGTTCCAGGAATATTTTTCACATTCGCTCTTACTTTTTCAAGAATAGTTTGTGTGCTTTTTCCATGCCGCTTTTCGAATGGCACAAACGAAATCGTAATTTTTCCTCTATTCGGGTAATCTCCAATTTCACCACTATTTTGATCTGTTGCACCCACTTTTACATTCGAAATCACTGAGGTAACCATCGGATTCGTTTTATTCGTAGCTGGATCCATATCTAAGGCACTATAAACTTTTGCTTCAAGTTGTTTCAGCACCTCATTTGTTTTAGCTTGATCAGTTCCTTCAGGCATAGTCAAATACACATAAGTAAAATTGGGTTCTGATGAAGGGAAGAAAACTGTTTTAGGCGGCTTGATCACAATCAGAGAAACAGATAAAATTAATAGGAAAATGACTGTTCCTAGTGATATGGCTCGATGATGTAAAGCCCATGAAAGAAATTTCAAATAGCCATTTAAAACACTTGGCCAAACTTTCGTTTGAAATGAATGAATGATTTTAACTAAGAAATATTTGTTTAACAAAAACAGTAAAAATATGACAATCACAAAATTACCAAACCCATGTGAACCAGCAAGATGAGCAATGATACCAACTACTAAAAACAAAATAGATGTAATACTAGTTCCTTTCGTCCATTTAATTTTTTCTTTGCCATCGTACTCTTCATCCTTCATAAAATCAACTGCAAAAACTGGATTAATAATATAGGCCACCAATAGTGAAGCAACTAAAGTAATAATTAATGTGATCGGTAAATAAAACATGAAACTACCAATCACTCCTTTCCAAAATGCAAGTGGAATAAACGGTAACAAGGTTGTTATAGTTCCGGTTAATACAGGTAAAAAAACCTCACCTGTTGCTTTTTTAACAGCCGCTTTAATCGGAATTTTCTCATCATGAAATATACGATGCGAATTTTCAATGACGACAATGGCATCATCTACCACAATACCCAGGGCGAGTAAAAAGGCGAACAATACAATCATATTTAACGTAAAACCAATTGAAGGTAAAACCATGAATGCAATAGCGCATGAAAGCGGAACAGACAAGGCAACAAATAATGCATTGGTGGTTCCCATAAAAAACATCAAGATAAATGTGACCAAAATAAATCCAATGATAATTGTATTTATTAAATCGTGTAAGGTTGTTTTCGTTTTATCAGATTGATCACCCGTTACAACAACACTTAACTCCTTAGGCAATTCTGATTTTTGCATTTGAGCAATTATGGTATCAATTTTTTCAGAGGCATCAATTAAGTTTTTACCACTTGCTTTAATAATATTGAGGGTAATTACATTTTTAGTATTTAATCGGGCAAAACTTTCTTGTTCTTTATAGGTGTCTTTTATTTCTGCGATATCTTTCAAATAAATGCTAGCGCCAGATGGACTCTTTACTACTACTTCTCCAATTTCTGTAGCGCTTTTAAACACCTTTTTCAAACTAATAATACGTTGCTCGCCATCTACTTTTACAATACCAGGGGTTGCTTCAATATTTTCGTAAGCTACAGCAGATTGAATATCTCTAAAGGATAATTGCGCTGATTGCATTTTAAATAAATCAACATTGATTTGTATTTCTCTATCTAAACCACCTACCTTATCTACACGTTTAATTTCTTTTAGTGCTTCGATTTTATCTTTAATTCGATCGGCATATTTTTCTAAACGATTGACATCGAAATTGCCCGAAATATTCACATATCGAATCGGAAATTCAGATACATCAATATCCATCACTTGCGGTTCGTTAGGTAGATTTTTAGGTAATCCATTAGCATCAGATTTAGCTTTATCAACCGCATCTTTCACATCTTGCTTTGCCTTTAACACTTTTACATCTGTATTAAACTCAGCTGTTACAACAGAGAAGTCTTGAAATGAATTAGAGGTTAGTTTTTTTAAACCTGTAATATTTTTCAATTGCTTTTCAATTGGTTTTGAAACCAAGTTTTCCATATTTTCAGGAGAAGTACCAGGGTAAATGGTTTGAACAATAATGGATGGAAACTTAACTTCAGGAAATTGTTCCTTTGGTAAATTTAAATAACTTACAAGTCCGATTGCAGTTATTATTATAGTAAGAATATAAATACTGGTTCTATTATTAATTGGCCAGTTAGATGGATTGAAATTCATATTATATCATTTGATTCTTTGATAGTTTGATGAAAAATATCATCAGCCTATCAAAATTATTTTTTGTTTTTTCTGAAATAAAAAGACAATGAATTTTAAACATTAAGCATGAATTCACTATCAACTAATTAATTAATTTTCAAATTGCAATTCGTCACCTTCATTTAATTCTTCATAGCCGGTTGTAATCACCTTATCGTCAAGGTTTAATCCACTGGTAATTTCTACCTTACTTTCATATGAATTGCCAAGGGTTACTGGTAAAAGCTGTGCTTTATTTTCGGCATTCGCAACATAAACAAAATTTCCGTTTTCAGTTTTTTGAATCACGGCTTCAGGTAATACAAAGGCGCGAAGATTTTGATAAGTCACAATTCGAACCTTAGCAATCATATTTGGTCGATATTTACTATTATTTCCTAAGTTTATTTCGCTACCAAATGTTCGTGACATTGGGTCAATAGTTTTGGTTATATAAGCTAATTTAGTAATGAGGGTATCATTAATATCAGGAAACACAACCATTGCCGCGTTACCACTCTGAATTTTGCCAGCATAATTTTCTGGTACTTCGGCTTTCACTTTTAAAATGCTCGTATTTACAATTCGAATCAAATTCGGCATGCCAGGCGATACAGCTTGACCAACACGAACATCTACTTCGTCCACCACACCACTAATGGGTGCTTTAATTGTATACATGCTTTTTTGACTTAATGTGGTTTCTTTCTTTTTAAGCATGGCCTCATAATTATTTTTAGCACTGAGTAATTGAATTTCAGTTCCTATTTCTTGATCCCATAAACGTTTTTGCTTTTCGTATACTGTTTTAGCAAATGAAATTTGTTGATCAAGTTCAGCCACACCATAAGAAATTGCTTCGGTGCGCAAGGTTGCCAAGGTTTGTCCTTTACTAACATATTGGCCGTTATGAACATAAATTGCGTTTACCACACCCATTACTTCTGGTGATGCTACAACAGATTGATCCGCATCTACTTTTCCTTGAATTTCAACATAACTTCTAAATTGTGTAGGCACCATTGATGTAACCAAAACAGCTACTTTTCGAACAGTTTCTTTTTTTCCTGAAGCTGCTTCAAGGCTTGCAATTTTTGTTTGAAGTTCTTTTTGCTCTGCCTTTAATTTGGCTAATTCGGCCTTATTGTCCTTCGTTTTAGTTTTATCGCCACACGAAAATACTAGCAAACTTAGAAGGGTTAATGAGGCAAGTTTTAAATAATTATACATATAATAATGATTAAGGGTTCTGTTTTTTATTTTAATAATCCGAGTGATTTTTGAAAATCAATTTTTGCAATAATCGCTTCAAACAATGAATTGAAATAATTTGTTTGAGCGTCTTTCAAAGCTGTTTCAGCTTGAATAATTTCGATATTGGTTCCTACACCTTCTTTGTATTTTTTTTGAGCGATGGTATAGACTTTTTCTGCTAATTCAATATTGCTCTTTTGGTTTTCGAGTGATATTAAACTATTTTTTAATTGTGTACGAGCATTACTACTTTCCAAATCAACTGCTTGTCTAAATGCATCCATATCATTATCATTTTTAAGGATATTGAGTTTGGCTTGATTCATTTTTGATTTTCGTGTATTGCCGTCATAAATAGGCATGGTGGCACTTAATACAAAAGCACCTGTTGGAAAATAT
This sequence comes from Chitinophagaceae bacterium, assembly GCA_035388625.1. Lineage (GTDB taxonomy): Bacteria > Bacteroidota > Bacteroidia > Chitinophagales > Chitinophagaceae > OLB11. The sequence continues at coordinate 10,667 of DAOOQH010000050.1, read as the reverse complement.
GAATAGGTAAATAAATCTTTGAATGATTGTGTTTGTGTTGCATATGAACCTGAAACAACGGCGGCAAGCGTTGTCAAATACCCTTTTTGATAACGTTCGTAATCATAGCCATTTAATTTTTTTGCTGTTTGAATTAAATTCATTTCTACACGATTGTTATAATCAACGACTCTATCTAATTCTAATCCATTTTTTACTTCATCGATGGTTAAATTATCTTTTAAACTAATTGCATTTTGCAATGGCATACCCATTTGAAATTTTAACAGTTGATAACTTACTTCAATCAAATTAGATATTTTTTGTTTTTCAATTTCTAAATTATTTCGTTGAACAGTTAATCGATCGGCATCAATTTTTTCGGCAAAGCCAGCATCAAATAATTTACGTGTTGTATTTTCAATTGAGGATAATAAGGTAATATTTTCGTCAAGTAGTTTAATTCTTTTTTCAGCGATAATGCAGTTATAATAGGCCTTTGATACTGAAACACGAATATCTTCTTCGGTTCGTTTTGTATTGAGTGTTGAAAGTTCTTCTAAACTTTTACGTGCTTTTAGGGCTACAAATACACCTGCATCAAATAATAGTTGTGATGCTTGAAGACCCGCAGAAACATTCAAGGGTAACCCAAATTGAAGTTCGCTATACTTTTGCTTTGGTTGTTGTTGATAAGCAATATAGGCTGGTGTATCTATTTTAAAAAATGAAAGATTAGAACTAAAATCAAACGCATCGGCTGAAGCACGTTGCTTTGGTAAAATAAATAAATATTGAAATTGTCCGTTTGCCGTGATTTGAGGACGAGCGATTCCGATTATTTCATTGTTTTTTTGGATTTGAATTTCTTCATCATAACGTGCACTTTTCAGTTTGGTTTGATTTTTCATCGCGTAATCAATACAATCATTCAATGCCATTGAATTGCTATTGCTTTGTGCGCTTGCTGAAAAAGTGATGCATATTAAAAGACAAATAACGCTGATAGTTCTGTTCATAATTTACTTTTTAATGATCTTGTTTAAATATGAGGTAATGAGTTTATGACCTTTTAAGGTGGCAATACCATACATATAATGCGAAAATATTTGTGTGTTAACCTTTACAATATCGTAAGTTTCTTGAGGAAAGAGATTATTTTGAAATACGATAAGTGACGATTCCATTCTAAAACGCGAAATGATATTGATATCAATTTCCTCTCTATACAAACCTTCTTGAATACCTTGTTTTAAATTATCAGAAATGCATTGAAAGAGGTAAGTTTCTTTATGCTGTTGCAAATATTTATATGCACTTGGGTAATATCGTTGCATATCGATATAACAAACTGGGTTCATTCCTCTGATCATTTTTTCCATAATGACCAAGATACTAATGATTTGATCTACTGCATTTTTTGAATTGGTAAAGGCATCTTGGGTTTGACATTGATTTTCATCTAGCATGAACTTTACACTGTCTAATACCAATTCGTCTTTGTCTTCAAACAGTTCGTACAAGGTTTTTTTCGAAACACCGGTTGCTCTAGCTATATCGTCCATGGTTACACTTTTAAACCCTAGACGTTTAAACTGTTGATAAGCCGCCGAAATAATTTCTTGTTTTTGTTCAATCACGGCGCAAAACTATGGAAACTTTTTGTACTACAAAAGTTTATTTCATATTATTTTATTATTATCAACTAAATATGTGCCTGAGGGATAGGAGTGTATATCCTCCTGCCGCTTTGGGCAGGAGATAGGAACGAATAGCCCGACCGACGCTTTGGGAGGGCAGGCCCTAAAAAATAATTTCATTGATTTGAACTTGTGAATTTGAAAGCATTCATACAAAATCACAGTTTTAATACTATTTTTGAAGCATGATGCCATTTTCAAATTTAGTTAGTATTGATCAAGTGGGTGTTGAAGAACGTATTGCCCGGTTTAATACACGTAGTATAAAAAAAGAATCGAAGGTGCAAGGCTTGAAACTTGCGTTGAGTATGATTGATTTAACCACGCTTGAAGGTAAGGATACCCAAGGCAAGGTGAAACAATTATGTTATAAAGCGCAACATGTAGCCGATCATTTAGTTGGTTTACCTTCTGTAGCCGCAGTTTGTGTTTATCCTAACCATGTTAAAACTGCTAAGAAATGTTTGATGAGTACCTCTATAAAAATTGCTTCGGTGGCCACAGCCTTCCCAAGTGGAAATAGCTCGCTTAAAATAAAATTAGCCGATGTAAAAATGGCTGTTGATGCAGGCGCTGATGAAGTGGATATGGTGATCAGTAGAGGTCAATTTTTAGAAGGGAATTATCAATTTGTCTCAGATGAAATTGCAAGTATAAAAGAAGCATGTGGTAAAGCAAGATTGAAAGTGATATTAGAAACTGGTGAATTAAGTACATTAGATAATATTCGCAAAGCAAGTGAAATTGCGATTTTAGCTGGTGCCGATTTTATAAAAACGTCGACAGGAAAAATTTCGCCCGCCGCAACCATGCCAGTTACTTATGTGATGTTACAAACCATCAAAGATTATTACGACGCAACTGGGATTATGATTGGTATGAAACCGGCTGGTGGTATTTCTACATCAAAAATTGCGTTACAATATTTGGTGATGTTATACGAAACTTTAGGTGATGCTTGGATGACAAATGAATGGTTTCGATTTGGTGCAAGTAGTTTAGCCAATGATATTATTATGCAATTAGCCAAAGAAGAAATGGGTGTATACTATTCAGGCGATTATATTTCGAAAGATTAAAATCAATTCAATTTTAGGGTTGCATAACCACTCTCTTTATTCAAATAACCAGCCTGATTAATAAAAACAAATATTCAAAATAATACGATGACAAATAGTAAATCTAAATCAGCAAAGCCAATGGCACAGACAGTTTCAGCTAAGGCGAATGTAAAATCCAAGACCGTGACGACAAAAACTTCATCGAAAATTAAATTAGAATCAAGAGCATCATGGCAATATGCGGCTGCGCCAGAAAGTGTTGATCATGTTTCAATTAAACCTCAATATGATTTATTTATTAATGGGAAATTTGTAAAACCAAATTCAAAAAAATATTTTGATACCTATAGTCCATCCTCTGAAAAAAAATTAAGTGAAGTAGCTGAAGCCAATGACAAGGATATAGACTTAGCCGTAAAAAGCGCGAAGAACGCGTACGATAAAACTTGGAGTAAATTACCTGCTAAAGAAAGAGCAAAATATATTTATCGTATTGCGCGTTTAATGCAAGAACGTGCACGCGAATTTGCTGTTATTGAAAGTATGGATGGCGGTAAACCGATTCGTGAAAGTAGAGATATTGATATCCCGTTAGCATGTAATCACTTTTTTTATTATGCAGGTTGGGCCGATAAATTAGAATATGCGTTTCCAAATAAAAAGCCTCAAGCCTTGGGTGTGGCCGGACAAATTATACCTTGGAATTTTCCATTATTAATGGCCGCATGGAAAATTGCTCCTGCCTTAGCCACTGGCAATACAGTTGTGTTAAAACCTGCAGAAACCACGCCGCTAACGGCATTAAAATTAGCTGAGGTGATTCAGGAGAGCGGTTTACCCGAGGGCGTTGTCAATATTGTAACAGGATTTGGTAACGCGGGTGCAGCATTAGTGAATCATCCTTTAGTAAATAAAATTGCGTTTACAGGTAGCACACCGGTTGGAAAATATATTCAAAAAGCGATTGCTGGTACCAATAAGAAAGCAACCCTTGAATTGGGTGGAAAAGCTGCTCATATTATATTTGATGATGCACCAATTGATCAAGCAGTAGAAGGTATTATCAATGGAATTTTCTTTAATCAAGGTCATGTATGTTGTGCCGGTTCACGTTTATTTGTGCAAGAAAATATTGCCGAATTAGTGATTAAAAAATTGAAGCATCGAATGGATACTTTAATTGTTGGAGATCCACTTGACAAGAACACGGATATTGGTGCCATTAATAGTAAGGAGCAAATTGAAAAAATAAAACAATATCTAACCATTGGTATAAAAGAAGGTGCTGAAATGTATCAAAGCAATTGCCAGATTCCATCTAAAGGATATTTTATTCGTCCTACCATATTCTTACATACTTCTCAAAGTCATCGTATAGTGCAGGAAGAAATATTTGGACCCGTACTTGCTATTCAAACATTTAGAACGATAGAAGAAGTAATTGAAAAGGCGAATAATATTCCATATGGATTAAGTGCAGGTGTGTGGACAGATAAAGGAAGTAAGATATTTAATTTAACATCGCAATTAAGAGCGGGTGTTATTTGGGCGAATACGTATAATAAATTTGATCCGGCTTCGCCATTTGGAGGATTTAAAGAAAGCGGATTTGGACGTGAAGGTGGAATACATGGATTGGCGGGATATTTGAAATTTTAATTCACTATGAGTTGACTTTAGCATAAAGAATTTTTATCTGTGACAATCCTAACTCAAAACCTGATAGGCTAGCAAAGAACTTAAATAGGCTAATAATCCCATCACAATAAATTGGAGAATTGGATATTTCCATGAGCCTGTTTCACGCTTTACTATGGCGAGGGTGCTCATACATTGCATGGCAAACGCATAAAATAAAAGTAATGAGGTGCCCGTCGCTAAAGTGTAAACTTTTGATCCATCGGTAAAAACTGCTGTCTCCATTTTTTGTCGCAAGGTTTTACTATCTTCTTCATCAACACTATATAAAGTGGCCATCGTACCCACAAAAACCTCACGGGCAGCAAAAGAAGTGATAAGTGCAATGCCAATTTTCCAATCAAAACCAAGGGGTTTAATGGCAGGTTCAATTGCTTTGCCCGACATACCCGCATAGGAATTTTCGAGAGATGTTTTTTCAATCCATTTGTCATTATTTTGTCCCGGTCCATAAGATGAAAGAGCCCATAAAATTATTGAGATAATAAAAATAATTTTACCTGCATCAAACACAAAAACCCTTGCCTTTTGAATCATGGTGAATACAATATTTTTCCATTGTGGCATTCGATATACTGGAAGCTCCATCAAGAAAATACTTCTTTCTTTTTGCGAAATAAAAAAGTTTAACACATAGGCCATCAATAAAGCCATAAAAAATCCGAGAAGATATAAGCCCATCATCACCAAACCTTGAAGATTAAATATACCTAGAATACGATGATTGGGTATCACCAATGAAACTAAAACGGTATATACAGGAAGCCGTGCACTGCAACTCATTAGAGGCGTTATAAGAATGGTAATTAATTTTTCTTTTTTATTCTCGATGGTTCGTGCTGCCATAATTGCTGGCACTGCACATGCCATTGCGCTAATCATAGGCATCACCGATTTGCCATTTAAACCCACACTTCGCATTAAACGATCGGTTAAAAAACTAATTCGCGACATATAACCGGTGTCTTCTAAAATAGTGATTAACCCAAATAGAATCATGATTTGCGGTATAAAAATTACAATGCCATTAATACCAGCTAGAATACCATTGATGAATAAATCTGTAAAAAAATTATCGGGTAGAGATGATTTTAGAAAAGAAGTTAATTGACTAAATCCATAATCAATCCATTGCATTGGAAAATCGGCCAACCAAAAAATAGATTGAAATAAAAGGAAGAGGATAACAAGTAAAAAAACCTGACCATATAAAGGGTGTAATAAAAATTGATCTATTTTTCTACTGAATAATTCTTTTTTGAGTGGATCGTTTTCAACAACACAGGTCTGCATTATTTTTTTAATACGTGCATAACGCATTAAGGTTTCTTCCGCTTGAATTTTAGTTTTATTAAATTTGATATCAGCTAAATCCTTTGTCAGATTTTGTTTTACCTCTTCTGAAATAATAGACAAATTATGATAAGCTGAAGCAAAGTGTAAAGCGGATGAATCGCTTGTAAACGTTTTGTATTTTTTTACAGCATCAATTGCTTCCTTGGCAATTGAATAATTATCGATAAAATCGGCTGTATGAAAATCATGCTTTTGAGAGGCGGTTAATACAATTTGCTTTTTAAGTTCTTGGGTTCCTTTATTATTTCGTGGATTGATTTCAACAACTGGTAAACCGAGTTCACGCGAAAGTCCGTTTACATCAATTGATATCCCTTTTTGTCGAGCAATATCAAGCATCGTTAAGGCCACTATCATGGGCTTTTTGAGATCCATAATTTGTGAGCAAAACAAGAGATTCCTTTTTAAATTGGAAGCATCAACGACCACAATCACTACATCAATTTTAACAGATTCGTCATCATCAAACAATACATCGAAAGTAACTACTTCATCATCACTTTTAGGATAGAGGCTATAGGTTCCAGGTAAATCAATGACATTAATAGTGAGATCAGAAGAAAGAATTGATTTACCCGTCTTTTTGTCGACCGTAACACCCGGAAAATTACCTACCTTTTGCTTTAAACCAGTCAATGAGTTAAAGAGCGAACTTTTTCCGCTATTCGGGTTGCCAACAAGGGCTATATTTTTTAACCTGTTCAAAATAGAATGGTTGCAAATATAGTACATGAATATTGATGTTGATGATTCACTTCTTGATCATGTATTGTTTTTTGTAGAATCAGGAATGAATTAAATATAGTTTGATTTTGACCTTTGGTGTCGATAGCGCCAATATGTAATTCACTTCACTATTTTTCAATGCACCGAGCAAATTGTATTTTTAATAATAGGCTTTTTGATATTGAAGTCGCACACAATAAAATTCGTTTATTTGCAATATGATCAATATAAAGTATAAATCAATTTCTACCCCATTTCATCATCCATTTACAACCGCACATGGTTTAAAAACGCATCAACCAGCACTTTTAATAGCACTATCGTTTAATGGGATTACAGGATTTGGCGAAGCGCCTGCGATTCACTATTATAATGTAACAGTAGATAGTATGATTGATGAATTGGTTTCAAAAATTGAAATACTACAACGTTATTCATTTACAGAACCCGAAAGGTTCTGGCATTTTTGCCATCATTTATTTCCTCATTCAAGTTTTTTAGTCTGTGCTTTAGATATGGCTTATTGGGATATGTATGCTAAAATAAATCGAAAGCCAATCTATCAAATTAAATCGTTGCCCTGGGAAAATATTCCATTAACGGATTATACCATTGGGCTTGATACGATACCCAATATGTTGAAAAAAATAAAAGAAAAACCATGGCCAATTTATAAAATAAAATGTTCAGGTAAGGATGATGTTGAGATCATTAAAGCACTTCGACAAGAAACAGATGCTATTTTTAGAATAGATGCCAATGCAAGCTGGCTGGTAGATGAGGCTTTAGAAATGTTACCCGTTTTGGCTGAATATAATATTGAAATGATTGAACAACCTTTGGCTAAGGATGATTGGCAAGGTATGAAGATACTTAAACAAGAAACAACCATTCCATTATTTGCAGATGAATCATGTGTGTCGGAATCGGATGTTGAAAGATGTTGCGAAGTTTTTGATGGTATTAATATTAAACTTACAAAATGCGGTGGCTTGACCCCAGCTTTTAGAATGATAGAAAAAGCAAAATCTCTTAATAAAAAAGTAATGATGGGATGTATGAATGAAACCGAAATTGGTTCATACGCTATTGCACAATTTTTGCCCTTATTAGATTATGTAGATATGGACGGCCCTTTACTATTGGATATACCTGAATTAAAACAACTGAAATATAATGATGGTCTTGTAACCTTGATTTGAGCATTTACTTATTAAAAAACTGAATTAATGAAACCCGAAGTATGTTTTTGTAAAACTTGCATACTCAATATTAATTTCATCATTCACTTCAAATCGATCAAAATCTAATTCACTTACTTCAATGGAAAGCTTAATATAACTCGTAAGATAAAAATGCCACGTATGATTCAGCGCCATATATTTTTTCTCAGTGATAAGGCATGATTCAACAATTTTTGATTTGATTTTAATATCTTTTTTTAAATGATACAATCCCCTCATATAACTTGCTATTCCTGCAATTGACAAAATAATGATGGATATAACTAAGGCATACAAAAAGGAAGTTAGCATCAAATGACTATCTTCAAATCGAATATAAGTTACAATCGCAACAACAAATGGAATGATGACTGCAGCCCTTAATAGCATATTCATTGCAAACATATACTCCTTACTTTCCGCATCTAATCTCTTTTTAAGAAAGAGCAATTCATCTTCTTCAAGAGGCTCTATTTTTATATTATTGCTCATGATTCAACCCTGATGAAATAAAAGTAAGTAAAAAAAGCATGATTTTAATGGTATATCTAATAAAATCTATACATTTGCACTCCTTCAAATCAAAGCGCCGCGGGCGTGGCGAAATTGGTAGACGCGCTAGACTTAGGATCTAGTGTCTTAGACATGGGGGTTCGAGTCCCTCCGCCCGCACAAAAATCAGAGCGAATGCGAACAGCGAAAGCGAAGCTAACGTGATGAGCATTTGCTCTGATTTTTTCCTCGTTTTCGCTCTGTTTCTCGCTCCAACTAATACAATCTTATTATGCCTTTTGATTTCCGTAATTTGGAAGTTTATCGCAAAGCCAAGCATTTCCATATAAATTGCATTAAATTAATTGAAGAAATAAAACCATCCAATTACGTAAAAGACCAATTAGGTAGGGCTTCAATGAGTATTGTCTTAAATATCGCTGAAGGTTCTGGCAAGTTCTCCAAGCCCGACAGAAGAAGTTTTTTTGTCATTGCCAGAGCTTCTATATTTGAATGTGTTGCTATTGTTGATTTGCTTCACGACCAAAACAAAGTATCTGAAAATGATTTTGACGAATTTATTAATCTTGCCGATGAACTTTCTAGGATTCTATTCGCCATGATTAAGAATCTCGAGAAGTAAGCTCCAGTCGTAAGTCGCTTACAAACAGGTTTAAAACTTGTACCATTGTGCGCACAAAAAAGAGAATGGTTAAGATGAGCGAAAGCAATGAGCACTCACTTTCTTTTGTCCTTCTAGCTTGATTCCATTTAGAATAAGATGCGAAACAATTGGTTTCCATCTAAATCATTAAATCTCAACCTTACTCACTATTTGACCTTTCTCAAATTTGCTAATAAAAAATAAAACCATTTATAACTCGATTAAAACTGATACTAAAGTTGTACATTCGCCGGCACTTTTGATGGGTCTAATCTCCCTAAACAAGTCATGTAAATAAACAATTATAAAAGAAAAAAGATAATCATTATGGCAACAGTCTTTCAAGAAAATATAGCGCCTCAGCACGAAAAAATAACCGTTCAATTAACTAAAGAAGATTATTTACCAGCAGTGGACAAAGCACTTAAAGTATATGGTAAAAAAGCTTCCATTCCAGGGTTTAGGGCAGGTATGGTGCCGGCAGGTGTAATTCGTAAAATGTATGGACAGTCGGTTTTTTCTGACGAGGTTTTACGTGTAGCTGGTACAAAACTTGAAGAACATTTAGTTGCTAATAAAGCGGAAATTTTTGCTCGCCCAATACCCGCTGAAGGTCAAGCCCAAATGAATTTTGATGTAAATAATCCTACCGATTTCACTTTTGAATTTGAAATTGGTACTCGACCTGATTTTACAATTCCCTTACTTTCTGGTAGCGAAACAGTACCTCTTCACAAGATCATTGTGAGTGATGAAATGTTACGCGATGAAATTGAAAAACTTCAATACAAAGCTGGTGAGATGACCGAACCGGAAACTGTTACCTCTGAACATAACGTTTTAAATGTAGTTTTTGATGAGGTAGATACTGACGGAAATTTAATAGAAGGCGGAATTAAAAAAGATAATTCACTATTGGTCAAATATTTTACGCCCGCTTTACAATCGCAATTAATGGGTAAAAAGGCAGAAGATACTTTAGTGTTTAATCTTAAAAATACATTTGATGAAAAATTACTTCCAGCCATATTAAAAGATCTAGGTTTAAACCCAACCGATGAGGCTGCAAAGGATAAGAGTTTTAAAATGACGATTACCAAAGTTGGTTTGATTGAGAAAGTTGAATTAGGAAAAGAAATGTACGAAAAAATTTATCCTGGTCGAGGTTTAGAAACTGAAGAAGAATTTGCAACTATTTTGAAAGAAGAAATCGAACGATATTGGGAGTCTCAATCACGTATTCGTTTACATAATGAATTGTTCGAAAAATTAGTGCATGAAACACCTATTGAAATGCCAGTCAAATTTTTAAAACGTTGGATGAGTGTGGGTGGTGAAACATATAAATCGCCAGATCAAGTAGATAAAGAATATGGTTCATTTGAACATCAATTACGTTGGCAGTTAATTAGTGACAAGGTGATTGCAGAAAATAAAATTACTGTTGAGAAAGAAGAATTAGAAGATGCGGCACGTATGCAAATCATGAGCTATTTTGGCCAACAAGGTCATATGCCTCAAATGAATGACGATTGGTTTGAGCCTTTTATACAAAAGCAAATGGCTGATCAAAAATTTGTAGATGAATTATATAATAAAATCATTACTGAAAAATTGTTTTATGTGCTTGAGCAAAAAGTAAATTTAATGGAGCAATTGGTGAGCCTTGACGAATTTATTAAATTGCCTAGTAGCCATCATCATCATCACTAAAAATTATTGTAATCCTATTAAAAAGCCAAGACTCATCTTGGCTTTTTGCATTTAA
>DAOOQH010000049.1:0-16610 GCA_035388625.1 Chitinophagaceae bacterium | reverse complement strand
TTTCGGGGGAGGACTTGGAATGAATAGCCCGCCCGAACGCCCACAATTATTTATGAATAATAATTAGAACAGAATTAATTCGCACTCATTTCAACAATTTTAGTAGGCTCCATATTTGCATTTCGCATCGAAATATTTCGAGCTATTTGTTTAGCCACTTGGTCAATTGCATTCATTGAAATCGTGTCGCCATTTAAATAAGCTGGTTTTCCTTCATCTCCTCCTTCACGAATACTCATTGTAATTGGAATAGCGCCTAAATACGGAACTTCAAATTGATCAGCAAGTCGCTCACCACCGCCTTTACCAAAAATATAATATTTATTATCTGGCAATTCAGTTGGAGTGAAATAAGCCATGTTTTCAACCACACCTAAAATAGGAACTTTAATTTGCGGGCCATCAAACATCATAATGGCTTTTTTAGCATCTGCCAATGCAACCTCTTGTGGGGTTGTAACAATTACAGCGCCTGTTACAGGTATGGTTTGCACCATTGTTAAATGTATATCGCCCGTTCCGGGAGGCAAATCAATAATGAGATAATCAAGCTCTTCCCATAAAACATCGGTCACAAATTGTTTAAGGGCGCTACTTGCCATTGGGCCACGCCAAACCACGGCTTGCTTATCATCAATTAAAAGTCCGATACTCATAGCTTTAATGCCCATCACTTCGATAGGAAGTATCATGCCTTTTCCATCAACATCTTTCATCATAGGTCTTTCGCCTCGTATGCCAAGCATAATCGGAATAGACGGACCATAAATATCAGCATCCATTAAACCAACTTTGGCACCGTCTTTAGCCAATGCCAAAGCAAGATTTACCGAAACTGTTGATTTGCCAACACCACCTTTTCCAGATCCAACGGCTATAATATTTTTTACATTGGGCAGGACCATTTTATTATCCTTTCGATTTGAGTTTACGTTGGCCGTAAAGTTCACCGTTACAATTGCTTGCTTATCAACCAATATTTTAACTGCATTCTCGCAAGCCCCGCGTATCATATCTTTCAAAGGGCAGGCAGGTGTTGTGAGCACTACTGTGAATGAGATATTCAATCCATCTACCTCAATATCTTTTACCATATTGAGGGTCACTAAATCCTTACCTAAATCAGGCTCTTGTACATTGCTTAAAGCTTCTAATACTTTTTCTTTTGTTATCATCTAAAACTAATGTTAAAAATCTGGCACAAATGTAAGCACAAATCAGCTTTGTCAGTCTTTTGAATTAGTTTTGTTGGGTGAAGAAAACCTTTCTATTCCTTATTCTAGTTATTGTAGCAAACTTGCATTCGAAAGCGCAATTTGGTTTTGACAATATGGTTGAATTAACTGGTGTAGTAATGAGTGCAGACAGTTTGCGTTATCTTCCCTATGTTACAGTGAGTATTCCTTCGAGCCGAAGCGGCACCACCACTACCGAAAAAGGTGTGTTTACAATGATTGCTGAAAAGGGAGACACATTAGAATTTACTAGTGTAGGTTATCGAAAAAAGAGATATATCATTCCATTAGATTTAACATCGAGTCGATATTCAATTATTCAATTAATGTCGCAGGATACATTTTATTTATCACCCACTATTATTCGCCCACGCATTTCGAGAGAGGAGTTTGATAAAGCTTTTAGGACAATGGATATTCCTGATGACAAACTAGAGATAGCGCGTAAAAACACTGAATACCAAACGATGCGTATGATGCTTGCTATTTTGCCTCGCGACGGACGAGAAAATCAACATACTTATCAAAATATGGTCGCTCAAAAAAATTATTGGGCTGGCCAGCAACCGCCAATGACTATTTTTAGTCCGCTTGCATGGTCTGAATTTTTTAAAGCCTGGAAGCGAGGTGATTTTAGAAGAAAAAAATAATATTAAACTATATACATCATGAAAAAATCCATCATTATTCTTGCCTTTTTATTTGTTGCTAGCATTACAAATTCATTTGCACAACAAAAAACGATTTCAAAAAAAGAGGCGAAGCAAATTGCGACAGATATTAATGCTGCCATTGATCAAATAGACACCTCATTAGATGCAATTGATTGGAATGCACTTGGTAAGCTACTTACACAAACTATTGAAGTGGTAGATAAAAATGCGGAAGCCTTAATTGAAATTGCGAATAATATTGACATGAAAAAAGTGAATGCAAAAATTGAAAAAATTGCTGTTCATATTGAAGAAAATGTAGATGTTGAAAAGCTTGAAAAACAATTGAACGAATTAGGTAAAAAGCTTGAAAAATCAATAGAGAATCCTGAGGTGAAATAAACTCTATATACTATTTATTTCAAAGGAGAATTTGGTTATGCAGATTTTAAATGATAATACGCTAAAATGCACCATATAAAAAATGAGATTGCTTCCTTGGTCGAAATGATAGAAATTTTAAGTTAGTACCGTCACTGCGAGGCACGAAGCAGTCTGCGTTTGAACTATTCATTGAGATTGCTTCGTCGTTCCTCCTCGCAAGGACGGAGCATTGCTATCAAAGACTTGTACTTAGACTTTGGCCTATTTTATAAATCAAGATAATTTTATTTCCTTCTCACATTTGGTTTTACTGGCTTATTATCTGGAATATCGGTGTATTTAATGCTTGTATTTTTCCGATTTCCAAACCATATATTATCATCCGATTTTTTACTGATATGAGGAAAAGATTTTGCTCTAGTTAAAAAATAAGTACTATCTGCCTTTGTTAAGTTTGTATAGGTTTTATCATAAACCACTTCATCAGCTTGATACTCTACCACCCGATTTATTTTTTTAGTTCTTGGATCGTAAAATGTCCAAACACCATGACGAATACTTCCGACATCTGTTTTTATTTTAATAGCTCTCAATTCACTCGTGACCGCATCTTCAACCATTACCGTATCATAAGCTTGTTTGGCATTTAATGCTAAATAGTGTCCAACGCAAATAAGTTGCCCTTCTTCATAGTAACGAGCCTCTCCATCTTTTAAACCTTTTTTATAATTTTCATTGGTTTCAATTTGCCCTTTCATGGTATAGGTACGCCAATTTCCAACACGTACGCCATTTTCAAAGTTTCCAACTTCCATCGATCCTGGTTCATCGTAACGGGCTTCATGATCAATAACCCATCTTCCGTGTTGGATATTATTTTGATCAAGTTTATTAATGGTATCGCCGTTTTCTAAGACCTCAAACGAAACTATTTTTACTGATTCAACTTTAGTGATAGGCTTTGGAGAAGTTTTCTTTTTTTGGGCAGATGCGATCGAAGAGAATAAACTAATTAATAGAATAAAGAGTTTAACCTTTCTGCTCAAGACAAGAAATTTACTTTTAAAAACCATGATTAATTACAATATTAATTATTATCAACCAATTTTTAATTGCCTATTAGTATTTTTAGCGAAATAAATAAATCATGAAAGTATTTTCTCTTGTTCTGATCTTGCTTCAAGGCTATCTTGTTTCAGCTCAATCTTCAACAGCCAATAGAATGAACTCGTTTAAAAAATTGAAAAATGAGGTATCGCCACTCAAAAAAGTTAATTTCCGAAATATTGGCCCTACCATTATGAGTGGCCGTGTAACTGATATTGAAGTGAACCCAGAAAATACTAATGAATTTTATGTTGCTTATGCAAGCGGTGGTGTTTGGCATACCCTCAATAATGGCCAATCATTTACACCCATATTTGATAATGAAGCAACACATACCACAGGAGATATGGCTATGAACTGGAAAACACATACCCTTTGGGTGGGCACTGGTGAAGTCAATTCATCACGATCATCGTATGCAGGTACGGGTATTTATATCACCAATGATACAGGTAAAACATGGACGCACAAAGGTTTGGATGAAAGTCATCATATCGGACGAATTGTATTGCATCCTTCAAACCCAAATATAGCTTGGGTTGCAGTGCTCGGACATCTTTATACTGCCAATACAGAAAGAGGTATTTATAAAACTTTAGATGGCGGAAATACATGGTCAAAAACATTGTATATAGATGACACAACTGGGTGTGTTGATTTACTCATTGATCCTAATTCGCCCGAAATACTTTATGCCACTTCATGGTCGAGAACGAGGGTAGCTTGGAATTTTAATGGTAGTGGCGAAGGCTCAGGTATTTATAAAAGTACCGATGGCGGCGATCATTGGACTTTAATTACAGATGGCAAAAATGGTATTCCTATTGGAAAAGGAACTGGTCGAATTGGTATCAGTATTTGTAAAAAAAATCCATCTATTCTTTATGCCTTACTAGACAATCAGAATAACCAAGAAGAGAAAAAAGACGAAGTAAAAAAAATGAATGCAAAGGATCTTTCAGTGATGAGTAAAGAAAAATTTTTATCAATGGATAAAAAATTAATTCAAGAATACTTAGAGTCAAATGGGTATCCTGAGAAATATAGCGCAGACAGTGTTATTACCGCAGTAAAAAATAATGTATTTACAGTGAAAGATATTGCAGATTGGAAATTAGCCGATGCAGATGCTAATTTATTTAATACGCCGGTTATTGGCGCCGAACTTTATAAAAGTATAGATGCTGGTAAAACATGGACTAAAACGCATTCCAATTTATTAGAAGGCGTTGTATTTACCTATGGATATTATTTTGGTACTATCAGCGTTTCTCCTACGAATCCGGATAAAGTATTTATTGCTGGTTATCCAATCTTAATGAGTGAAGATAGCGGAAAAACATTTAAACAAATTGATGGCGCAAACTGTCATCCAGATTATCATCGAATATGGATTAATTCAGCTAACGATAATCATCTCATAGTGGGCAATGATGGAGGTGTAAATATTAGTTATGATAATGGTAAAAATTGGTTCAAAGCGAATAACCCAGCGGTTGGTCAGTTTTATGCAGTTCAGGTTGATGATGCAAAACCATATAATGTGTATGGTGGATTACAAGATAATGGTACATGGACGGCTTCGAGTGAAACCGTTGAAAACACTGGATGGCATCAAGGTGGACAAAACCCTTATAAAAATATTGGTGATGGAGATGGTATGCAAGTGCAAGTGGATACACGAGACAATCAAACCGTTTATTTAGGTTATCAATTTGGAAATTATTATCGTTCAAATAAAATAAGTGGGGATGCGAAAGATATAAAACCTGTTCATGATATTGGTCAAAAACCATATCGATACAATTGGCAAACACCTATACTTTTAAGCAAACATCATCAGGATATTTTTTATATCGGGTCAAACCGAATTCATCGTTCATTGCATCAGGGTGATAAAATTGAAGCAGTGAGCGACGATTTAACAGCGAATAATAAAAAAGGTAATATCCCATTTGCTACATTAACCACCTTATCTGAAAGTCCTAAAAAGTTTGGCTTACTTTATGCTGGTTCTGATGATGGATTTATTTATTGTAGTAAAGATATCGCTACAACATGGACAAAAATTAGCAATTCGCTTCCTCAAAATTTATGGGTATCAAGGGTTATAGCGAGCACTCATAAAGAATCGCGCGTTTATACCACATTGAATGGATATAGAAATGATGATTTTAATGCCTATGTATATATGAGTGACGATTACGGGAAATCGTGGAAGCAATTAGGAAAAAATTTGCCGCTTGAACCTGTTAATGTTATTCGAGAAGATACGAAAGATGAAAATATTTTATACGTGGGTACCGACAATGGATTATATGTTTCATTTAATCGGGGCGAAGATTTTATTTCATGGGAAGGTTCATTACCAAGGGTAGCGATTCATGATATGGTGATTCAAGAAAGAGATAATGAATTGGTTTTAGGAACTCATGGCAGATCAATTTATATTTCGAAACTGGATATGATACAAGAATATCCGAAAATCAAAAACAAAGAATTGGTGATCATGCCAATAGATGCAATTACCTATAATGAAAATTTTGGCTCAATATCGAGTGTTTATGACGAACCCTATGAACATAAAACAAACATTCAATATTTTACAAAAGATACAGGCATGCACACCTTTACTATTTTAAATAAAAAAGGAATTGTATTGCAATCGTTTACTGAAAAGTCATCGTTTGGGTTTAATAGTATAGAGTATGATTTATCTGTTGCATCTAACAAGATAAAACAATTTACACCACCCATTAAAAAGGCTGAAAATGAAAAATATTATTTGGTTCCGGGAACTTATAAAATAGTGATTGAAAATTCAAAAGGAGAGAAAGTGAGTACTGAATTATTGATCAAGGAGAAGAAAAAAGATGAATAAAATTGCCTAAATTATTTTTGGATTATGAACCCAAATTAGGATCAATAATAAATCTCTGTTGATAATGTATCGCCTGTATTGGTGGTATTTAACCAGCCACTTTGCAAGGTATCCATTTTA
Source organism: Chitinophagaceae bacterium (assembly GCA_035388625.1). GTDB lineage: Bacteria > Bacteroidota > Bacteroidia > Chitinophagales > Chitinophagaceae > OLB11. The sequence goes on along the minus strand of DAOOQH010000049.1, from coordinate 10,230 downwards.
GTATAAGTCACCTTTAATAAAGCATATTGTCTTTTCGCATTGGGTGGTAAGACTGAATAAGAAACTGTATCATGATTTACATTATAAAGTCTAAACTTTTTTATACCCGATGCAAAATAAATAGTGTCACTAGATGTATAAGGTGCTTGATCAATTAAGCGAGCTTTGTGAAAGCTATTTCTCATCATTGGAATATTAAATTCAAATTCATTTTTGTTGACTTGAGTTAAGCAGTATGCTGGGGTAAATGAAAATATACCATTTATATCAAACACAGAATAATATTTATCATCACCACTTTTCCAACCTAATACATATCCGAGGTCAGAGGTTTTATCAGTGATATAATTCAATTGGTAATTCCCATTTGCATCAATACTATATGAATAGGAAGATGGACTGAGATCCCAAAGGTAATTTTGACTCATGATAGAGCCTTTTCTGACTTCATATAAAATAAGTGAAACATTGGTAACTGGTGCGCCAGAATATTCATCTCTTATTTGACCATGAATATGTAAACTACCTTCCACTTTATTTTTTTTATTACATCCAGCCAATGCTAAAACAAAGAGTATGAAGAAATGAGGTTTCATAAAGTAAATAATAAATAAAACTACCGTTTTTATTTTAAACACAAAATTTACTCTTCATAAAATAAAACCACTCGCTTTGCTGTTTCTGCCATATCATCGGCTAATGATTTTGGCTTTATTACTTTAACCTTATCGCCAAAACTTTGCAACAGTGATTTTAGTTCATAGTTGATCACAAGTTCAACTTCTATTTCAAATACTTTATCATTATCTTTTTTAATTATCTGCGAATGATGTAGCGGTTGCGATTTTAAGTAATTACTTTGGGCAGGATCAAATTGCAATATAATTTTTTCGGGTTTTGAGTTGGGTAGAGAAATGCCAATGGCTGCGTTAAAATAATTTTCTTTGTCCATTTCTTCCTCTCGAAATGTTTGATTCATTTTTATCACATCACTCATTCGATCAAAAGCAAAAGTGAGAAATTTAGCTTCTTTGGTTGGATGAATATCTTTTCCTATTAAATACATCCGACCATTATATTCTTTAATAAAATAAGGATGAACTGTATGCTTTTTAGGTTCTGTTTTAGTATAGGGTTGATAATTAATTCGAACAATATTTTTACTATGAATGGCTTCAACAATATCATTCATATATTCAATACCTTGATATCGTTTAGGTCTATCGAGCAAAAGTATCGAACCCCCGCTTGCTTTTTCTCTGCTTTGTTTAACCGAAGAGGCAATTTTATTAATGGCATCTTCAAACAATTTGATAGCCGGAATTTCTTTAAATTGTTCAAGAATACCAATAGCAATTTCTAGTCCTTGAAGATCTTCCTCTGAAACGGGAATATTTGTAATTGAATAATTTGGATCGGTATACACATATCCTTTTTTGCTCATATCAAATTCAATTGGCGCTTTAAAACCCAATGATTCATCGTATCGCATATCGTAAATATCCTTTTGAATACTTCGAACCGAAATAGGAGCACCCATTTTTTCGCTCACATAATCCACAATTTCATCAAGTGAAGGGGCCTTTTTTTGCTTGTTTGTCATGCGATTGTCAATTAATCGATATCTGGTTAAAGCATTCTTGTTTTTCATCGTCTAAAAATCAGTTTGGTTCGTATATATAATAGGAGTTTGATTAAAATCCTTTATAAATCAGAAATAATATGCAAAAGAATAAGAAAAACAAAGATAGTTTAAAGCTACGCAAACTCATTACGCAGCTAGAGGTAAATATTTGTAACGAATTAAATAAACTAAACATGAAGCACACATTCGTACAAGCAAATTTTAAAATTCAGGCATTTGAAATGAACCGCGTTATTTTTGATGATAGCGATTTAGTGAGTATGGAAATTAAATGTCGTATTGATGACCAATTAGTGAATACCACACTTTTATTTACGTTTGGAAAGTTTAACGATCTACTTCGCTTTAGTGGTGAAAGTGGCGAAAAACTTCAATTATTAGTCAGCGATAAATTATTGAGTAATGAAGAGAGACCGTATATCATAGATTTTAAACTTTTATTTTCAGCATGTAGTATTCAAATCTCCTACTTAATTGAAGATGATATTTCATGCTTTAGTGCAGATGAAATTACACCGATTTCATTTTTACAACAAGCGAAAAATTTGAGAGCGAATATCAAAGATTTTACTGATGTTCACCTTGATGGTAAAATTCAACTCAATCAAGCCTTGCAAGAAATTGCCATGATGTATCGATATTATCTCGGACTCAAAGAATTAAATTTGAATGAAACAGCTGCACGTGAAAAATCGGGTTTGGCCAATGACAAACTTTTCAAAATTGCCTTTCATGCAGCTAGTAATTTGAAATAAAATCTGATCAGTTTATCTACCATGTTTCAAAATAGGCAATTGGCTCGAGTACGATTCACGAAGGTCTTAGATTACAATCGCTAAAACATGACCTCATGCTTTATATATTATTCTAAAGATGTTACAGAGAATTTGATTTTAATTCAATAGATTTAGTATAATATTGTTTTATGATTTCAGTTGCTCAAGCCAAACATCTTATAGATCAAAATACAAGCTTTACTCAAACTATTGTGGTTGATTTGTATCAGGCTAATGGTTATGCAATTGCGAATAATATTCTGTCGCCGATTGATTTTCCCTCATTTAGACAATCGGCTATGGATGGTTATGCTATACGATTTGAGGATTGGAATCAGATAAATACTTTTTTTGTTGAACAAGAAATTCAAGCAGGAAATAATGCTGAGAATATCAACTTAAACAAAGGTGAAGCCATTCGAATTTTCACAGGCGCTCATATACCTGATGATGCTGACACGGTGGTAATGCAAGAACATTGTACTCGAATAGAGAATCAGATACAAATTACCAATCCCGATCTAAAGCAAGGAAATAATATTCGTGATATAGGCTCCCAAACCAAAAAAGGTGAACTAGTTTTAACAAAAGGATCAACCATTCATGCTGGAACGGCGGGACTATTAGCTGGATTAGGTATTCATCAAATCGAAGTGTTTCAAAAACCTTCTTGTATAATTCTTACAACCGGAAAGGAATTAAAAAAACCTGGTGATGAATTAATAAATGGTCAAATTTATGAAAGTAATTCATATGCACTTTATCATGGACTCACTCAATTGCAAATTAATCAAATTGAAATTGTTTCAGTAGATGATGACCTTGATTCAATTACTAAAGCTATACATCAAGCCTTGCATCAAGCTGATATATTATTAATTACTGGAGGTGTATCTGTTGGCGATTACGATTTTGTAGCAGAGGCCTTAGAGAATAATCAGGTTGAAAAAATATTTCATAGAGTAAAACAAAAACCCGGCAAGCCCCTTTATTTCGGAAAGAAAAATAATAAAATTATTTTCGGATTACCCGGCAATCCAGGTTCAGTGCTTACCTGTTTTTATCAATATGTTATTCCTTGTATTCATAAAATGATGGGGCACCGTTCAACAGAAAACCGCTCTATTCAACTACCCCTTTTAAATCCTCTGAATAAAAAGAAAGGACTTACACATTTTATTAAAGGTAAATTCAATACAGATGGCGTTGAGGTTTTAGATCATCAAGAATCTTATAAACTTACAGCCTTTGCCGAAGCAAATTGTTTAATACAAATTGATGAGGAAATAGAACATGTAAATATTGGTGAGTTTGTAAAGGTTCATTTGTTATAATCATTAAATATTATGTCTGAGCAATTCATCCTCATTTATTTGCTGATTTTTTTAATCTCTTGCTTATATTCAACTGTTGGGCATGGTGGTGCAAGTGGTTATCTTGCTTTGATGACGCTATTCAGTTTTCCGATAATTGAAATTAAACCCATTGCTCTTTCATTAAATATTATTGTTTCTGCCATCGCATTTATACAATTTTACCGACAAGGTTATTTCGACAAAAAAATATTTATTGGTCTGGCAATGGCTTCTATACCAGCCGCTTTTATTGGTGGTTATATTCATCTTGATCCGCGCATTTATAAAATCATTTTAGGTATTCTTTTACTACTTACCGCATTTCGATTGGGTTGGCCAACTAAAAAAGAAATTGCATTAAAAGAAACGCAACCTCTTGCAATACTCATTTTGATTGGTTTTGTGATTGGATTAATTTCTGGTATGATAGGTATTGGCGGTGGTATTATATTATCGCCCTTATTAATTTTTTTAGGTTATGCAAATTCCAAAACAACAGCAGGTATCAGCGCACTTTTTATATTTGTGAATTCAATTGCTGGATTAATGGGAACGCTGAAAAACAATTTTAGTTATTCATCTAACATGCTTATCATGCTTAGTATTGCTATTTTGGGTGGTTTTCTTGGATCATATATTGGCGCAAAAAAATTAAATACCAATACATTGAAAAGGGTATTAGCAGTTGTACTTCTATTTGCTTCTATAAAAATGATTGTATCATGATGCTGAATATTTATATTTTAGCTGGTGGCAAAAGCATACGAATGGGTGAAGAAAAAGGATTAACTCTTTTTCATCACAAACCTTTAATACAGTATGTAATAGAAACTGCAGAACTTCTTTCAAAGAATATTTTTATTTGCACTGCCAACCAAGATTTTAATCAATTTAATTATCCATTAGTTGAAGATCAAATAAAAGGATTAGGTCCAGCTGGGGCTATCGACACTATCTTGCAGCAAACCAAAGCCGAATACAATTTAGTGCTTGGTTGCGATATGCCATTTATCGATATTCAATCGCTTCAGTTTTTAATCAATCAATGCACAGAGGCTGAAATTACAGTTCCAATATATAATCATTATCCTGAAGCACTGATGGCAGTTTATGCTAAAACTTGTCAAAATTTATGGCATGATCAAGTTGAATTGGGCATATTAAAATTGAGTGATTTAATTTCACACTTTAAAACTAATTTTGTTGATGGTAATAAAATGAGTGAATCCAATCCATCTCTTTTTAAAAATATAAATTCAAAAGAAGATTTACTCAATCTTTAAAAATTATGGAAATAAAAATTTTAGTCTTTGGGTCGCTTGTTGAAATTGTTGGAAATAATTTTATAGAATTAAAAGAATTACCATCACAAACGAGTATCCATCTTAAAGATGATATTCAATATGATACGAATTCCATTACTGAAAGTTTAAAAATAAAATTTCCTGAATTAAGCAAAATGAAATTTGTTATATCTGTTGATCGTAATATCATTCATGAAAACACCATCATTCATTCAAGTTCAGAGATCGCTATTTTACCCCCATTTTCTGGAGGCTAATTAATAATTATGGAGAACGATTTTTTATATGAACATTATCAGCGTCAACTTCCTCTTAAGAATTTTGGTTTAGAGGCGCAAGTCAAATTGCAACATGCAAACGTATTGGTGATTGGTTTAGGTGGCTTAGGTTGTCCCGCTATTCAATATCTGAGCGCAATTGGTATTGGCCATATTGGCATTATGGATGGCGATACTGTTTCTTTATCCAATTTACATCGGCAAATATTGTATACCTATCAGGATATCGGACAACTAAAAACAAGTGTTGTAGAAAAAAAAATATTGGGACTGAATCCATCCACTAAAATCACTTTATACAACGATTATATTACGCAACAAAATGCGTTCGATATCATTTCAAATTATGATATCATACTTGATTGTACAGATAATTTTAAAGCACGATATATTATCAATGATGTTTGTTATTTGCTAAATAAGCCATTGGTATTTGGTGCGGTATTTCAATATGAAGGTCAAGTAAGTATTTTTAATCATGGGAAAGATGCAGTGAACTATCGCGATTTATTTCCTTATTCACCTAAGGAAAATGAATCGCCTAATTGCATGCAGACGGGCGTTTATAATATTGCCACTGGTGTGATTGGTACATTACAAGCTAGTGAAGCCATCAAACTCATTACAGGTATTGGAGAAACTTTGACAAATAAACTATTGACATTTCATTCGCTTAATATTTCATTTTATGCTATTGATCTAACAAAAAACAAGTTGAGTTCAAAAGAGATACCATTATCGCGAAGCGAATTTGAATCCTATCATTATGATCAGTTTTGCGGAATCAATTCAAGCCTAAGTGATGATATCAGTGCTGAAGAATTTGACCAACTCATTCAAAGTGATGATGTACAAATTATTGATATTCGAAATGAAAACGAATTACCTAAAATCAACAATTTCCAATCTATTCAAATACCACTTGCATCTTTACATGAAAACATTCATCTATTAGATAAGCAAAAAAAAATTATCTTATTTTGTCATTCAGGTATTAGAACACAAACTGCCATTGAACTTTTGCATGACGATTATCAAATTTCGAATGTTTCACATTTAAAAGGTGGTATTATTAAATGGCTTGATTTTAAATCGAAAAAAAATGATTGAAAAAAAACTGAAAAATATTTTTCTTGATGGTCCTATATCATCATCCTTTATTGGAGATAGTATTGCCAAGCATAGCACTAAAAAAAGTATAGGAGCGCATAGTCTATTTTTAGGTCAGGTTCGAAATGATATCATCCAAGAAAAAGAAGTGCTTGCAATTGAGTATACCGCTTATCAAGAGATGGCCAATGAAAAAATGCAAATTATTAGAGAAGAAATTTTCTCTAAATATGAGTTAACCTGTATGCATGTTTACCATAGCTTAGGAAGGATTGAATCTGGCGAAATTTCGTTATTTGTTTTTACTTCATCACCACATCGAAAAGCTGCAATTGATGCTTGTGAAGAGATGGTTGAATTAATAAAAAAAGAATTGCCAATTTGGGGTAAAGAAATATTTGAAAATGGTTATGTTTGGAAATCTTCAAACGAGAATGTCTAAATCTTAATGAAAGAAAAAATTATACCCGCATGAATAATATTCTCGATAAAATACATTCACATCGAACTGCTGTGGCCTCTGCTATACTCACAGTAAGCAAACAAGAAACAATAGATGCCATTCAATCTAAAACAGTTCCGAAAGGTGATGTATTTGAATTTTCGCGTGCAGCTGGATTATTAGCGATTAAAAAAACGAGTGATGTGATTCCTGATTGTCACCCATTACCTATTGAACATGCTAAAATCACTCATCGAATTGAAGGTTTACATATTCATATTGAAGTAGAGGTCGCAACCATTTATAAAACTGGTGTTGAAGTTGAAGCCATGCATGGTGCATCTATTACAGCGCTTACGATGTATGATATGTTGAAGCCAATTGACAAACATGTTGAAATTCAACGTATTCATCTTATCAATAAACAAGGTGGCAAAACTGCTTTTAATGACTTATTGAATGCTGAAATTAAAACGGCCGTTATTGTTTGTAGCGATACAATAAACGCTGGTAAAAAAGAAGACAAAGGTGGCATGGCCATTATTGAAAAATTGAAACAATATGAAATTCAAAACTCATTTTATCAAATTATTCCTGATGAAAAACAAAGTATTCAAAACCTTTTAAAAGAATTAGTACATCAAGAATACGATTTGGTTTTATTTACAGGAGGTACTGGACTTTCACCTCGAGATATAACCCCCGAATCGGTCAGTGAATTATTTGATAGAGATATTCCTGGTATTATGGAAGCCGCCCGCTCATACGGACAACAACGTACACCTTATGCCATGCTTTCGCGAGGAGTTGCTGGTGTGATTGGCTCAACATTTGTGGTTACTTTACCTGGCTCAACACGAGGCGCCATTGAAACCATGAATGCTTTATTTCCGTATTTAAAACATGTATTTAAAGTAGCGCAAGGAATGCGACATGATTAAATCGAACCTTATTTTTTTCTACAAAAAGCAATGAAATCAGTTGCAGGAATAGTTGTGATACCTACTTGTCGCAAATAGTTAATTAATTGACCTCGATGAAAACTTGAATGATTACAAACATGGTGCAAACATTCCCAAACCTTGCTTTTTAATTGATCGCCTTTTAGATTTGTGTAATGAAATGAATGTTCAAAACCCCGTTCATCAATTATTTTTTTAGTAAAGGCAAACAAACGCTCAGAACATTTCAACCACTCTAAACAAATTTCATGAATGCTTCCCTCCAAATTACTTGTTGGAACAATAATATGTTCAGCCATTTCTAATCGTTGTATCCAAACACTCTCAGCCAACCATATATGCTCCACTGTTTTTAAAATAGTTGGAAAGCTGCCTCCTAAATCTTTTTCTAATATCAATTGTTCTTGTTTAATTAATAAATCTGCTATCAATTGATTTGCCCAAATATTGTATGCTGTATATTGAAGTAGTATTTCCTTCATCTTTATTACCTTTAATCGTTTTAAAAATCAAAAGTAAGAAACATAAAAATGAAAAAGAACGCTCATATTGGTTTCGGATCAAGTTGCATACATGCAGGATTTGAAGCTGAACAACACCGAAGTCATATTACACCCATTTATGCCTCTAGCACATACTTGTTTGATAGTGCCGATTATGCAGTTGATTTATTTACAGGCAAAGAAAAAGGATATATTTATGGGCGGTTTGGAAATCCAACCATAACACAAGCTGAAGAAAAAATTGCAGCCCTTGAGGCTTATCAACTGAATGATGAGGATGGCAATCCTTTACAACTGAAAGCAATTTTGCATGCTTCAGGTATGGCAGCCATAGCCACATTATTATTAGCCAATATCAAAGAAGGTGAAAAAATACTTACACATTATTCGCTTTACGGTGGCACACAAGAAATGATTGACAAAGTATTACCCTCTTTAGGCATTGAGACAATTATTATCGATATGAAAGATATTGACGCTGTAAAAGAGGCTTTTCAATCGAATCAAAATATTGCATTGATGTATCTTGAAACACCTGCTAATCCTACATTACAATGTGTAGATTTAGAGGCACTGACTCAAATAGCTCATCAATTTCATGTGAAAGTAGCCGTTGATAATACATTTGCAACACCTTATTTACAGCAACCCTTTAAGTTTGGTGTTGACTTTGTAATGCATTCAACTACTAAATTTTTAAATGGACATGGCACAGCCATTGGAGGCGTTTTAATTGGTCGAGATCTTGAGTGGATGAATACAAAAGTTACTAAACATCATCGCTTATTGGGAGGCAATTCAAATGCGTTTGATGCCTACCTTTTAAGTAGTGGTATAAAAACCTTGGAACTACGTATGGATAGACATTGTGCAAATGCTGAGAAGGTTGCGCAATTTTTAAATCATCACCCCAATATTGCATTTGTAAATTATCTTGGACTTGAAACGCATCCCGATGCCGCACTTTGCAAAAAGCAAATGAAACATGCTGGCGCTTTAATGAGTTTCGAAATAAAAGGCGGATTTGAAGCGGGTAAAAAGTTCATAGATAAATTACAATTATGCACCCACGCTGTTTCGCTAGGAACTTGCGATACGTTGGTTTCGCATCCTGCAAGTACAACACATGTGGGTGTTTCACGCGATCTTCGATTAAAATCTGGTATTACAGATGGTTTGATTCGGATGAGTGTGGGCATTGAAAATATTGAGGATATTATTGCGGATTTAGAGAATGCTTTGGAGATATAATAATATAATTTTATCAATTATTCTGACTACTATTTTCAGAACTATGAAATCATCCATAAACCTATCCAATATTCGACTCAAATATTGAAAAATATGATTGTATTTTTGATCACCATTTGCTAAAAAATAAATTATGCCTCGAATTGAAATATTGAAGACTTATAAAATTTATATTGGTGGCGCTTTTCCTCGCACTGAAAGTGGGCGCTATTATAAATTAATGAATAAACAACATGAAGTAATCGCCAATATTTGTTTATCATCTCGAAAAGATTTTCGAAATGCAGTTGTATCCGCTCGAAACGCATTTAGCGGCTGGAGCGGACGCGCTCATTTTAATAGAGGTCAAATACTTTATCGTATTGGTGAAATGCTAGAAGGAAGAAAGGCTCAATTTATTGAAGAACTCATCCTTCAAGGCAATACAAAACAAGAAGCTGAACGTGAAGTTTTATTGGCGATTGATCGTTGTATTTATTATAGTGGCTGGTGCGATAAATATTCAGCATTATTTAGTTCAGTGAATCCGGTATCAAGCGCACATTTTAATTTTTCGGTGCCCGAACCAACAGGCGTAGTGAGTATTATTGCACCAGAAACATCA